>JBCCYG010000187.1:0-4839 GCA_039190145.1 Pseudomonadota bacterium | reverse complement strand
GCGATCATCCGCGAGCGCACCGACATCTGGTTTGAAACTCCCTGCGCGGCAGATCTCACGCCAGATTTCGTGGCAAGCCTGCAACGCGCGCTCCAGGTTCGCGGGCTCTATGCTGGCGGCATCACCGGTGAGCTTGATGCCATCACCCGCCGCGCCATCCGTGATTTCCAGAAACCTCGGGGTCTCGACAGCGCCATCCTAAGCCTCGCCGCCGCGCGGCAGCTCGGCCTCGTCGCCATTGCGCGTGAGAGCTAAGGCTCCCCACCCGGGCGCGACAAGATGAACAGGGCAGCGAGCGCGATACAGCCCGTCTGCACCCCGATCACCCATCCCGGAAACCCCAAGTAAAAGCTTAGCAGCAGCGCACCTCCCATCATTATGAGCGCGATCACCTTGTAGCGCGGCGCAATGGCCCCATGCGCGCGCCAATCCGCGATCATCGGGCCGAAAACCCGATGCTCCTCCAGATACCGCGCCACGCGGGGCGACCCCTTCGCAAAGGCGAACGCCGCCAAGATAACAAAAGGTGTGGTCGGCAAAACAGGCAGCACGACGCCCGCGGCACCGAGCGCAAGAGCGAGCGTGCCTAAGGCGGCCCAAAACGGGCGTGCCAAAACATGTGCGCGTCGTTCCTCACTCGCCATGAAAGCAGACTACCACAACCAGTGGCACAAAAAGGAAGGGCCCCGCGAGGGGCCCCTACCTAGTGCTCAAGCGTGCGGCTATTCGAGCGACAGCGCGACAAAGCGCGGGTCCTGCCCCCGGCGAACCAAGAGAAGCACGGACTTCCGGCCCGCCTCTTGGGCAGCCTCAACCTGCTCAGTAAACGCGCTGAGCGTTGTCACCGTTTGCTGACCCGCTTCCGTGATCACGTCACCGGCGCGCAGCCCCTTTTCAAAGGCCTCAGATGCTTCATCGACAGCTGTGATGACGATCCCTTCGATGTCGCCGACACCGAGCTCTTCGCGCACCGCATCGTCAAGAACCGAGAGAGACAGGCCCAGTTGCTCCATCATTTCTGGTTCGTCTGTGCCTTCTTCAGGAGCAGCAGCTGCCGCAGGTACAGCGATCGCCGTTTCGCGGCGGCCGAGCACAACAGTCAACGTTTCAGTCCGCCCTTCGCGCAGGACCACAACGGGCACTTCCTTACCAACGGGAGAGTTACCAACGATCCGCACGAGCTCCCTCGTGTCGGTCACTTCAACGCCATCAAAGCGCACGATGATGTCGTTCGTTTCCATGCCCGCATCCCGCGCGGGCCCTTCGGGCACGTCGGTGACTGCGGCGCCCACGGCCTCTTCCAGGCCGATAGCTTCCGCGAGATCAGGAGTGACATCTTGAATGCGCACACCAAGCCACCCCCGGCGCGTCTCACCAAACTCCTGGAGCTGATCGACGACATTGGTCACAACGTTCGACGCCATGGAGAAGCCGATGCCAATTGAGCCTCCATTGGGCGACAGGATCGCGGTGTTCACGCCGATCACCTCGCCCTCGAGGTTAAAGAGCGGGCCCCCAGAGTTACCGCGGTTAATTGCGGCGTCTGTTTGGATGTAGTCGTCATAGGTGCCCGAAAGCTCACGATTACGCGCTGATACGATACCGGCAGATACTGAGAAGCCCTGGCCAAGAGGGTTGCCCATGGCAACGACCCAGTCGCCAACGCGCGCCGTGTCACTGTCACCAAATGGCACGAACGGGAGCGGGTCGTCAGAGCTCACTTTAAGAAGCGCTATGTCGGTGTTGGGGTCTGTACCCACAAGCTCAGCAACCATCGTGTCGCCTGAGAAAAACTCGATGGTAATCTCATCGGCGCCTTCGATCACGTGGTTGTTTGTGACGATAAACCCGTCCTCAGAAATAACAAAGCCAGAGCCAAGTGCCGAAGAACGGCGTGGCCGTTGGCCGGGGGATCCGCGGCGATCTTCAAACTCGCGGAAAAAGTCTTCAAAGGGGGAGCCCTCCGGAACGATACCCTGTGGGCCTTGGTCCGTGCGTCCAGCCACCGTGGTGGAGGTCGTTATGTTCACAACGGAGGGGCTGATTTGGTCGGCGAGGTCCGCAAAGCTCGGCGGCGCGGTCTGGGCCTTGGCTGCGATTGTTTGGGCCATCATTAGGGCCAGAGCCACCAAACCGACCATGAGCGCCTGTATCGCGCGGCTGCGCGGGGCGGTATCGGTGATGGCAAGCGCGTGACGTGTCATCGACTACTCCTTCGGGGTCTTCCTCAATGCGGGCATGCCGCCCGGGTCGTGTAAGAGTGAAAGTAGGGTGACATGGTTGCAACGCAAATAGGAGAAAACAACTGTAACTCCCACGTGACTGGACAGTGAACTTTTCGGGAGCGTTCGCCGGTGAGGGAATTTGCCCGCGATCTGGATCGAGTGAGACTACAGGCTCCGTTGAATTCCGCGCGATGGATCGGCGCGCTCCAAGAGCCAGAAACACACTCTATCCAAGCCGGAGATCCCCATAAGTCTTTGTTTCCAAGATATTTGCCACACCCCCTCATTTAAACTGGAACCCGGTCCACAGGTGCATTTATTGCTTCATCACTGCTCTTCGATCAGCCGTCGTGGTCAGTCAATTTAGCAAGCACTGCGCGCTCCTCGATGTCACCGTTGTGCGCGCACCGACACGTAAATATCCCATTGGTTTGGGCTGCTGTCAGGCAGAGCAAGAACGCTGAAAAGAGTTAACGCCGGCCGCGCTTCTCACCGAAGCAAACGCGTTCGTGACACGCATTTACCGCTTCTTCCTGTCACGCGGGCCATCCGTCACTAAACGATCCAGACTTACCCAAGCAAAGCTCACCTTCGCGCTATCCGCGACGAATTAGAGCCCAAGCCAGGCCGCCAAGATCACAAGCGCTGCCCCAGCGGCCAGGGCGACAAATCCAATTAATCGCCGCGCTTCGATGGGAAGCTCTTTGAGCGTTTGGAGAAGCTGCTCAACGAGAGAAGGGGCCAGTGCGTACACCAGCCCCTCCACGATAAGTACAAGCCCGAGACCGAGCAGAACCCAGCTCATTATGGCCGGGTCGGCTGGTCCGTCTTCAGGTAGTCAAAGAACTCGCTATCCGGCGACAAGACGAGGGTCGAGTTATTGCCCTGAAGCGAACGCTGATAGGCCGTGAGCGAGCGGTAGAATTCAAAGAACTCCGGGTCCTGACCAAAGGCCTCCGCAAAGATACGCTCGCGCTCGGCATCAGCCTCACCGCGAATGATCTCGCTTTGGCGGTTCGCGTCAGAAACAAGCTCGACCACGGTCCGGTCTGCTTGCGCCTGGATACGCTGCTTGGCTTCGTTACCCCGCGCGCGCTCGTCGGTTGCTTCCCGAACACGCTCTGCACGCATCCGCTCAAAGGTGGCTTCGAGGTTTTCCTGCGGCAGGTCGGTCCGCTTCAGACGCACATCAACAACCGACAGGCCAAGCGCGCTCGCCTGGGAAGCGGCACCGTTTCGGATTTGCAGCATGAGCGCAGCACGATCCTGGGACAGGATGTCGTTTGAGCTCACGCTACCAAGCGTTTCCCGAAGCTGCGCGCGCAGGATGTCATCCATCCGCGCGGCTGCTGCGATTTCACCACCAAGACCCACGGCCTGACGGAACCGCTCCACGTCAGTCACACGGTAGCGTGCAAAGGCATCCACCACGAGACGACGATCATCGAGCGGCGTGACTTCGAGAGGGTCCACGTCGATCGACAGGATCCGGTCGTCGTACCGCACCACTTCTTGGATGAGCGGAATCTTAAAGCCGAGACCTGGGTCTTCCTTGATCTGCACAACGCGACCAAACTGGAGCACCAGCGCCTTCTCGCGCTCGTCCACGATGAACAGGGACGACAGGGCTAGAGCCACAACCGCCACCACGACGGGAATGAGATAAGTTGTACGTCTCATATTAGTTGCTCCCCGAGTTGCCCGCGCTGCGGCGCAGTTCGTTGAGAGGAAGGAACGGGATCACACCCTGGCCACCACCGCCGGCGCCCGACGTGTCGTCGAGTATGATCTTGTCCACGCGGCCGAGCACCTGCTCCATCGTCTCTAAATAGAGACGCTTCCGCGTGATGTCTGGCTGGTTGAGATACTGCGCGAGAACAGCCGAGAAGCGCGATGCCTCACCCTCCGCCTCGTTGACCACCTGCGCGCGATAGCCCTCGGCCTGCTCAAGGAGCTGAGCCGCCTCACCACGCGCCTCTGCAAGGACCCGGTTCGCATAGGCGTCCGCTTCGTTTTGCAGCCGGTCACGTTCCTGCTCTGCAGCCTGAACGTCACGGAAGGCCGCGATCACGTCGCCCGGCGGGTCTGCCCGGTCAAAGTTCACGCGGATCACGTTAATACCGGACTCATAGCCATCGAGCGTTAATTGGATCAGCTCTTCAAGCCGCTGCGCAATGACAGCACGGTCCCTGTTCAGGATCGGCGCGAGGTTCGACTGCGCGATGATCTCGCGCATGGCCGACTCAGACACTGCCGAAATCGTCTCGGGC
The DNA here is from genome assembly GCA_039190145.1 of Pseudomonadota bacterium. Lineage (GTDB taxonomy): Bacteria > Pseudomonadota > Alphaproteobacteria > Rhodobacterales > Rhodobacteraceae > Shimia_B. The sequence continues at coordinate 344 of JBCCYG010000187.1, read as the reverse complement.
GGGCTGGCAAGGTTAAAGAGGTACTGAGCGGGGTCGCGAATGTTCCAAACGACCTGGAAGTCGATATCGACTACGTTCTCGTCACCGGTGAGCATGAGGCCCGCATCGCCGCCCGAACGACCCGTGCCGATCTCGACCGTCTGTTCGCGGGTTACCGGAATGACCTCCGCCGTGACCACCGGCCAGGGCGCGAAGTTCAGGCCGGGCTGGCCGATGCTTTGAAATTCACCGAGGAAAAGCTCCACCGACTGCTCTTCTGGGCGCACCGTGTAGAAGGAGCTGAATGCCCAGAGGACCAGCGCCGCGAGGGCCGCGATACCTATCGTGCCTCTGGTAAAGGCAGG
>JBCCYG010000186.1:0-4851 GCA_039190145.1 Pseudomonadota bacterium | reverse complement strand
GATCGACGCGATCGTTTTTACCCACCTGCACTGGGACCATGTGCAGAACATGAAAGAATTCAAAAACGCCCGCTACATCGCCCCCAAGGCTGAGATCGAAATGGCCTATAACCCGCTGCCGCTCTACTACCGCACCTATGAGGCTAATATCGGCGTCGAGCAGGCTTATGCTGGCTGTGTGTTCGAGGCCGTGGAAGACGAATGCGAGGTGTTGCCTGGCATCACCATGTTCCACTCGCCGGGCCATTCGGTAGGCCACATGTGCGTCACGGTCGCCACGAGCGCTGGCGATATTGTCGTTGCGGGCGACGCAATTTTTGTGGAGCGCAACCTCGAGCCCAACCCGGCGGAGAAATGGCGTCACTGGGTGCCCGCGCGTTTCGTGAACTCTTACGAAGGCTGGAAGTCGGTGGAAGAGATCGACAAGCGCGCCGATTACGTGCTGCCCTGCCATGACGAGGCAGCCAATGCGCGCTCTGATGTCTTCCCCTACGAGGGCATGCCCATCCGCAACCGCCGCCAGCCGATCCCTGGTTTCCAGTTTTATTTCGGTGACATGCCGGCTGGCATGGCCGATAAGGCCGCCCCCGCGATGACGAAGGATGAGGCGGAGGCCTATCTGGCCGGTCTCACCAACCCTAAGGACATGGCCGAATACTGAGCCCCGTGACCCAGCCGTGACCCAGCGCATCGACACCCTTGCCGAGATCGCCTCTGGCTACGATGCGATTGTGTTCGATCAATGGGGTGTTTTGCATAACGGGACCGAAGCTTATGCGGGCGCGATCCAGGCCTTGGAGGGCATTCCGACGCCGGTTGCGGTGCTGTCCAATTCTGGCAAACGCGCGGCCCCCAATGCCGAGAGGATCGTTGCCATGGGCTTCGACCGCCCTTTTGAGGTCGTGATGACGAGCGGTGAGGCGCTTTGGCGGGATATCGAGCGGGGTCTCATCCCGCATCGCAGGTTCCATCCGATTGAGCGAGCAAACGGCGATGCGGAGGATTGGGCCGTGGGTCTCACCCTCGCCTTTGAGCCCCTTGATAAGGCCGAAGCGGTCCTCCTCATGGGCCTGCCTGATGGCAGCACCTTGCAGGGGTGGGAGCCAGTTTTAGAGCTGGCACTGAAACTTGGGTTGCCGGTCTTCTGTTCGAACCCCGACCGCAAATCACCGCGCGCCGATGGCTATGTTATCTCGCCTGGCGCGCTGGCTTTCGCCTATCTCGAGATGGGCGGTGAAGTCACCTTTTACGGCAAGCCCCACCGCCCGATCTTTGACAGCCTCGCTGAGGCGCTGGGCACGGAAAAGCTCCTCATGGTGGGGGACAGCCTCGAGCACGACATCGCGGGCGCTGCTGACGCGGGCTGGGACAGCGTTCTCGTCGGCGGCGGCCTCTACGCGGAAAGCTTTCGCGCCGCGCCCTGGGAAGAGGCGCTCGCAAGCCTGAAACCCGCCGCACCGCCTACATACTTCATCGGAGAGGTCCAATGACCACACGTCCCGAACTCCTCACTGACGCGTTCCGCGCCATGTCTGCCCGGCTGGGCCAGGATCCGCTTCAGGTGCAGGGCCCGGGTGGGAATACCTCGATCAAAGGGGGCGGGGTGATGTGGATCAAGGCTTCCGGGACCGAGCTCGCCAATGCGGAGCGGCAGCAGATCTTTGTCGCGGTGGACCATGCCGCCGCGCGGGCGGAGGCCAACGGGGCGGGCGACGGCAGCTGTAAATCCACCGGGCTCGACCCGGCCGTGACACTTAGGCCCTCGATTGAGACGACCTTTCACGCAGCGCTCAACCATGCGGTCGTGGCCCATACCCATTCTGTTGCCACGCTCACCCACGCGATCAGCCCCGAGGGCCGCGTGGCCGCGCGCGATAAGCTCGCGGGCCTGCCCTTTGTGATGGTGCCCTATGCCAAGCCGGGCCTGCCGCTCACGCGTGAGATCATGGCGCGGGTGACGGAGGAGACGCGGATCGTCATCCTGCAAAACCACGGGCTGCTCTGCTTTGGCCCGACCGTAGAGGAGGTAAGCGCCACGATTGCGGAGGTGGAGAGCCGTCTCGCCATGGTTCCGAGGGGCGTTGAGCAAGGTGATCAAGGAGACGCGCCGGAGGGCTTTAGCTGGGCGCCGGAAAGCTGGATCGCAGGAGATACCCGCGCCTCAAAGCTGGCCCTCGCAGGCTCATATTACCCGGACCATGTTGTCTTTCTGGGCCCCCGCCTGCCGCAGGGGGACCATGATGGTAACCCGCCGGCAATCCTCCGCGACGAGGGCGTGCTCCTTCGCGATGACGCGACGGATGCCCAACGCGCCATGCTGACTTGCCTGAGCGACGTGTTCCGCCGCCTCCCAGAGGATTGGAGCGCGGAGCCTATTGGAGAAGAAGCTGAGGCCGAGCTCCTCGACTGGGATGCGGAGAAGTATCGGCAGGCCCTGGCGGCACGGGCGTGAGCCTTTCGCTCGGCATAGATATCGGAACGAGCGGCGTCCGCACGAGCGTGCTTGAGGCAGATGGTGGTGTGCTTTCCACGGCGCGAGCGGCCCATGTGGCCGAAGAGCCGGGCAAGATCGACGCCAGCGGATGGTGGCTCGCCGTCGCTCACTGCATCACGGCGCAGGTTGCCGCGCTCAGGGAGCTGGGCCGCTCCGGCGAAGAGATCGACCGGATTGCGGTGGATGGCACGTCGGGGAGCATGGTCCTCACGGATGCCAATCTGACCCCGGTGGGCGCGGCGCTCATGTACAATTCTAAAGGGTTCGTGGCGGAAGCCGAACGGATCAGGGAGGTCTGCCCCACCAAAGATCACATCACCCAAGGCTCGAATTCGGCCCTTGCCCGCGCTTTGCGGCTCTTAGGAGACGCTGAGCGGGCTCCGGCGCATCTGCTCCACCAGGCGGATTTCATCGCGGCAAAGCTCATGGGGGTAGGGGGTCGCTCGGACTTCAACAATGCGCTCAAGACCGGGTTTGACCCTGAGGAGGCTGCCTGGCCCACGTGGATCGGGGAGCTTTTGGGCGACAGCCTGCTGCCTCAGGTGGATGCGCCTGGCGCGGCATGGGCAGGTCTCGATCCCGCCGTCGCGGGGCAGCTTGGGCTCTCCCCTTCGGCTCAAGTCCATGCCGGGACCACAGACAGTATTGCCGCTTTCCTCGCTGCCGCGCCGATGCAAAAGGGAGTCGCGGTGACGTCCATTGGCTCTACGCTTGCCATCAAAGTGCTGAGCGAGCAGCGCGTCGATCTGCCATCCATGGGGCTCTACTCCCATCGGCTCGGCGATTTCTGGCTCGTGGGCGGTGCGTCGAATACCGGCGGGGCGGTGCTCGCACATTTCTTTACGCCCCAAGAGCTCGACCACCTGAGTGGCGAGATTGACCCCGGAACGCCCACGGGCCTCGACTACTATCCGCTGCTGGAGCCCGGCGAGCGGTTCCCGGTAAATGACCCGGACCTCCAGCCTCGCCTCACGCCCCGACCCCCGTCAGATGCGCATTTTCTCCAAGGTCTCTTCGAAGGGATCGCGCGGATCGAGGTGGACGCCTATCGCCTGATCTCGACCAATGGTGGACCGATGCCGAGCCGCATCTACTCCGCAGGTGGGGCCAGCAAGAACCCTGTCTTCAGCGCCATTCGGGAGGCAGCGCTGGGCATTCCACTCCACACGGCCATCGAGACCGAGGCGAGCGTGGGTGCCGCGCGTCTGGCGCGCTTGTTCTGAGCTCGACCTAGGGCATTTCCGTCAAGAAAAGTTGATGTTGGGTCAAGATGTCACTGCCCTTGAACTTGCGCCTCAAAGCCCCTTGGTATACCGCTGCATACAGCAAGCTTCCCTCCAGCTCGCCACACGGTCTGAGACCCGGCTAGGAAAGCTAAATTCAGTGCTTTTTTATGAGGTCTATCATGAGCTTATACGCAGCGTACCTCGAAGAGATCGAAACGCGTAAGGGCGAGGGGTTGAGTCCCAAGCCGATCGACGACGCTGCGCTCACGGCAGAGATCATCGAGCAAATCAAAGAGACCGGCCATGCGCATCGCGCCGACTCGCTCAATTTCTTCATCTACAACACTCTCCCGGGCACTACGCCGGCGGGCCGCGTTAAGGCCGACTTTCTAAAGGAGATCATCCTGGGGCAGGCCGATGTGCCAGAGATCACGCCAAGCTTTGCCTTTGAGCTGTTGAGCCACATGAAGGGGGGCCCTTCCGTTGAGGTTCTTCTCGACCTCGCGCTGGGAGATGACGAGGCCATTGCTAAGGAAGCGGGCGACGTACTCAAGACCCAGGTCTTCCTTTACGAGGCAGATACCGAGCGTCTCGCCGAGGCGTTCAAAGCGGGTAACGCGTTCGCCAAAGATATCCTCGAAAGCTACTCGGATGCTGAATTCTTCACGAAGCTCCCTGAGATCGACGAGGAGATCAAAGTCGTTACCTACATCGCCGCTGAGGGCGATATCTCCACCGACCTTCTATCCCCCGGCAACCAGGCCCATAGCCGCTCGGACCGCGAGCTTCATGGTAAATGCATGATCTCTCCTGAGGCACAGGATGAGATCGAAGAGCTCAAACGCCAGCATCCGGATAAACGGGTCATGCTCATCGCCGAAAAGGGGACCATGGGCGTGGGCTCCTCCCGGATGTCGGGCGTCAATAACGTGGCGCTTTGGACGGGCAAGCAAGCCTCACCCTACGTGCCTTTCGTCAACTACGCGCCCGTCGTGGCGGGGACGAACGGTATTTCGCCCATCTTCCTTACCACCGTTGGCGTGACCGGCGGGATCGGTGTTGACCTCAAGAATTGGGTCAAGAAGGTCGACCAGGACGGCAAGCCCATCCTGAACAATGACGGCAACGCCG
>JBCCYG010000185.1:0-4892 GCA_039190145.1 Pseudomonadota bacterium | reverse complement strand
GTGGCGTCCGCCAGCACATCGCTCAAAGAGATCTGGCCATTGGCCGCCCCAGCCGGGATGACAAAGACGTCGCCGTTCTGGTTGGTTGGGCCGCGAGAGGCATCAGGGGCGAAGTGGTTCTGCACCTCATCCCAGTTGAGTTTACCGCCGCAATGGGACCAGAGATGCACCACAGGGGACCAGCCGCCAGACATAGCCACCGCGTCGCATTTGATCTCTTCCAGAACCGAGCCCTCGCCCGCCTGCGCACAAATCGCAACGCCGGTGACGCGCTTGCCGCCTTTGACTTTGGCGATGCCCTTGCCGTTCTCCACTCGGATGCCCAACGCCCGCGCCTCATCGGCCAACGCGCCACCACCATCCGCGCGGGCATCGATGACCGCGGGTACTTCAAGACCGGCCTCCTTCAAGGCAATGGCGGTCCGGTACGCGTCGTCATTGTTGGTGACAATGACCGTGCGGTCGCCCAGCGAGACGCCCCAGTTCACGACGTAGTCGCGCATGGCGGAGGCGAGGATAACGCCTGGAATGTCATTCCCCGCAAAGCTGAGCGGCCGTTCAATGGCGCCAGTCGCCGTCACAATGTGCTTCGCCCGGATGCGCCAGAGCCTGTGCCGTGGCCCTTCATGCGCTCCGTGATCGCCCAGGCGCTCATATCCGATGGCATAGCCATGATCGTAGACGCCCGCGCCCATGGTACGAGCGCGGATTTTGACATTGGGCATGGCCTTAAGCGCGGCCAATGCTTCAGAAACCCACGCCTCCGCTGGTTTCCCGTCAATCTGAGCACCATCCACTGGCGCGCGTCCGCCCCAATGCTCCGTTTGCTCCAGCAAAAGCACGTCGAGGCCCGCAGCGCCGGCCACCAAAGCCGCCTGTAATCCCGCAACGCCGCCGCCCACGATCAACAGATCGCAAAACGCGTAGAAATGCTCATAAGTGCTCTCATCCCGCGCCTTAGGCGCTTTTCCCAAGCCCGCCGACTGGCGAATGAACGGCTCGTAGATGTGCTTCCAAAACGGCCGCGGGTGAATGAACATCTTGTAGTAAAAGCCCGCCGGCAAAAACCGCGAGAGCTTCGCGTTGATGGCGCCCACGTCAAATTCGAGCGAGGGAAAATGGTTCTGCGACGCGGCTTCAAGCCCGTCATAGAGCTCGGTCATGGTCCCGCGCGCATTGGGCTCAAAGCCGCCCTCACGCCCGAGGTTAAAGAGCGCATTGGGCTCAGAGGCATCCGAGGTCACCACCGAACGGGGCCGGTGATACTTAAAGGACCGCCCCATGAGCATCTGGTCGTTAGCCAGCAGCGCAGAGGCCAGCGTATCGCCCTTAAACCCCTTTAGCCGCCGCGCGTTGAACGTGAACGACACCGTCTGAGAGCGATCGAGGTATCGCCCGCCTGTCGATAGCCGCGTGCTCATGACAACCGCCTCCAGTGCCAGCCAGGGCGCTTTTCACCTATGGTTTCTCGGATTTCCTTCGGCGGCTCCGTGACTTGCGCGCTGTATGTGCCAAAGACTTCATTGGTAACCGTGCAGCGCGCCGCGTGGAACCACTTTCCGCAGCCTGACGAACAGAGCCAGCGCTCAAAATGCACGCCCTTGGGGTTCTCTCGCTGGAAAAGGTAGTCTTCAAACTCTTCGTCAGATGACCCCGGTCCAAAGCGCGTCAGGTGCGCCTCACCTCCTGGCGAAAGCTCCGTTTCGTCCTTCGCTTCACCGCAACACGGGCATTCAAGGATCAACATGGCGCGCCTCTCGGGGCGCGCACAGCGGCTTTAGAAGTTGGTGTAGATTTGTTCAGGCGGCTCGCGCTCTGTGCCGAAGCCTTGGCCAGTGTAGAGCACGCCGCCCAGAACGATAGCCACGACACCGGCAAACACCCCTGCGCCAATGGCGGCAAGTGCGGGCATAGCTCTCTTGACGGTATCGACCATTCTCGTGGCTCCTTTTCCTCACCGACAAATAGGAGCGCCAATTGGGGGGTCAAGGTCATCAATGCGCTACCCCCGCTGCCACAGATTCATCAATGAAGCGGCCCTCCCGGAAGCGGTCGAGGCCGAACTCAGCAGTGAGTGGTGAATGACCCGTGGCCATGAGCTCTGCCATGCCCCAACCGGAACCGGGGATTGCTTTGAACCCGCCTGTTCCCCACCCGCAATTGATGAAGACACCATCGACAGGCGTCTTCGATAAAATGGGGGAGCGGTCCCCGGTCATATCCACGATACCGCCCCACCATCTGAGCATTTTCAGGCGAGAAATCATGGGGAAGGTCTCAATGAGCGCGCGGACCGTCTCCTCCACATGGTGGAAAGAGCCGCGCTGCGTGTAGTTGTTAAATCCATCCGCGCCGCCGCCGATGACCATCTCGCCCTTGTCGGACTGGCTCATATAGCCATGCACGGTGTTGGCCATGACCACCACGTCCATGCAGGGCTTGATGGGCTCAGAGACGAGCGCCTGCAGGGCCACCGATTCAATGGGGAGCCGGAACCCTGCCATCTCGGCCACAACGCCCGAATGTCCGGCCACGACGACGCCGAGCTTCTTGCAGCCGATATGCCCCTTCGTTGTCTCAACGCCGGTGACAACGTTTTCGTCGCGCGTGACGCCGGTGACCTCGCACTTCTGGATGATATCCATGCCCATGTCAGAGCACGCCCGCGCATAGCCCCAGGCCACTGCATCGTGACGTGCCGTGCCGCCGCGCGGCTGCCAGAGCGCGCCCAGCACAGGGTATCGCGGGCCTTCGAGCGATATGATCGGGCAAAGCTCTTTCACCCGCCGCGGAGAGATAAACTCCGTCGCCACACCCTGAAGCGCGTTGGCATGCGCCGTGCGCTGATACCCGCGGATCTCATGCTCCGTTTGCGCCAGCATCATGACGCCCCGCGGGCTGAACATGATGTTGTAATTGAGGTCCTGGCTCAGGTCCTCATAGAGCGAACGCGCCTTCTCATAAATCGCCGCGGACGGGTCCTGCAGGTAGTTAGAGCGGATGATCGTCGTGTTTCGCCCAGTATTGCCCCCGCCGAGCCAGCCTTTCTCGATCACCGCGACATTGGTGATCCCGTGATTCTTGCCGAGATAGTAAGCCGTGGCGAGCCCGTGGCCGCCTGCGCCCACGATGATGACGTCATAGGCCTTCTTCGGCTCAGGCGAGCGCCACGCCCTCTCCCACCCGCTGTGAAAGCGGACGGCTTCGCGCGCGATGGCAAAGGCAGAGTAACGCTTCATCAAAACTCCCCGAGGTCTCTCGCCTCTCTTAGCCCTTAGAGTAGGCTACCATTGACTATGAGCGTCGGGGCATCGCGTGGATGCGACATAGAGCCAAAGCGCCGCCCTTTCCCCGGGGCCTTGGCTCACCTAAGTTGAGGCCAGCCGCAGCAAAAGGAGCCACCGGTGATCACTTTCTGGGCCGTCGCAGCCATCCTCACGGGGGTCGTCGCGCTCATTTTGGCGCGCACGGCCTGGGTGGCGCGTGAAAACGCCGAAGAAGGCTCACCAGACGTCGAAATCTACAAAGCTCAGCTTGCGGAGGTCGACCGCGACGTCGCGCGCGGCACGATTTCAGAGGCCGATGCTGACACGCTGCGCACCGAAATCGCCCGCCGCCTCCTCGCCGCTGATGCCGCTGCTCAGAAAGAAAAAGACAACGAACGCACGCCCATGGGGCTCACCGTGGTACTCGCCCTTCTGACGGTTGGGGGCGCCATGGGGCTTTACGCCGTCCTTGGCGCGCCAGGCTACGGTGACATGCCCCTCCAAGCACGCCTCGAGCAGATGGAAGAGATGTCGCGCGAGCGCCCAAGCCAGGCGACAGCCCAGCGCGCTTTTATCTCGACCATGGAGCGGCCCGCGGCCAATGAGCGTCACCTCGACCTTGTGGCAGAGCTGCGCGCCGCCGTCGCCGATCGCCCCACCGACCTCCGTGGCCTTGCCCTTCTCGCCCGCAACGAGGCGCTTCTCGGCAATTTCGGGCCTGCAATCGCTGCGCAACAACAGATCATCACCGTCAAAGGCGAGGAAGCCAGCGGCCAGGACCACCGCGACCTAGCCGAGCTCATGATCGTGGCCACAGGCGGTTACGTCTCGCCCGAGGCGGAGGTTGAGCTCCGTCAGGCCGCGCTTCTCGCCCCGACAGATCCCGCCACGCGCTACTATCTCGGCCTCATGTATGACCAATCAGGCCGCGCCGACCGCGCTTTTGCTCTCTGGCAGCCGCTCTTTGATATGAGCACACCAGACGACCCTTGGTACGCACCGATCGAACAACAAATCCTCGCCACAGCCGAGCGCGCGGGCGTTCGCTATGTCCTCCCAGAGGGCCGTGGGCCAAGTCAGGAAGAGATCGCCGCCGCTGCCGAGATGGCCCCCGAAGATCGCGCCGCGATGATTGAGGGCATGGTCACCGGCCTCGCCCAGAGGCTTGCCACCCAGGGCGGCCCGCCGGAGGATTGGGCGCGACTGATTTCGGCCAATGCCGTCCTCGGGGACCGCGACGCGGCACAAACCATCCTCGACGAGGCCCGCCTCGTCTTCCAAGACCGCGCTGATGCGCTAAACCTCTTTGCCAGAACGGCGGCGCAGACGGGGCTCCAGTGATCTACGAAGATATCGCGGCGTTCCGCGCCGCCCTGCCCGCCAACGCGCCCCTCGCCGGGCTCGACCTCGGCACGCACACCATCGGCGTGGCGCTCTCCGACCGGCTCCACACCGTGGGCACGCCGCTCGAAACCATCCGCCGCAAGAAGTTCACCGTCGACGCGGAGGCCCTCCTAACATTGCTCGTGGCACTCCACCTTTTTGACCGGGTCGGCCATCTGCCTCAGATCGAGGCTGCGGAAGAAACCGCTGGCCTGATTGCGAAAGTTTCGTGACAATCGGCGC
>JBCCYG010000184.1:0-4892 GCA_039190145.1 Pseudomonadota bacterium | reverse complement strand
TGCAACCATCTCCCCGGGTTTGGAACGATGAAATTCTTCCAGTTATGGATACTGGATACGAAAACACGTTATCAGTTTTTGAGATAACGTCCTCAACAAGTAAGTACACGCAACTATAGTTGCGACTAATGCCCTTTACGAGGCCTATAATGGTCACGAGTCTCTGCCTTTACTTTTTGGGAATGTTCAAGTCAGTTCAGGCTGGGCGCAAGGTCGCGTCTGGCATGTTCGAAGTGCCAGAGCAGGGCCTGTTTTGCAATGCGGCGCGAGCAGACGCGGCAAATAGCCCGCACGGCTGCTCACGGGGAATTGGGCTTGCCGCCTCTTAACCAATGCTATTTGTTTGATTTACCTGAGTGAGTCACTCGGGATCACGTCGCAAGACCGGGCGCGCCCGGCCCAGCCAATCCGCACCACACTTTCAAACGAAACCGCGAGGACCGACGAGTCATGCACCAGAACGACCCCCGCGAATTGAACCGCTTTGAAAAAGAACAGCTTGAGCGTGTGCGCCGAGAGCCTCGCGCCGTGCCATTGCCAAAGGCTGGCTTTGGGCCATGGATGCTCGGGCTCATGGCGGGTTTATTGTTTACCCTACTTCTTGCTGCCCAGGCCTTCGCTGGCTCGCACGGCGGGGACCGTGTCCTTTCCGTGGGCGGGTCGGTGACTGAAATCGTTTATGCCCTGGGCGAAGAGGAGCGGCTGGTTGCGCGGGACACGACGTCGAGCTGGCCGGAAGCGGCCAGCCAGTTGCCCAATGTCGGCTATATGCGCGCGCTATCGCCTGAGGGTGTCCTCTCCGTAAACCCGGACATTATCATCGCGGAAGAGGGCAGTGGCCCGCCGGAGACGATTGCCGTGCTCGAGGAAGCGGACATCCCTTTTATCAAGAGCCCTGACGGCTATGACCGGGCTGCGGTGAGTGCAAAGATCCTTGCCGTGGGCGAGGCACTTGGCGTCGCAGATAAGGCCGAGGCCCTGGCTGCCGAAGTGGATGCGGAGCTTGGCCGGGTTGCAGACGCTGTCGCTTCGCGTGATGGCGAGGCGCCGCGGGTGATGTTCATCCTTTCAACGAGGGGCGGGCGCGTGATGGCGTCAGGTGAGAACACTGCCGCGGACGGGATCATTGAAATGGCCGGAGCGGTGAATGCCGTTGAGGGCTTTGAGGGTTACAAACAGCTTACCGACGAGGCGATTATCTCGGCGGCACCCGATGTTATCCTGATGATGTCGCGGGGTGGTGACCACTCCACGGAGAATGACGAGCTCTTTGCGATGCCCGCCATGACCACCGTGCCGGCGGCCGAAACACAAAATGTCGTTCGCCTCAACGGGCTGCTGATGCTGGGCTTTGGCCCGCGGACGCCTGAGGCCGTCACTAAGCTCAACGACGCCTTGTTTGACAACGCGTCTTAGGGGCCTTCCCCTGGACCTACGATGTTTGGGGTAAGCTCAAAGGACCTTCGTGAAGCGCGCACGAGAGGCAGGTCGGGGGACCGCGCCGTCCTCGCGCGGCTTGTTACGCTTTTGATGATAGTGGTCATGGCGGTGGTCGCAGTTGCGGCCCTGGCCATCGGCGCGACCGACACGTCTCTCTGGGGGGCGATTGGTGACATCCTCACCGGGCGAGAGCTGGATAATCGGGAGCGGATCATCATCTTTGACATCCGGCTGCCGCGCCTTGTCATGGGGATGATGGTCGGCGCGGCACTAGCGGTGTCAGGCGCTGTGATGCAGGGGCTCTTTAGAAACCCGCTGGCAGACCCCGGCCTGGTCGGCGTTGGAGCCGGCGCAGGGCTCGGTGCGATTTCCGCGATTGTGCTGGGCTCGATGCTGCCCTTGGCATTTCAAAGCCTGATTGGGAACTGGCTGGTGCCGTTTGCGGCCTTCGCGGGCGGATGGCTGACAACGATCTTGCTCTATCGCGTGTCGACATCAAACGGGCGGACCTCGGTCGCGGTTATGCTTTTGGCGGGGATCGCGCTGGGCGCGCTCACGGGGGCGCTTTCCGGCATTCTCGTTTACAATGCGAACGACGCTCAGCTGCGCGATTTGACGTTCTGGGGCCTTGGCTCGCTAGCTGGGGCAACCTGGACAAAGGTGTTAGTCGCGTTTCCTCTCATTGCTGCTGCCCTGATCGCGGCGCCATTTCTCGCGCGGGGCCTCAATGGGCTGACGCTGGGGGAGGCGGCAGCGACGCATCTTGGCGTTCCGGTGCAGCGGCTCAAAAGCTATTCGATTCTGTTGGTTGCTGGGGCCGTGGGAGCGGCTGTCGCTGTTTCGGGGGGAATTGGGTTCATCGGGATCGTCGTGCCGCATCTTTTGCGTCTGGCGATGGGACCTGACCATCGGTACCTTCTTCCAGCGGCGGCGATCCTTGGTGCGGCGCTGCTTGTGACGGCGGATATTATCGCGCGGGTGGTCGTGGCTCCGGCGGAGCTTCCCATTGGGATTGTAACGGCGGTCATTGGCGGGCCGTTCTTCCTGTGGATCCTGCTCAAGAATCGCAGCGTGCTGGACATGTGATGCTGGATGCGCGCGGCATAGACCTTTCAATCAGGCGCACGCAGATCTTGCATGGCGTGAGTTTCCACGCTCGAGCGGGCGAAGTGACCTGCATCGTGGGGCCCAACGGCTCGGGGAAAACGACGCTTTTGAAAGCGTTGACGGGGGAGCTGCCATTTTCTGGCGACGCGACGCTAGATGGGCAGGACCTGCACGCAGCCGATGGCGTATGGCTGTCGCAGCGGCGGGGCGTGCTTCAGCAATCCACGCGGCTTGCTTTCCCTTTCACTGTGCATGAGGTCGTGCGGCTGGGGCTTTTGAATGCAGCCACGCCCGACCCTTCGCTAGTCGACGCCGCCCTCGCGCGGGTCGGCCTCGCCGGGTTTGAAGGGCGCTTTTATCATGAGCTATCTGGGGGTGAGCAGCAGCGGGTGCAGCTCGCGCGTGTGCTCGTGCAGGTCTGGGAACCGGTCTTTGAGGGTGCACCTAGGTGGCTTTTTCTGGATGAGCCGGTTTCTTCACTCGATCTGGGTCATCAGCTAGAAGTGATGGACATCGCGGCGGAATTCGCCCGTGAGGGCGGAGGGGTCGTGGCGGTGATGCACGATCTGAACCTAACGGCAATGTATGCAGCCTCCGTCGCGCTGATGGAGAGGGGGCGCATGGTTATTCAAGGCACTGCGAACGACGTGATGACCGATGAGCGGCTGAGCCAGGCCTATGGATGCAAGGTGCAGGTTGGGCTGGCGCCGGAAGGCGGCGCGGTGCCGTTTGTGTTGCCGCAAGTGGCGAGCCGTTAACCTTCGCTCGGCTAAGCCGGGTTCTCACGTAACCATGCTATAAAGGTTTCTGCGCTCTTGTCGGGCGGAAAGACGGGATAGAAAACACGCTCGATTTGACCGTCTCTCACCACGAGCGTTAGGCGCTTGATGAGCGTCATCGTGTCCACCTCGAATGTGGGAAGGTTTAGGGCGTTGGTGAGAGCGAGGTCCGCGTCGGAGAGCACAGGGAAGGGCAGGTGGAGGCGGTCAGCCATCTCACGTTGAAATTTTGTGGTCTGCGTTGAGAGGCCAAAGACATCTGCACCCAACTCAGAAAGCTCAGCCGCGTGGTCGCGGAACGCACAGGATTGCGGCGTGCAGCCCCTGGCGCCGGGGATGTCATCCCATCCAGTGGGGAGTGGTTCACCCGGGACGCCTGTCCTTGGATAGACGTAAATGACGGCGCGTCCGGGTGGGAGCGCGGCGAGGTTTACTAAACCGCCCTGCGTCGAGGCGAGCGATATGTCTGGTAACGTGGCGCCGAGTAGGTGCGCGCAGGCCCCGTCATCCTCGGGAACCGGGAGGTCTGTTGGTAAGTCTGTAAGGCCCAGGGTTCTAGCCGACGATCATCTGCTTGAGCTGAAGCGCTTCTTGCTCAAGCTCTGATAGGCGATACTGAACGACGTCGCCGATCGTGACCATACCGATGGGTCGCTCGCCCTCCATCACGGGCATATGCCGGAAGCGGCCTTCTGTCATGCGGCGGAGGACATCAATCAGCGTATCCTCGGCGCTACAGGTGACCACTTTTGCGGTCATGTTGTCTGATACGGTTTGAGGGAGAGTTTGGCCGGGCGTTTCCGCCAATTTGCGCACGATGTCTCGCTCAGAAAGAATCCCGACCAGCCCGCCGGTGTCATCGGTTACCAGAAGGGCACCGATGCGCTTGTCGCGAAGGATTGCGACAGCATTGGAGAGCGTTTCCTGCGGGCGGATTGCGATCACACCGCTTTTTTTGCCAGCAAGAAGCTGTGAGACCGTAACAGAATCCTGCTGCATATTGGTCGCCTTTGTCTGGCTATTCGTTTTCTTTTTGACCTTGTCGGCGGCGATGGGTGGCCGGAAGCTAGCTGGCATTTTGGGCGGACCTCCTTAGTTGTTCACGACATCTCGCTGTGTCAGGCAGCGTAGACGACGGAACGTACTTTTGGGAAGCCTTGTGAATTTATGGACGAAATGACGCTTAGTCCCGCTCTTGCGACGGTGCTCTTCGTCGCGGCGTGTCTGGCTGGCATGCGCTATCGCGTGGTGTGGAAAGCGGAAGGCCCGCGCTGGCAGCTTTGGCTTTTTGGGGCCATCGCGGCAGTCTGTCTTTTGACGGTTGGGTTTATCCCGCTCGACGTCTAGGCCTCTGAGGCTTCCATTTGGTCGAGCATCTTGCGCGCTTTGGGGCAGCCATTAAGGCGCTCTTTGAGCGGCGAGTTTGGATCGACTTCCTTGGAACAGACCAGGCAACGATCTGCGTCGGAGATCGCATTAAGGCCCCCGCAGGAGCCTTTGATGCGTTTGTCCATAAAGATCACCCCGACTGCCATGCCAACCATGACAATCAGGAGTAGGACGAAT
>JBCCYG010000183.1:0-4896 GCA_039190145.1 Pseudomonadota bacterium | reverse complement strand
CCGCCTGCCCCGCTTCACCGGGACACATCCGAGCCGATAGGCATAGACCCCGATGATCGGCGTGTAGAGCAGCTCATGTTTCATGATGAACTTGGCCCAAGGCGCGTGGAGGAAGATGATCATGATGTCGAGAAAGCTCTGATGCTTGGCCGCGATCAGCACCTCTCCCGCAGGCACTTCCCCACGTATCTCATAGCGAATGCCACACATGATCCGCGCGGTAAAAAGCGCCCAGCTTGCATAGGCTTTACACGCTGCGTGCGCCCCGCGTGGCGAGAAGAGCGCCCAAGGGAAAAAGAGGATCCCGAGCACAAGCATCACGAAATAAACCTGGATAATGAACAAAAGCGATCGCAGCCAGCGAAAGGCGTAGGTCATGCCATGGTCCTAAGCGTGCGAAGCGCGGCAAACCGGGTGGCGGCATAGGCGACCGCCGCGGCAAGAAAAGGGATCGTGGCAGGTAAAAGCCAGCCCGTCCCCGCAAAGCCAAGATTGGTCAGAAAACCGCCCGCTGCATCGGTCGACGGCAACAGCGCTATGGAGATCATCGCGATCATGGCCCCAAGCGCGGCGCCTGTTAGGGCACGAATGGTAAAGCGCCGCACAAAAGCAGAAGCGATGTAGCGGTCCCTCGCGCCCACCTGGCGCAGCACCTCAATGACCGGGCGATTGGCCGACAGCGCTGCATTGGCCGCAAGCGTGACCATCGCAGCCATCGCGCCCGCGATCAGCACAAGAGATAGCCAGCTTAAAAGCCTCAGCCTGCCTGCAGCCTCGACCAACGGTCTGCGCCAGCGGGAATGGTCATCCACCACGGCGCCCGGGGCCTCCGCCTGAAGCCTGAGCCTCAGGCCCTGAATGTCGAGGCCCTCTTCTTCAATCACATCGATCAACTGTGGTATGGGAAGCTCCTCCACTGGCAGGTCCGAGCCGAACCACGGCGCAAGAAGCGCGCGTTGCTCGTCGCCAGAAAGCGCTCGAGCTGCAGTAATGCCCGGCGTGGTTTCAAGCACCTTGAGCGCTGCTTGGGTCTGGATGTCGAGTTGATCGACAGGCGCAGAGATGCGCACAGTCAGCGACTGCGCCAGCTCGTTTGACCAACGCTCTGCAAGCCGCCCCGTCGACACCGAAAGCGCCAGCGCAAAGCACGCAAGGAAAGCCATTGCTCCAGCAGAAAAGCTCGTGAGTTGTGCTGTGAAACCCGTGGGTGGAACCACGCGGTCAGCTTGCGGGTCACCAACAAAGAAACCAAGGGTGAGTTTGAAAAACTTCAAAGGTCTGCCCCGGCAAGCTGAAGCCGCCTATTCGCGATACGCAGCACGCGGGCAGGGACCTTTGCCTTTGAGGCGCGAATGAGGGCGAGGTCGTGTGTTGCGATCATGACGGTCTTGCCCATCTTATTGAGCTCAACGAGGAGCTGAAGGATCCGCTGTGACATCTCCCAGTCTATGTTGCCAGTCGGTTCGTCGGCCAGGATGACGTCAGGCGACATGATCACAGCCCGCGCAAGGGCGGCGCGTTGGCGCTCACCACCTGACAGCTCGGGCGGCAAGCTTTCCTTCTGCGCGGTCAATCCCACCCAATTCAAAAGTTGATCCAAGTTTGATTGCGCTTTGCCCGCATCTTTGCCCGACACCATGAGCGGTAAAGCCACGTTATCGGCGACGCGCAGGTGATCGAGGAACTGCGCCTGCTGCGGCACCACTCCGATCTTTCGGCGGGCGAGCGCAATCTCATCGCGGCTCATGGATCGCGTATCGAGCCCGTCAATGCGCACCTGCCCTGCAGTGGCCAACAAATCCCCATAAATGAGCTTCAGGAATGTGGTTTTTCCAGCGCCAGAAGGGCCGGTGAGAAAATGGAACGAGCCCGGTTGCAAGGAAAGCGAAATGTCCGAGAGAAGCTCCCCGCCCCCGTAGGAATACGCCACCTTTTGTAGTTCAATCACGTTTTCGTCGCCCACCTTCTCGGCGCGGACACTGCCGCAAGGGGGACACGGTTGCAATCGCGCTTCCGCCCGAAACGCGAGCCAGCCTTGTGTTTGAGCACAGTCCGTAAGACAAAGGTGTAAGGCGACAACGGGGCCGCGGGCAACGGCCCCTCATGAGGCGAGGGTGGGAACGCATGCGGCTAGTATGCCCGAACTGTGATGCGACCTACGAGGTACCGGACAGCGTCATCCCTCCCGAAGGGCGAGATGTTCAGTGCTCAAACTGCGGTAAGGCTTGGTTCTTTAATCCCAATGTGACCGAGGATCCTGAAACGGAAGTCGCGCTCGAGCCTGAACCCGTTGTTGAACCCGAACCCGAACCTGAACCTGAAAAGGTGGAAATCCCGCCTGCTGTTCCGCCTGATCCCCCGATGGAGGATGAGGGCGATGCAGCTCCAGAGGATATCCCGACGGCGTCTGCGGCGCTGCAGAAGCGTTCGCTTAACGCTCAAATCGCCGACGTTTTGCGTCAGGAGGCAGAATACGAAGCGCGCGCTCGCGCTGAAGAGTCAGGACTAGAGTATCAAGACGACCTTCCCCTTGATGACCCGCCGAAATCACAACCGGATGGCGATGATGACGAGGCCGTCGCGACCGCCTCTGGCTCCCGGCGGGATCTGCTCCCGGACATTGATGAGATTAACTCCACCCTACGCGCGACGTCCGAACGCAAAGCGAGTGAAACGCCCGCAGTGGACAAAACGCTCGAGTTGCAAAGCAAGCGAAAAGGGTTCCGCATCGGTTTTGGCCTGATGCTTTTTGTGCTCGGTTCGCTTGCAGCACTCTACTCCTACTCGGCCCCTCTTTCGGAGAGCGTTCCTAGCCTGGCGGGTCCCCTCAGCGGCTATGTTGAGTGGGTCAATGGAGGGCGGCTATGGCTGCAAGATGCTATGGAAACCCTTGCAGCCGGTATCGACGCCTAGAACCTGTCAAGTAAACGCCTGAGATAGTCCAACTCAGCCTCCGGGCGCTCTGCTTCCGCCGAGCGACGGCGAATTTCATCGAGCAGCTCTTCCGCGCGACGGTAGACGTCCTCGCCACCTAAGAGCTCCTCGTCAGAGCCAAGCTGCCCATTGGTGCCCGGCTCGCGGCCAAGGGGGTCCCGTTGCTGTGGGTTGGCATTGCTGGCCTGCTGGTTTTGCTGGCCTTGGCCCTGCTGCTGTTGTTGCTGCTGCGCCATTTGGTCCGCAAGGTTCTGCATGCCTTCGCGAAGCGCATCCATTGCCTCGGCTTGGTCGTCGATGGCTTCGGCCAAGTCGTTGCGGCGCAGCGCATCCTCGGCACTGTCCATCGCTTCTCCCGCGCGGTCGAGCGCGTCGCGTGCGGCGTCGCCTTCTGGCGTTCCGGCTCCGGGGAGCCCGTCCCTTTGGCGCTCGAGCTCTTGGCGCAAAGCCTGCTGGCGGTCTGCGAGACCTTCCTGCAGGTCACCGGGCTCTTGGCCCTGGCCTTGCTGCTGGCCACCCTGGCCGCCGCCCTGCTGTTGCTGCTGGCCCTGCTGACCTTCGCCGGGTTGGCTCTGGTTCTGGCCTTGGCCCTGCTGTTGCCCCTGTTGGGAATGCTGCTGACCCTGACCTTGGTTACCGTCGCGCCCGCGGTTCTCGGCGTTATCGCCGGCTTGAGCATTCGGGTTAAACTGCTCCTGAAGGTCGCGGAAGGCTTCATCGGAAAGACCCTGCTGCTCGCGGAGCGTTTCGGCGAGCCCCTCCATGGCCTGCTGGCCCTCTGACTGCTGGCCTTCACCACCCTGCTGGCCCTGCGTGACCTGCATGTTCTCCATCATCTGCTGAAGCTGCTGGAGCAGTTGCTCCGCCTCGGCCATGCGGCCTTCCTCCATCAGACGCTGGATTTCATCTAGCATGTCCTGGAGATCTTGCTGGGTCATCTCCTGCATATTCTCGGGGTTCGTGGGTGGGCTCTGCTGACCCTCGGGCTGACTCTCGGCGAGCTGCTGCATGTAATCCTGCATTGCCTCGCGCAGCTCTTGCATGAGCTCGGCAATCTCTTCGTCCGTCGCGCCGTTCTCGATGGCCTCCTGCAGACGCTCCTGCGCGCGGTCGAGCCGTTCGCGGGCATCGTTAAGATCGCCTTCCTCAAGCTGGATCGCCAGATCCCAGAGCACCTGCGCAATCTCGGCCTGCTGCTCGTCATTCATCGACCGGCTAGACAAAAGCTCTATCCGGCGCATCACCGCTTCCATGCGCAGCCGTGTCACTTCCTGCCGGAAGAGGCCGTCGGCATCGTGGGTCAGCGTGCGTAGGATTTGCGCGATACGAGCGTACAATCGAGCTCACATCCCATCCGCTACCAAATTCAGGAACTACTGAATGAATCCATTCGATGGATCCGGCATCGTTTCCCTGAAATTCGAAAAGAGTGAAACAAACTTCTACCGTCGAGCCACATGCATAAGTGCTCGATTGGTTGCGTGGGTTAATTACTACCTCGCCATTATCCGAACGTGCACAGGCGTCACACAGGTTAACACTTTCTACTTCGATGTCAAACGTACCTTCATCCGTAGCGTCTCCGGGGTCTCCAGCCACCCAGAAAAAAACCTGCTCTCCGGGCTGAACGATAATAACGGTTGAGACGGATGATCCTCCCGTAACACAAGCCCTTGCCTGGATATTATCACAATCCGGACCTGCATAAGCCACCAATTGCAGGCCGTTCATATCACTGGTTCTGACGGTAATCGAGTTAGTAGCTCCCGCCGCGGTAAAGGTGTAGAACACATCCGGGGAAGCATCAGTACCACAATTCTGAAAAAGAGGGAAGGGCGTTTGGGGAGTAGCCCCAATATTATCTCCTGATAGGTTTGTCGTCAACACCACACCATCATCTGCGGGGCAGGTCAGTTGTCTTGCAAAGGGAGGTAAAGGAATTGCTCCCGAACAGACATCATT
>JBCCYG010000182.1:0-4905 GCA_039190145.1 Pseudomonadota bacterium | reverse complement strand
GGACAAGCCTGCCGATGACGACCTCAATGATGAGAAACTTTTGCGCGCGCTGATGGAAGCGCAGGGGCAGAAGTAAGGGGGACTTGTGGACGGAGCGCTAAGCGGCCCTGAGCACCTTATAGCGCTCGTCCAGTCCTACAATCCGCGCGCGAATGCCGAGCTGATCGAGAGGGCCTTTGCCTTTGGCGAGGCTATGCATGATGGCCAGTACCGACGCTCGGGCGAGCCATATTTTACCCACCCGGTGGAAGTCGCCACGATCCTCGCGGCCCAGGCGCTGGACGATTCTACGATCGTCACGGCTCTGTTGCATGACACGATCGAGGATACCCGAGCGAGCTACATGGAAGTTGCCGATGAGTTTGGCGAAGAGATCGCCGAGCTTGTCGACGGGGTAACAAAGCTCACTCAGCTTCAGCTTTCCTCTACCGAGACCAAGCAGGCGGAGAATTTCCGCAAGCTTTTTATGGCGACGAGTCGAGACATCCGGGTGGTGCTCGTTAAGCTCGCTGACCGACTTCACAACATGCGCACGATCCGCGCGATGGCACCCGAAAAGCAGCATCAGAAAGCGCGCGAGACGATGGATATCTACGCGCCTCTCGCCGGGCGGATGGGGATGCAGTCCATGCGCGAGGAGCTTGAGGACCTTGCGTTTCAGGTCCTCAACCCCGAGGGGCGGAACTCCATCATCCGCCGCTTCATTACGCTGCAGAAGGAAACCGGCGACGTGATGACAAAGATCATCGCGGACATTGAGCTGGAGATGAAAAAGGTTGGCATCGAGGCAGAGGTCCATGGCCGCGCCAAGAAGCCCTATTCGATTTGGCGGAAGATGCAAACGAAGCAGCTTAGCTTTTCGCGCCTCTCAGATATCTACGGTTTTCGCGTCATCGTCGGCGAGGAAGCTGACTGCTATCTGGCGCTTGGCGCGATCCATGGCCGGTGGAAGGCCGTGCCTGGCCGGTTCAAAGACTACATTAGCCAGCCCAAGGAAAATGGGTACCGCTCGCTTCATACGGCGGTGTCCGGTCGCAATGGGCGTAACGTCGAGGTGCAAATTCGCACGCGGGAAATGCACGAGGTGGCTGAATCCGGCGTGGCGGCGACGTGGTCCTATCGCGACGGCGAGCGCGTTGAGAACCCGTTTGCGGTAGATCCAGCTAAATGGATGGAGCGGCTTTCAGAGCATTTTGGTGACAATTCGGACGACGAGGATTTCCTCGAAGCGGTGAAGCTCGAGATGTATTCCGATCAGGTTTTCTGCTTCACGCCCAAGGGCGACGTGATCCGACTGCCGAAAGGCGCGACGCCGCTTGATTTTGCCTATGCCGTGCACACGCGGATCGGGAACCAGACGGTGTCGGCCAAGGTGGACGGTATTCGGGTGCCGCTCTGGACGCGCCTCAAGAATGGGCAGAGCGTGTCCATCATCACGGCCGAAGGGCAAAAACCCCAGGTGACCTGGATCGACATTGCGGCGACGGGTCGGGCCAAGTCGGCGATCCGCCGCTCGCTTAGGGACGAGGACAGGGAACGCTTTATCAAGCTCGGTCATGAGCTCACACGCACGAGTTTTGAGAGCGTTGGGCGTTCGGCGACGGTCAAAGTTCTTCGTGTGGCGGCCAAGGCGCTGGGCTTTGCGAGTTCGGACGATCTTTTGGAACGTGTGGGTTCGTCTGAAGTGGCGTCTCGCGACGTGGTGCGTGCCGTCTATCCAGACCTGGCGCCGAAGCCCCGGGCGGAGATCGACCCGGAGCGGGCGGTGATCGGCCTTTCGGAGGATCAGAGCTTTTTGCGCGCGCCTTGCTGTCAGCCTGTTCCGGGAGAGCGGATCGTCGGCATCACCTTCCGCGGTAAGGGCGTGGTGGTGCATGCGATCGACTGCGAGAACCTTCAGCTCTTCGAGGACGAGCCGGAGCGCTGGGTGGACATCCGGTGGCAGGAGGGGCGCCATGGGCTCTTCAATACGGTGAGCGTGGAGGTGACCATTTCGAATGATGCGGGCGTGCTCGGGCGTATTTGCACGCTCATTGGCGAACAGAGCGCAAATATCTCTGACCTGACATTCCTTGACAAAAAACCCGATTTTTATCGTCTCGTGATCGATGTCGACCTACGTGACACAGAACATCTTCATACTGTCATGACTGTGCTCGAGGCGGACCCCAATGTTGCCGAAGTTCTCAGATACCGAGATCCGGCGCGCTTGACGCTTGGCGCGGAAAAGGCACAAGCCTCCTGAGAGACGAGGAGGACCAATATTGGTCTTCAAAAGACGCGAGAGAAGAAGCCTTTGGCGCGGGATACGAGAGTTTCTCTATCCTAAGGGCGGCTGGCTTCGCGCGTTTGAGTACGTCAAGTTAAGGCTGCGTCGCTTACCAGACCCGCCTGAGCGGATCGCACGCGGCATCTGGGCTGGTGTGTTCACCGCCTTCACCCCCTTCTATGGCGTTCACTTCATTATCTCCGCGTTTCTGGCCTTTGCCATCCGGGGAAACATTCTTGCTGCGCTCTTGGCGACCTTTTTTGGCAATCCGCTGACCTATGTGCCCATCGGCGTGGTTTCTCTTCAGACTGGCTACTTCATTCTCGGCATCCGTCCCGGCAATGATTTTGACCGATCGTTGGGGCGGCAGTTTTCAGACGCGTTCGGGGATCTGTGGCACAATTTTATTGCGCTCTTCACCGATGACGTGGTGCGCTGGGGTAATCTCCTGCGTTTTTGGGATGACGTATTCTTCCCCTATCTTGTCGGCGGGATCATTCCCGGGGCCATCTGTGCGTCGGTCTGTTATTACCTTTCGGTGCCGGTGATCCGGGCGTATCAGAACCGTCGCCGGGGCCGGCTTCGAACGAAGCTTGCCGAGATCAAACAAAAGGCCATGTCCAAGAAGCTGAAAGATCAGGGAGGGGCGTGATGGGGCTGCCGTATCAGAGATTAGGCGTGAATATCGACCACGTGGCAACCGTGCGGAATGCGCGGGGTGGGGCCTATCCCGACCCGCTGCGCGCCGCGAAGTTGGCGGAGGAAGCGGGCGCTGACGGGATCACCGCGCATTTGCGTGAGGATCGCCGCCACATCGGGGATGCCGATATTGAAGGCTTGATGGATATCCTCACGGTGCCGCTCAACTTTGAGATGGCTGCCACCGATGAGATGCAGAAGATCGCGCTGCGCCATAAGCCCCACGCCGTTTGCATCGTGCCAGAAAAGCGCGAGGAGCGGACGACCGAAGGTGGGCTCGAAGTGGCGCGGGAGGAAAACCGGCTCGCGCACTTCATTGCGCCGCTCCGCGATGTGGGGTGCCGGGTATCCATCTTTATCGCCGCCGACCGTCGTCAGATTGAGGCCGCTAACCGGATCGGGGCGGAGGTGATCGAGCTGCATACCGGGGCCTATTGCGACGCTATCGCAGAGGGTGACTTCGCCGCCAGAGACCGCGAGCTCCAGGCCCTGACGGAGATGGCCGCCTTTGCGTATTCGCTGGGTCTCGAGGTCCATGCCGGGCATGGGCTGACGTATGAGAGCGTGACGCCCATCGCCGCGTTGCCCGAGGTGCGCGAGCTCAATATCGGGCATTTCATTATCGGCGAGGCCATCTTCCTCGGGCTCGATCCGGCCATTCGTGAGATGCGCCGCTTGATGGATGAGGCACGTGCGGGGCAGGGCCAAGCTGCATGAAGATCAATCTGGCTCGCTATGCGCTCTGGTTCGCTGGGGCGTCGCTCCTTGTCATGGTGCTCGTGCTCATCGTGCAGCGCATTTCGGGAATTCAGTTTCCCTCAGCTTTCGCGCCCGTCATTCCCGCTATGATTGCGGCCACGGTTGAAGGGTCGAAATACGCCAAGGAAACGCGGGAAAGCATTCCGCAGCCTTGGCTTTCGGCGGCTGCCATGACGGTCCTCTCTATCCTGATAACGGCGGTCTTACTGCTCGGGGCGCTCATGCCGTCAATGGGTGAGCGGACCATTCAGTTGGGGTCATTTTCCACAGTCTTTGCCATCTACATTCTGTTTTGGCTCTTATGTAACCGCATCTTTCTGGCCATGGGGGCACGCAATGAATGGGCGTCTCAGGACCGCCGCGGTTCTTAGCCTTTTGGGGTCTGCCGCAGCCGCGCAGCATGTAGGCGATTGTAGCCAGTTCGCCGCTGCCGCGGCTCTCGTGGAGCCCTGGGAGGAAAACAGCGCGACCTTTGCCAACGGCGAGGTGCGGCTCGCTGTTTTGGACACCATTGAGCCGGCGGCGGCGGCATATCACCTTCTGGTCTTGTCACCCCCCTATGATGAGGTGGGCGCGCGGCAGTGCCGGGTGATCAGCCTTGGTCAGGGGATAGGGTTTGCCTTTGTAGAGATGGCCTCGCTCGAGGCGGCTTATGACCCGAATGTGGGTCTCATCTTTAAGCTCAACACGCCGGGTTATGCGCCAGACGTGGATGGCGCGCGCAACAGGCTGCTGACCTTTACGCTCAATCAGTCCAGCGGCGTGATTAACGCGTATCTCGACTGATGCGCGCGCTCATTTTGATTACAGGCCTCGTCTTGGCGGCCCTCTCTGTTTGGCAGATCGAGACGAAGCGGCCCGGTGTTGAAGTCAGCCGGGGCGAGGTGGGGACAACACCGATCACCGAGTGGCGGCAGGATGGTGCGATTGCCACTGTCGTCGTGGCTCATGGATTTGCGGGCTCGCGGCCGTTGATGAACGCGTTTTCCTGGACGCTGGCGCAGAACGGATATGACGTCGTGGCCTTTGATTTCGCGGGACATGGGACAAACCCCGTGCCGATGTCGGGCGACACGGAAAGCATCGAAGGGACGACCCGGCTCCTCGTGGAGGAGACGCTCGAGGTGATGGAATATGCGGGCGGGACGCCGGCGCTCCTTGGCCATTCCATGGCGACG
>JBCCYG010000181.1:0-4948 GCA_039190145.1 Pseudomonadota bacterium | reverse complement strand
GTCGCAACGTAGAACTACGATGGTGTCGGATCGCTCCACCGATCGCCTGACCCGAATTTCTGGATCGAACCCCGCCGCTGAGATCGAGGGCTTGAGATAATTGCCGTGAACGCCGGTGAAGAGGTTCGAGTAGACGATGTCATCTGCCCCGCAATCCGCAATCATCTGCTTGTAGTTGGGAACGGCATTGGCCTCTTCCGTGGCAATGAAAGCCGACCCGGCGTAGCCGCCATCCGCCCCCATCGCGAGGGCGGCAAGGATGGAGTCGCCGCGCGCGATCGCCCCCGACAGAAAGAGCGGCCCGTCAAACCAAGCCCGAATTTCCTGGATTAACGCGAGGGGGGATAGCGCCCCAGCATGGCCGCCCGCCCCCGCCGCAACGGCCACGAGCCCATCGGCCCCCTTCGATATGGCCTTGTTGGCAAACCAGTTGTTGATCACGTCATGCAGCACGATCCCATTGCCGGAATGCGCAGCCTCATAGACGTCTTCGCGGGCGCCTAACGATGTGATCCAGATCGGTACTTCCAGGCGCGCGGCAATCTCGACATCGCGATCAAGCCGGGCGTTGGATTTGTGCACGATCTGGTTGATGCCAAAGGGCGCAGCGGGCGTATCGGGGTTGGCTTGGTTATGGCGATCAAGTTCTTCCTTGATGTGGATGATCCAAGCCTCAAGGCTCTCGCCGTCCTTTTCCCTGGCATTGAGGGCCGGAAAGGTCCCGACGATGCCGGCCTTGCACTGCGCAATCACGAGCTCGGGCCGTGAGATAATGAAGAGCGGTGCGCCGATCAAAGGAAGGCGCAAGCCCTCAAGTATCGCGGGAAGTGTCATTCGTCGGTCTCCATCGGTTCAGACCCGTCAATCGCGCCAGCCTGGCGGAGGGCGGAAATCTCTGCGTCACTCATGCCAAGGTCCGCGAGGATCTCATGTGTCTGTGCGCCTGGTTGTGCAGGGGATTCTGCTTGTGCCATCTCCGAGCTGCCAAATCGCGGCGCGGGCATCGGTTGATCGGGGCCTGTTGAGGCAAATGCGTTCCGCGCCTTGTTATGCGGATGCTGCGGCGCTTCGGCGGGGCTCAATACGGGGGCAAAACAGGCGTCCGTTCCTTCGAGAACCGAAACCCAGTGATCGCGTGACTCTGCTTGAAACGTGTTTTCAAGCACCGCACGTATGGCAGGCCACTGCGCGGGGTCCGCACGATCCCCCAGCTCCGCCTCGTCGAGCTCTAAGAGCCGCAAGAGCTCTGCCCAGAAGCGCGGCTCAATTGCCGCGATGCTGACCCAGCCGCCGCATGCGCATTCATAGATGCCATACCACGGTGCCCCACCGTCCAGCGTATTGACGCCGCGCGCATCCTGCCATCTGCCAGAGGCCCGGCGCGCATGAATGAAGCTCATCAATAGATGCGTGCCGTCCGTGATGGCCGCGTCCACCACATCGCCTTTGCCGGAACGCGCCGCCTGCAACAGCCCCGCAACCATCCCGAACGCCAATGACATACCGCCAGCGCCAAAATCGCCGAGCAAGTTGGCCGCGAAGGTGGGCGCGCCGCCCGCGGGGCCCGTCGTCCACAGGGCACCCGTCAGAGCGATGTAATTTAGATCATGGCCCGCCGCCTGCGCGAGCGGCCCGTCCTGCCCCCAACCTGTCATGCGACCATAGACAAGTCGGGGATTTCTTGCTCGGCAAACATCGGGACCGAGCCCAAGGCGCTCCATGACGCCCGGGCGAAAGCCCTCGATTAGGCCATCGGATTGCGCGATGAGCTTTAGGGCCACTTCGACCGCGGAGGGTTGTTTAAGATCAAGCGCGATGGAGCGCCGCCCGCGCGCGAGGAAATCGTGGCTGTCATACTCTGCGCCCATGCGATCGATACGGATCACGTCCGCGCCCATATCTGCGAGCATCATTGCTGCAAAGGGCCCGGGACCAATGCCCGCGAATTCCACAATGCGCAGACCAGAAAGGGGGAGGTCGTTTCGCTCAGCCATAGGACACGCGCGCTAGATGCGCGCCAACTCCACTTTTAGGTTCTCACGCATGCGTCCAAGCACCGTGAGCGTTGTCGCGATGTCCGACGGGTCAATGCCCGCATTCGCCACTTCATCCACCTCATAGACGATTTTTGTCAGCACTCGGACCAGGGCTTTCCCCTCATCGGTGGCAAAGACCAGGTTTGACCGGCGATCCGAGGGGTCGACCTGCCGTGTGACAAACCCATGTTCCTCAAGCTTGTCGATGAGCTTTGACGTCGTGACCGTTGCCACATCCATGCGCTCGGCGATCTTCGATTGGCTCAGCCCATCCTCCTGCCAGAGGTGAACCAGCACCCAGGCCTGGCTGATGGTAATCCCATGCGGCGCGAGCTTAGCATCGAACAAAATGGCCCGGACCCGTGCCAGTTCGTGAAATACGGGTTTGTAGTCGACCGTCAGCGACGACGGCCGGGATCGCGCCTGTCCGCTCAAATCGGGTCCCAAGTAAATATCTCGCCAGAGCGATCGAGCGGATAGAAGTCCCTCTCTAGCGACGGGAGCGCGTGGTCGAGCACGGTTTCAGGCGTCCAGCCTTCACTGCGATGTATTGACCGCACGGGGCGCGGTTGGCTCATGAGAAAGATCTCGTTGTTGCGGACACAGAAGATTTGACCGGTGACTTTCGAGTCCGGCTTGGCCAACGCCACACAGAGAGGGGCAATCTTCGCAGGCGTCATTTCCTTGATCCGGGCCACCCGCGCTTTCTCAGCTTCAGTATCCGCCTTGATCGTGCCGATCAGCCGAGACCAAGCAAAGGGCGCGATGCAGTTCGAACGCACGTTGAAGCGGGACATGTCGAGCGCCAGCGATTTGGACAGGCCGACGATCCCCATCTTTGCGGCGGAATAGTTTGCTTGCCCAAAGTTCCCGATGAGGCCGGAGGTCGAGGTGAAGTTGATGAAGCACCCTGACGCCTGCTCCTTAAAATGCGCCGCCACGGCATGGGCCATGTTGAACGATCCCTTGAGGTGAACGGCGATCACCGCGTCCCATTCATCCTCAGTCATTCGGTGGAAAATGGTGTCTCGCAAAATCCCCGCATTGTTCACCACGATGTCGACCGCGCCAAATCTGTCCATCGCTTGCTCGAACATCGTGTTGGCGTCCGCGCCGTTCGCGACGCTCCCGAAATTGGCAATGGCGTCGCCGCCTGCAGCCATGATCTCGGACACCACTTCCTCGGCGGGCGCCATGTCTGAGCCCTCGCCTGCCCCGCTCGCGCCAAGGTCATTGACAACGACCCGCGCGCCGTAAGAGGCCATCATCAGTGCGATGTCGCGCCCGATACCCCGGCCTGCCCCGGTGACGATTGCGACTTTTCCCTCGAGCATGATTGTTCTCCCTTACTGGACGGGTAACTAATTCGCTTGCGTATCATTTGCAAGCTAATTATGAAGACCAAAAACAAATCGCCGTGGGAGGGTATCGTGTTCAAACGCACCGTCTACTCAGAGGAACATGAGATGTTTCGCACGACAGTGCGGCGCTTTATTGATGTAGAGATCGTCCCCCACCACGCCCAATGGGAAAAGGACGGCCGGGTCAGCCGAGAGGCGTGGCTGAATGCCGGTGAACAGGGCCTCCTCTGCGCCGCGATGCCGGAGGCGTACGGCGGTGCCGGGGCGGATTTCCTCGCGTCGATGGTTGTTCTTGAAGAATTGGCGCGCGTCGGGGCCATGGGGCCAGGCTTCAGCCTGCATTCCGACATCGTTGCCCCCTACCTGCTGTCCTACGGGTCTGAGGCCATTAAGCATGAATGGCTCCCAAAGATGGCCACGGGCGAGGTCATCGGCTCCCTCGGGATGACGGAACCAACGGCGGGATCCGATGTGCAGGGCATCAAGACAACCGCGGTCCGAGACGGCGATGACTATGTGATCAACGGCCAAAAGGTATTTATTACCAACGGCGGCAACTGCGATGTCATCGTGCTAGCGTGCAAAACCGACCCATCACAGGGGAGCAAAGGCACCTCGCTGATCCTTGTACCTGCCGACACGCCCGGCTTTCGCAAAGGCAACAGACTTCTGGAGAAGGTCGGCTGGAAGGCTCAGGACACGGCGGAGCTTTTCTTTGACGATGTCCGCGTCCCCGTCGGCAACCTCTTGGGCGAGGAAGGCCGGGGCTTTGTGCAGATGATGGAGCAGCTTCCCCAGGAACGGCTCATGCAATGCGTGCGCGCTGCATCAACTCTGGAAGCCGCCATCACCTGGACGACCGACCATGTGAAAGAGCGCAAGGCCTTTGGCGGCACCATTGCCGACTTCCAGAACACCCGCTTTCGCCTTGCCGAAGCTCAAGCCGATGCGGTGATGCTGCGGGTCTTTGTGGACCGGTGCCTGGAAGCCCACGAGGCGGGAGAGCTCGACGCGGTGGACGCGGCCATGGGCAAAATGCTGTGCTCCGAGACGCTCTGCCGTCACCTCGATGCGCTCCTCCAGCTGTTCGGCGGGTATGGCTACATGTGGGAATATCCCATCGCGCGCGCCTGGGCAGACGCTCGCGTAGGCCGCATCGCGGGCGGCACCGGCGAGATCATGCGCGAGATCATCGGGCGGTCGCTCCTTGGGCGCGCTTGATGCGGCTCTTCGATTTGATCGAAAAACACGCCTTTCATACGCCCCAAAAGGCCGCAACGACGTTCGAAGACCGAACCCATGATTGGGCCACCTTTCGAGACAGGATTACTGCGCTCGCGGGGGCACTTGCAGCCCGTGGTGTCGGACATGGAGATCGCGTCGCCTATCTCGGGCTCAATTCGCACTGGCTGATCGAAACCTATTTCTCTCCGTCACTGCTGGGCGCCCTTTCGGTCCCGCTGAACAACCGCCTCGCCCCAGCCGAAATCGAGACGATCCTCGACGATTGTGAACCAAAGGTGCTCATCTACGACCGCCATTTAGCCCCTG
>JBCCYG010000180.1:0-4995 GCA_039190145.1 Pseudomonadota bacterium | reverse complement strand
CGCTCAGTTTCCGGCATTCGCGGAGCCCTCGCTCCGCGATCAGGCGTTCTTTGAGAACGCGGGAGGAAGCTATGCATGCCGCTACGTGATTTGGCGGCTCAACCGCTTTTATAAAGAGCGGAAAGTACAGCCCTATGGGGCATTTCCGGCCTCTTACACCGGCGGGCGCGAGATGGATGAGGCTTGCGAGAGGCTTGCGCGGGCGCTGGGCGTGATGCCCGAAGAACTGTCGATCGGGCCCTCTACGACCGCCAACACCTACGTCCTCGCCCAGGCCTTTCGGCAGTGGCTCAGTCCCGGCAGCGCGATCATCGTCACCAACCAGGACCATGAGGCCAATTCCGGCCCTTGGCGGCGGCTGGCGCAGGATGGGATCGAGGTCCGCGAATGGCGCATGCGCGATGACGGGCATTTGGATACCGACGATCTGGAGCCGCTATTGGACGGCACGACGCTGCTTTGCTTTCCGCATTGCTCGAACGTGGTGGGGGAGATCAACAACGTCGCCGCGATCTGCCGACTTGCGAAGCGGGCAGGGGTATTTACCTGCGTGGATGGGGTCAGCTACGCGCCCCACGGGCTCCCGAATGTGCGCAAGCTTGGGGCCGATATCTACCTTTTTTCGGCCTACAAGACCTATGGGCCGCATCAAGGGATCATGACGATCAAGCGGGAGCTTGGTCATGCGCTCCCGAACCAGGGGCACCATTTCAATGGGGCGCATCTGCCTAAGCGGTTTACGCCCGCGGGGCCAGATCATGCCCAGGTGGCAGCCTGCGCGGGCATCGCTGACTATATCGACGCGCTCTACAAGCATCACATGCGCGCCGGCCGTGATGGGACAGGGCGCGCAGAGGTTGTCCATGACTTGATGCGCGCGCGGGAGATCGAGCTGATGGGGCCGCTGCTGGATTATCTCGATGGCAAAAACTCGGTGCGGATGCTGGGGCCAAAGGATGCCCATGGCCGGGCGCCGACGATTGCGCTTGATCTTGGGCACCCTGCTGCGCCGGTGGCCAAACGGCTCTCGCGGCATGGCATTATGTGCGCCGCTGGAGATTTCTACGCGCAGCGCCCGCTTGAGGCGCTGGGCGTCGACACAGAGCATGGCGTACTCAGGCTCTCCTTTACCCATTATACGTCAGAGCATGAGGTTGACCGGCTGATCGCGGCCCTAGATCACGAACTCTAACGAGGGCCTCGGCCCGAAAAGACGGGCAAGTGAGGCATGGCAAACCCCACCATCATGTGGTTCCGCCGCGATCTGCGGCTTTGTGATAATCTGGCACTGGCCGCGGCTTGCGCGGGCAAGGGGCCCGTCATTCCGGTTTTCATTTACGATGAGTGCGTAGAGGCGCTGGCCACGGCACCAGCCTGGCGGCTGGGCCTCGGGGTGGGCGCGCTTGCCGAGGCGCTGGAGAAGATGGGCTCGCGGCTCATTTTGCGGCGGGGACGGGCGCTCGACGTCATGAAGGCGCTCGTCGCGGAAACGGGCGCGACGGCGATCCATTGGTCGCGGGCCTATGACCCGGCATCGCAAGAGCGCGACAAGGGTGTGAAGGCTTGGGCAAAGGAAGCGGGTCTTACGGCTGAGAGCCATAAGGGGCATCTGCTCTTTGAGCCTTGGGCGGTGGAGACGAAGACCGGCGGTTTTTACAAGGTCTACACGCCCATGTGGAAGGCGGTCCGGGGCTCTGAGCTGCCCTCGCTGACGCAAGCCCCGGGCGCGATCCTTGCGCCAGAGGCCTGGCCCAACAGTGACACGTTGGAAGAGTGGTCCTTGGGCGCGGGGATGAAGCGGGGCGCGGCGATCGTGCGCCCTTACGTGCGTCTGGGCGAGGCCGCGGCGCGCGAACGGCTGGATTACTTCTGCGACGCGCTCGTGCATCGCTATGACAGCGCGCGCGATGAGGTGGCCGTGGACGGCACCTCGAACCTTTCGGAGAACCTGAGCCTCGGGGAGATCTCGCCGCTCACCTGTTGGCATGCGGGGATGAAAGCGATGGAGGAGGGCAAGGCAGGGGCGGAAACCTTCCTCAAAGAAATTGTCTGGCGCGAATTTGCTTATCACCTCCTTCACCACACGCCGCGCATCGCGACCGGCAACTGGCGTGAGGAATGGGACGCTTTCCCCTGGAACGAAGACGAAGACCACCTTCATGTCATTGCCTGGAAGCGCGGGCGCACGGGCATTCGCTTTGTCGATGCTGCGATGCGGGAGATGTATGTCACCGGACGGATGCATAACCGGGGGCGCATGATCGTCGCTTCCTATCTCTGCAAGCACCTGCTCACGCATTGGAAAATCGGTATGCGTTGGTTTGACGAGCACCTGATTGATTGGGATCCGGCGTCGAACGCCATGGGGTGGCAATGGTCGGCGGGGTCCGGGCCCGATGCCACGCCGTATTTCCGCGTATTCAACCCGGTGACCCAGCTCGACAAGTTCGACAAAGACCGCCGCTACGCTTCCCGCTGGATCGCGGAAGGGTATTCAAACCCGTCAGACGAGGCGCTCAGCTACTTCGACGCCGTGCCAAAAAGCTGGGGCATGGCGGCGAGCGACGCGTATCCCGAACCAGTGGTCGCCGCTGATCTGGGCAGACAGCGTGCCCTTGACGCCTATGCCAACCGCGGCTTCTAGGAAAAGCTTGTCGGCGCAAGTGCTTGGCGTCTAAACATTCATCGAGAGTTATGCGCGACCTGCCGGCCCGGTTAGAATACGCGCAAGGGGAGAGACTATGATCCTGACAAGCACGCGGGGGCAGGGCGACCTGCCCCGCTATTTTAGCCAGGTTTTCGATCTTGCACGTACGGCTGAAAACGGGCGGCTTGATGTGGTGTTACCCGATGGCCGCCAGTTCCGCGCGGATACGCGGAAGCCGGGTCCGGTGGCGGAGGTGCATATCCACGACAATGACGTCTTTGCGCGGCTCATTCGCGAGGGTCAGCTAGGTTTTTGCGATGCCTATCTGGAAAATCAATGGTCCACGCCGGACCTGCAGGCTTTTATGGATTTCATCCATGCCGACAATGATGACATGTTCGACGGCTTTAAAGGCAAGCGATTTATCCAGGCCTATGAAAACTTCCGGCACTGGCTGAACCGAAATACGCGTAAGCAGGCAAAGAAAAACATCTCGGCCCATTACGATCTGGGCAACGATTTCTACAAGCTCTGGCTTGACGACACGATGACCTATTCCAGCGCGATCTTTGAGACTGGGCAGGAGAGCACCGAGGCCGCGCAGATCGCGAAATACGCGTCCATGGTCGATCAAATGGGCGCGCAGCCGGGCGATCATGTGCTCGAGATCGGCTGTGGCTGGGGTGGGTTCGCAGAGTATGCCGCGAAGGAGCGGGGGCTCAGGGTCACGTGCCTGACGATTTCTCAGGAACAGTACGACTACGCTGTGGATCGGATCGAACAGGCGGGCCTGTCCGACAGGGTGGAGTTTAAGCTCCAGGATTACCGCGATGAGCGTGGGATTTATGACGGTATCGCCTCTATCGAAATGTTCGAGGCGGTGGGTGAGAAGTACTGGCCGGCTTACTTTGATACGGTGCGCGAGCGCCTGAAGCCTGGCAAGACGGCCACCCTTCAGATCATCACAGTGCAGGAAAAGCGCTACGAGATTTACCGTAATAGCGTTGATTTCATTCAGAAATACATCTTCCCCGGTGGGATGCTACCATCCCGCTCGGTTTTGCGTGCGCAGGTGGAGAAAGCGGGGCTCGACGTCGTGCGCTCGATCGAGTTTGGCGAAAGCTACTCGCAGACTCTGCGGCGCTGGCACGACACGTTCAACGAGAAGTGGGATCAGGTGAACGCGCTGGGCTTTGATGACCGCTTCCGTCGGATGTGGAATTTCTACCTAACATCCTGCGCCTCAACATTTCACTTTAAGAATTGCGATGTGACGCAGATCACCATCGCGCGGCCTGCCTGATGCCAACATTCGCGCGGCTCACTTCGGCCGTACTCTTTGCGGCATTGGCATACTATGTCTCAACGCTCATCCCGCCGCTTTTCGTTGAGGAGCGCCCTTTGCCGACGCTCGCGAACTGGAACGCTCTTTTTGGGCTTATACTGGGCTGGCGGCTTTCATCGCGGCGGGGAGGCGTGGGGCTTTCAGCAGCGATTGGTTTTGGCATCAGCGTTTCAGCCGCGCTTTTCCTAACCGCGCTCTTTTTTCATTCTTCGACGGAGATGATTACACGCTCAATGCGCGGTCAGTATGACGGCCCAGCTCAGGCCGTCGTTGAAGTCGCAAATTTGATGTATGAGTTTGGGACGCGCATCGCCACGGTGGAGATTTTAGGAACCACCTTTATTGGCGGGATCATGGTGGCGATATTTGTGGACGTCATTGCGCGTCGCTACGATTGAGCGCAATCTTCCTATACGGTTCGCTGCTGCATGCTCCCCTGTTAGAGCTTGTCGCTGGCGCGCCCATCACCCCGCGGCCTGCGACGCTGGCTGGCCATGGCGTTTTTTGGGCGGGAACCGAAAGCTATCCTCGCATTGCGGAGAGTGCTGGCAACATTGAGGGGGCTCTCATCGAACACCCCGAAGCTGTGGCGCGGCTCGATTTCTTTGAGGGGGGCTATGGATACTCTCTCAAGACAGTCACGGTTGAGACCGAGGAGGGGCCTCTAGCCGCGTTGGTCTACTGGCCGGGCGAAGATGTGCCCGCTCCCGGCGAACCCTGGTCTCTGGATGCTTGGGAAAGGGCTTACGGCGAGATGGTGCTCTATGCCGCCGAAGAGGCGATGGCATATTACGGAGAGATCAGCGCAACTGAGCTTGCCCAACGCATGCCAGGGATCCGCATGCGGGCCCATAGCCGTGTTTTGGCCAAGAGCGCATCGCCGCCACCAGCGCTTGGGACCTTGCCATCGGGATCAGTTGAAACCGAAGTAATACGGCGGCCTTACACCAAGTTCTTTAGCGTGCGAGAAGACGATCTACGCCACCCGCTCTTTGACGGCTCT
>JBCCYG010000179.1:0-5020 GCA_039190145.1 Pseudomonadota bacterium | reverse complement strand
GTCAAACGCCCAAAAGGGTAGCGCAAACAGGGGCCTAAAGGGCCAAAATCGGGCAGTTTACTCTTTTGTTTCGCGGCGATGCAGCATAACGAAAGAATACTGCGCGCCCTGCTGCCCCGGGCGCTGCCTCACGACCCAAACGAACCGGGGGACCCATGACCAATATTCTCGCAGAGCTCGAAGACCGCCGCGCCGCTGCCCGCCTGGGCGGCGGGGAAAAGCGGGTGGCCGCCCAGCACGCTAAGGGCAAGCTGACCGCGCGGGAACGGGTGGAGCTGCTCCTCGATGAGGGGTCGTTTGAAGAGTTCGACATGTTTGTCACCCATCGCTGCACCGATTTCGGGATGGAGGCGTCAAAACCCTCGGGCGACGGGGTAATCACCGGCTGGGGCACGATCAACGGGCGACAGGTCTATGTCTTTTCACAGGACTTCACGGTTCTCGGGGGCTCGGTGTCGGCGACCCATGCGCAGAAGATTTGCAAGATCATGGATATGGCCGTCCAGAACGGGGCGCCGGTCATCGGCATCAACGACTCGGGCGGCGCGCGCATCCAAGAGGGCGTGGACAGCCTGGCGGGCTATGGCGAGGTGTTCCAGCGCAACATTGAGGCCTCGGGCGTTGTCCCTCAGATCTCGCTCATCATGGGCCC
Organism: Pseudomonadota bacterium; assembly: GCA_039190145.1. Classification (GTDB taxonomy): domain Bacteria; phylum Pseudomonadota; class Alphaproteobacteria; order Rhodobacterales; family Rhodobacteraceae; genus Shimia_B. Next base: position 4,368 of record JBCCYG010000179.1, on the reverse strand, counting down.
CTGTGCCGGCGGGGCGGTTTACTCCCCGGCAATGACCGATTTCATCTTTATGGTGAAGGACAGCTCTTACATGTTTGTTACCGGCCCAGACGTGGTGAAGACTGTGACGAATGAGGTGGTGACCGCCGAAGAGCTCGGCGGGGCCTCTACTCATACCAAAAAGTCTTCGGTGGCCGACGGGGCATTCGAGAACGATGTAGAGGCGTTGGCTGAAGTGCGGCGGCTGGTGGACTTCCTGCCGCTCAACAACCGCGCCAAGGCGCCGACGCGGCCGTTCTTTGATGCGCCGGACCGGGTGGATGAGAGCCTCGACACGCTGGTGCCGTCGAACCCGAACCAGCCCTATGACATGAAAGAGCTGATCCTGAAGGTCGCTGATGAAGGCGATTTCTACGAGATCCAGGAAGATTTCGCGGGCAACATGATCACCGGATTTATCCGGCTTGAGGGCACCACGGTGGGCGTGGTGGCCAACCAACCCATGGTGCTCGCGGGCGTGCTCGACATCGACGGCGCGCGGAAGGCGGCGCGGTTTGTCCGGTTTTGCGATGCCTTCGAGATCCCGGTCCTGACCTTTGTGGATGTGCCGGGCTTCCTGCCCGGGACGAGCCAGGAATATGGCGGGGTGATCAAGCACGGTGCAAAGCTGCTCTTTGCCTATGGCGAGGCGACAGTGCCGAAGGTGACCGTGATCACCCGTAAGGCCTATGGCGGGGCCTATGTGGTGATGGCCTCCAAGCATCTGAGGGCGGATTTCAACTATGCCTGGCCCACCTCCGAAGTCGCGGTGATGGGCGCCAAGGGGGCGACCGAGATCATCCATCGCGCGGATCTCGGCGATGAAGAAAAGATCGCGCAGCACACGAAGGATTACGAAGACCGGTTCGCAAACCCATTCGTGGCCGCCGAACGTGGCTTTATCGACGAGGTGATCATGCCGCATTCAACGCGGCGGCGGGTTTGCCGGGCGTTTGCGTCGCTGCGCGCCAAGAAGCAGCACAAGCCTTGGAAGAAGCACGACAATATTCCGTTGTGAGGGGGCGGCACTGCGCGCCGTTTGGGTGCGCTTCCCCCCGGGCCCCCCGGAGTACTTCTGGAACAAAGAAGACAGGATGACCGACACCCAATTCCACATGATCTCTGACGGGCCGAGGCCTGTTGCGCCGTTCTCCCATGCGGTGGAGAGCGATGGCTGGGTGATCCTAACCGGGCAGATGCCGACGGATCCGAACGCGCCGGATGCTGCACTGCCGGAAGGGATTGTGGCGCAGACGGAAGCGGTCATGCGGAACCTGGGGATAGTGCTGGCGGGTGTGGGGCTCGACCTCAGCCACGTGGTGCAGTGTCGGTGCTTTCTCACAGAGTTTGAGAGGGACTACGCGGCCTTTAACGACACCTATAAATCCTACTTTCTGGCGGACCGGCTGCCCGCGCGGACGACCGTGGGGGTCACAGCATTGGCTGTGGGTGCTCTTGTGGAAATTGATTGCGTGGCGCGGCGGCCTTGACGGTTTCAGTGCAGATACATGCCGCATTGCGGCAAATCCATGCTGCCACGCAGCACACACGCATGTTGCTTGCTTATCCCAAAGTTAAGTTCCATACAGTGAAACGTGCTTCCCGCGACTCATGGTCCGCGGGCTTTGCGGCCCCATCCGGGAGGACCCTGCTTACAGGGGGATGGGGCTGCATACTTACCCTGACATCGACACCGCTGGCCGCTTTTGAGGTGCCGTCTGGCGAGGCGCTTGAGTTCCACGAGAGCTTTTACGAGCGCCAGGACGGCGGTGCCCTCTGGGCGCGGTTCCGGTTTGTGATGCCCGCCATCGGTGACGGCGTCGCCTATGCCGATGTCGCCGACGATTTCATGGAGCTTTGCCAAGTTTATGTGATTCCTGCGCTCGAAGGGCAGGACGCCCCGGATCAGGTCATCATCTCCCTTGCGGACCGCCCCACCGATTTCGGCGTCCCTGCACCGGACGTCACTCAGTACTTCGAGGCTTTCCGGCTCGAAGGTTCCTCCTGTATTTGGGAGGGTTTTTGATGGCTACACAATATGTTGGGCAGGGAAGCTCAAGTAGGTCGCCTTTTGAGGCTTTGCGGTCACAGGCACACCGATCCCCAGAGCCATCGTATCTATCAAAACCGTTTTCTCGTATTCTTCCACAAGGTTACCCCCAAGTGACCTTCACCTCGAACGAGGGGCTGACGGGCGGCGCGAGCGGCCCTATCCCCGTGGACAGAAGCAGGAGACCAAGATGTCTAAGAGCATCAAAGCAGTGGTTCTGCTCGGCCTTATGGGCCTTGCAGCAGCCTGTGCGCGCGACGTCGATGACGGCGCCGTCGAAGAATTCGTGGTGGTGGAGCCCGCGCCCATCACCGTGGAGCCTGAATTCACAGGCAAATTTAAATAAGACTGTCGGGCGGGCTTTAGGGCCCGCCCACAGCGCATCCGTGCCCTCAGGGCGGGGTGTTGCGTGATGGAAAAGCATCGCGGCTTTCCCGGGCGCCTTTCTGGAACTGATTTTCAGTTTACAATCCGTCGCCCCAATAAGGCCGGTGCGACAAGGCTTCAGCGTCGAGAGCGATATAAGGACCGCCGTCCGACAGATCGTCGGGCCGATGAGGGATTCGTTCGGGCCCTTTGGCAACAATTCGGGGAGGAGCCCTTCGTCAGGGGTAACTTAGATGCGGGTCGACTCTCGTGGCTAATGGGCCGCGAGGTGCTTCCAGCAGAAGAGCCTTTTGACCCAGAAAGCTATGACGCGCTCTTGCGCCTGAATGTCTCCTTGGCCCGCGCGAGCTTTCCCGAGGCGTTTGATGATGAGGAATGGGCATGAAGCTGCCGATGGTTCTTCAAATTGAGCGGGAAAAGGCGCAATCGGAGGTTGTGCGCGGTTTGCGCTATCGAGAATCTCGGCACCGTTGCAGAGTGATGCTTGTAGGTAGTGCACCCAACTTACTGCCTACGCATTGTCACACCTGTACCCCTTCCCCGATGCGCCGATCTGCTTCCCGCAGGTCGGCGCATTATTGCGCACGGGTGCATTCCCGCACGCCTGGAAGTGAGAAGAGGGTGACGGGACGGTGCCGTAAGGGTATGTCGTGGGCCGTGGGTGAAGGCCCGAACCAGAGCAAAAGAGCAGGTAGAACATGCGCTTCTTTAAGATCATCTTTGCAATTTCCGCTTCCGCGGCCCTCTCTGGCTGCCTTGATACAGACGGCGAGCGCGCCCTTGCAGGCGCAGGCGCGGGTGCGATCGTGGCGGAGACGACGGGCGGCAATGTGCTTGCCGGTGCCGCTGTTGGCGCCGCCGCTGGCGCGCTGTGCGACGACGCGGGCGTCTGCAACTAATCTATCCGGGCCCCATCGGGCCCAAAGTGACCAAATGAAACCCCTTCCGGCCACCGCCGGGAGGGGTTTTTTGTGACATAAGACGACCGGCACAGCCGGACCTACTGGGGGACAGAGATGTTCAAAAAGATCCTCATCGCGAACCGAGGCGAAATTGCGTGCCGGGTGATCAAGACGGCGCGGAAAATGGGCATTGCTACCGTGGCTATCTACTCAGACGCCGATGCCAGAGCGTTGCACGTCAAGATGGCCGATGAGGCCGTGCATATCGGGCCGCCCCCGGCAAACCAGTCTTACATCGTCATCGACAAGGTCATGGATGCAATCCGCCAGTCCGGCGCGGAGGCCGTCCACCCGGGCTACGGCTTCTTGTCTGAGAACAAGCTCTTTGCTGAGGCGCTCGCTAAGGAGGGGGTCGCGTTTATCGGGCCGCCCGCAGGTGCCATCGAGAGCATGGGCGATAAGATTACCTCGAAGAAGATCGCGCAGGATGCGGAGGTATCCACAGTGCCCGGTTACATGGGGCTCATCGAGGATGCTGAGGAAGCGGTGAAGATTTCGGGCGACATCGGCTATCCTGTGATGATCAAGGCTTCCGCCGGTGGCGGCGGTAAGGGGATGCGGATCGCCTGGAATGACGAGGAGGCGCGGGAGGGCTTTCAGTCATCAAAAAATGAGGCGGCAAACTCCTTTGGCGATGACCGCATCTTTATCGAGAAATTCGTCACCCAGCCGCGTCATATCGAGATCCAGGTGCTCTGCGATCAGCACGGCAACGGTGTTTACCTTCACGAGCGGGAGTGCTCGATCCAGCGGCGCAATCAGAAAGTCGTGGAAGAGGCGCCGTCGCCTTTCCTCGACCCCGAGACGCGCAAGGCCATGGGGGAGCAATCCCTCGCGCTGGCCCATGCGGTAGGCTACGCGTCAGCCGGCACGGTGGAGTTCATCGTGGACGGGGAGAAGAATTTCTACTTCCTGGAGATGAACACGCGTCTCCAGGTGGAGCACCCGGTC
>JBCCYG010000178.1:0-5022 GCA_039190145.1 Pseudomonadota bacterium | reverse complement strand
GGCGCATGGTAAACTCTGGAAGAGCCATGCGGGTTTCCTTTCCGGTTTCTATCCTCGGCGGGGTTTCGGGTTTTCACCCAACCGGCGGACCGTCGCGGGATGTCTCCCCGCTAGGCCCAAGCCCCGCCTGTGAAGTGCGCGCCACATACGCCGAACCCTCTCACAGCGCAAGAGCTCCCTTCATCTTTCCAAAATAACTCCCGCCGGAGGCATCCCGCCCTTGCCGCCCGCGACAGACACCGCCATCACGGCGCCATGACCACCAACGCGACCGCTCCCCATATCCTATGCATCGGCGCCGTGCTCTGGGACATCATTGGCCGCTCGGCGTCATCCATGCGGGTGGGCTCGGATGTGCCGGGCCGGATCACGCGCCTCCCGGGCGGTGTCGCGCTCAATATCGGGATGGCGCTCAAAGGCTTTGGGCTCGCCCCGGCGCTCCTGTCCGCAGTGGGCCGGGATGAGGAAGGCGACGAGCTCATCCGCGCGCTCAACGCCATGGGGCTCAACACGAAACACACTTACCGCTCCGCCGATCTCCCCACCGACCGTTACATGGCCATCGAGGGGGCGAATGGCCTGATTTCCGCCATCGCGGACGCGCATTCTTTAGAGGCAGCGGGAGACAAGATTCTCGAACCCCTGTCTAACGGCGCCCTCGGCACGGCAGAGGCCCCCTACCCTGGCACCGTCGCCCTCGACGGCAACCTGACCCTCGCGCTGCTGACCCAATGCGCCACCTCGCCGCTCTTCGCCGCCGCGGACTTGCGCGTCGCCCCTGCCTCCCCCGGCAAAGCAGAGCGGCTTTTGCCCTTCCTGACCCACGGCCGCGCCACTCTTTACGTTAACAAGGAAGAGGCCGCGCTCCTTTGCAAAACGAGTTTCGAGGAAGCTGAAGAAGCTGCCACGGCGCTCGTCGCCAGAGGCGCCGCCCGCGCCCTCGTCACTGATGGGGGCAAAAGCGCCGCCTGCGCCACGGTTGAAGGCTCCTTCGCCCAATCCCCGCCTGATGTGCTAGTCGCACGCGTCACCGGCGCGGGAGACACGTTCATGGCGGGCCATATCGCCGCCGAGGCATCCGGGGCGTCACCAGAAGACGCTCTCGCACGCGCCATTGACGCCGCCGCCACCTTTGTCGCCGGAGAGACACCAAGTTGACGCCTGACATCCTCTATGCTCCGAACGTGGCCGAAGCGCTTGCCAAGGAAACGCCCGTCGTCGCGCTCGAAAGCACGATCATCACCCACGGCATGCCCTACCCGCAAAACCTCGAAACCGCGCAAAGGGTCGAGGCCGCCGTGCGGGAAAGCGGCGCAACCCCGGCCACCATCGCGGTCCTAAAGGGAAAGCTCCATGTCGGGCTCCGCGACGAGGCGCTCGAGGAGCTCGCACGCAGCCCGGATGCCCTCAAGCTCTCACGCGGTGACATGCCCTTTGCGCTTGCCAATGGCCTGACCGGAGCCACAACCGTCGCCGCCACGATGATCGGCGCGCGCCTTGCTGGGATCGAAGTCTTTGCCACGGGCGGGATCGGCGGCGTGCACCGTGGCGCCGATGAGAGCTTTGACATCTCCGCCGACCTCTCTGAGCTGGCGCAAACGCCCGTCACGGTCATCGCCGCCGGGGCCAAAGCCATCCTCGACATCCCCAAGACCCTCGAAGTCCTCGAAACCGGTGGCGTGCCGGTCATTGCCTACGGGCAGGAGGATTTCCCCGCTTTCTGGTCCCGCTCATCGGGCCTCCCTGCCCCGCTCAGAGCCAAGACCGCCGCCGAGATTGCCCGCGCCCACGCCATGCGCCGCGCGCTCGACCTCCCCGGCGGGCAACTGGTGGGAAATCCGATCCCGGCAGAGGCCGAAATCCCCCGCGAGACAATCATACCCATCGTCAACAAGGCGCTCAAAGACGCCGACGCCCAGGGGATCACCGGCAAAGCCGTCACTCCCTTCCTTCTCGACCGCATTTACACGCTAACCGATGGCGCATCGCTCACGGCGAACATCGCTCTTGTCGTGAACAATGCGCGCCTCGCTGCGGCCATTGCCCGCGAACTCGTGATGCTGCGGCGCGGAATGTTGTGATGCGTTTCCGTTCCGCCTACATAGGCCCAAGATTGACGTAACGGGACCAAAGCGCGCCCATGGCCGGCACACCATTCGAAGATCCAACGAAAAAGCGGCGCGCCAGCCGGTTCGCCGGTCTGCGCACCAACTTTCTCACCGGTCTCGTCGTCATCGCTCCGATCGGTCTGACCATTTGGTTGATCTGGTCTGTCGTTGGTTGGATCGACGGCTTCGTTTTGCCTCTCATCCCTGATGCCTGGACACCAGACATCCTGCTACGGCGATTGCTTGGCCCCTGGGTCCGAGAGCTCCTCGGCATCGAGGGCCCCATAGACCCAGACTTCGCACCCACCTCAATCCGCGGTGTAGGCGTCATCATCTTCCTGATCTTTACGGTTCTCGTCGGGTGGATCGCTAAGGGCTTCATTGGCCGCTCGCTCCTGCGCTGGGCGGAGAGCATCGTTGAAAGCATCCCCGTGGTCCGCTCCATCTATGGCGGCGTAAAGCAGATCGCAGAGACCGTCTTTAGCCAGCAAGATACCAGCTTCGACAAGGCCTGCTTGATCGAGTACCCGCGCAAAGGCATTTGGGCGATCGGGTTTATCTCCACCGAAGCCAAAGGGGAAATAGCCGCCAACAACCAATCAGAGAGCGACCTCGTGTCGATCTTTGTGCCTACGACGCCGAATCCGACGTCAGGTTTCCTGCTCTTCTTCCCAAAGGCAGATGTGATAGAGCTGGATATGACCGTTGAAGATGCAGCAAAGCTCGTTATCTCCGCCGGTCTCGTCTACCCTAATGGCAAGGGCGGCGTTGAAACGAAAGACGCAGCCCCAACCCAACAGGCCGCGGAATAGAGGTCAGTTAAACATTTCACTAATGTCGATGCTGCTCGTCTTGCCCAGCTTATCAGCATCGTCACGAAGGAACTTTTCCGCCGCCGCACGACCTGCGGACTTCAGTTTGCTGAGGATGATCGGCGACGGCGTCGTCTTGGTGGCAACGGACAACTCGGTCATGAGGTCGTCATCGGCAATCATGTGAACATTGATGTTCTTCATCGTGTCCGCGGGCATCCGATCCTCTGCGATCAATCGCTTCACAAAGGCAATGGCTCGGAGCTCCCGCAGGAGCGAGGAGTTAAAGCTGATCTCATTAATCCGATTCTGAATTTCTTGCGGCGTGTGCGGAAGCTCTTCGCGCACGAGCGGGTTGATATTTATGATCACGAGGTCTTCGGGGAATTGCGGTTCAAATAGTGGGAACAGCGCCGGGTTTCCCGTATACCCCCCATCCCAATACGCTTCGACGCGTCGCGTTTTGGGGTCGCGAATTTCAACAGCCTGGAAAAGCGTCGGCAAGCACGCCGATGCCAAGATCGCATCAGTGGTGATTTCCTCACCCCTAAAAACTCTAATTTTCCCGGTGCGCACATTCGTGGCGCAGATAAAGAGCGCCGGGCCCGTCTCGGCACAAACAGCCTCATAAGAGAAGTTGTCGACAATACTTGTAAGCGGGTTCTGAAAGAGTGGACCATAGAGGTAGGGCGACGTGAACCGCGAGGTCATATCCGTCACCATGTAGGGCAACGAGTATTCGATCGACTTGCTGATCATGCTCGGCACAAAAGGCTCGATCCACTTTTCGAAATATTCGTTATCGACAGCCCCGACTTGCCCCCAGAGCCAGTCGAGCTTTTCCCGCGCCATCTCGGGCCCGCCTTGAACAAGGCCAGACTTGACCGCCGCGCCATTCAGGGCACCAGCAGATGTCCCGGTGATCGCCGCGATTTCAATCTCAGGTTCCTCGAGCAACCGATCCAGCACGCCCCAGGTAAAGGAGCCATGGGCCCCGCCGCCCTGAAGCGCGAGGTTGATTTTTTGCTTCTTCATAGCGCTGTCCAGCCACCATCGACGCTGATCGTTGTCCCTGTGATCTGCGCCGCATCATCGGAACACAGGAACGCCGCGACCCCGCCAAGCTGGTCGGTTGTGGCGAATTCCTTGGAGGGCTGCCGGTCGAGCATCACCTCGCGGATAACCGTCTCCCGATCCATGTTGTACTTCTCCATCGTGTCCGGGATCTGGCTCTCAACGAGCGGCGTCATAACGTAGCCGGGACAAACGGCATTTGCCGTGATCGGCTCTTCCGCCGTTTCCAGCGCCACGACCTTACTCATACCAACCACGCCGTGCTTCGCCGCCACATAAGCGCTCTTGTAAGGCGATGCGGTAAGACCATGGGCCGAGGCAACGTTGATCACCCGGCCCCAACCCGACTTCCGCATCATCGGTAGCGCGGCAGCTGTCGTGTGAAAGGCAGAGCTCAGCATAATTGCGATGATCGCGTCCCACTTGGCCGTCGGGAATTCATCAATCGGCGCCACGTGTTGAATGCCGGCATTGTTGATGAGGATGTCGCATTTTCCAGCCTGCTCCACGAGCGCGCGGGACTCATCAGCCTTCGACAAATCCGCCTTGATATAGCGCGCCTTGGTACCCGTCTCGTCTGATATCTCTTTAGCCAGCGCGTGGTCCTCATCGCTGTCTGTGTAGGAGTTGAGAACGACGTCGGCCCCCTCACGTGCGAGCCGCCAAGCCATGCCCAAACCAATCCCTGAATTGGACCCCGTGATGATCGCCGTTTTTCCAGTGAGGCCCATGAAACATCTCCCAAAATTGCTGCCCTGCAGCATAAGGAGTGTCTATCAGATTGCCAGTCAGAAAGCCGTGTCAGAGCACCGCACAAAAAAACGCCGGCACAAGGCCGGCGTTAAGTCATTGAGGCAGGTTTCATACAGGCAAGAAACCTATCGAGCAGTGACATCGTTATAGGCAATCGAACGCTGGATAGGAAGCTAAAAGTTTGAAAACGTTCAAAGCCACCCGTAACCTCCCATGTAACAAAACAAGGGATCATAGGGATTGTTGCCAAAATGCGCCCAGAATTTTTCAGCTTT
>JBCCYG010000177.1:0-5047 GCA_039190145.1 Pseudomonadota bacterium | reverse complement strand
CCAAGGCCCAGGAAACTCCGCTATCTGTCCGCGACCTTCGGCGGGATGACCCGCTCGATTTCGAAGACTAAAGGACCCTCCCATGCCCGACCTCGTGCCGCTGCGCCGCGCTCTGCTTTCCGTGTCTGACAAAGCTGGGATCGTGGAGCTCGGTCAGGCATTGGCGTCGCGTGATGTCGAGCTCGTGAGCACCGGAGGTACGGCGCGGGCGCTCAGAGAGGCAGGGCTTGAGGTGAAGGACGTCAGCGACCTGACCGCCTTTCCCGAAATGATGGATGGCCGTGTCAAGACGCTACACCCGGTCGTTCATGGCGGGCTTTTGGCGGTGCGTGATGAGCCTGACCACGCGGCGGCGATGGAAGAACACGGCATCGGTGCGATCGATCTCGTCGTAGTGAACCTCTACCCATTCGAGGCCACCGTCGCCAAGGGTGCGGGCTATGATGAGGTCATCGAGAATATCGACATCGGTGGCCCCGCGATGCTGCGCTCGGCAGCTAAGAATCACGCCTATGTCTGCGTTGTAACGGACGTCCAGGATTATGAGCCGCTGCTTGATCAGTTGGAAAAGCATGATGGTGCGACGGGCTACGCGTTCCGCCAAGAGTTAGCCCTTAACACCTATGCACGGACAGCTGCCTATGATGCGGCGGTTTCCGGCTGGATGGCGGGCGCTTTGGGCACTCGCGCTCGGCGCTATGCAGTGGCGGGCGAGCTCCGGCAAGAGATGAGATATGGCGAGAACCCGCATCAGGCGGCTGCCTTTTATGTCGATGGGTCGGCCCGGGTGGGCGTTGCGACGGCCATCCAGCATCAAGGGAAGGCGCTAAGCTATAACAACATCAACGACACTGATGCGGCCTTTGAGCTTGTGAGCGAGTTTGACCCGGCGGAGGGACCCGCCTGTGCGATTATCAAGCATGCTAATCCCTGCGGAGTGGCGCGCGGTGCGAGCCTGAAGGAGGCCTATCAACGAGCTTTCCAATGCGACCAGACCAGCGCCTTTGGCGGGATAATTGCACTCAACCAAGCGCTTGATGGCGAGACTGCGGAGGAAATCGCGCAGATCTTCACTGAGGTTGTGATTGCGCCGGGGGCTGATGCGGCGGCGCGAGAGGTTTTTGCCGCGAAGAAGAACCTGCGGCTTCTGACGACCGACGCCCTTGCCGATACGCGGACGGCCTCGGCTTATGTGAAGCAGGTGGCCGGTGGGTTCCTGCTTCAGGACAAGGATGTGGGACATGTTGGAAAGGACGACCTCAAAGTTGTTACCGAGCGGGCTCCTACCGAGGCAGAACTAAACGACCTCACGTTTGCTTGGGTCGTGGCCAAGCACGTAAAGTCGAACGCCATCGTTTATGCCAGTGGCCTTGCCACGGTGGGCGTTGGCGCGGGGCAGATGAGCCGAGTTGACTCCACGCGCATTGCGGCTCGGAAGGCTGAGGACATGGCCGATGTGCTCGGTCTGGCGGAGCCTCTGACACGCGGGTCGGTCGCGGCCTCGGACGCGTTCTTTCCTTTCCCCGACGGGCTCCTCACGGTGGCGGAGGCCGGCGCCACGGCGGTTATCCAACCTGGCGGCTCCATGCGTGATGACGAGGTGATCGCAGCGGCGAATGAGGCCGGGCTTGCTATGGTGTTTACCGGCCAAAGGCACTTCCGTCACTGATGCGCGCGCTTTGGGTCACCGCTGCAATCGTCTTTGTCATCGATCAGGTGACGAAATGGTACATCGTGCATTTCCTAGAGCTTGACCGACGGCTTGCTATCGACGTGTTGCCACCGCTTTTGAATTTGCGCATGACTTGGAATGAGGGCATCAATTTCGGCCTCTTCGCGGGTGGCGGAAACACACGCTACATCCTGATCGCGATAGCTTTTGCCATCTGTGCGCTGGTGATCTGGTGGATGCGGAAGGGTCAGCCACGGATCGCCCTCATTTGCGCTGGCATCCTTGTTGGGGGTGCCATGGGCAACGTCATTGATCGTTTTCTTTACGGTGCGGTGGCGGATTTCCTCAACATGTCATGCTGCGGTTTTACGAACCCTTACGCGTTTAATGTGGCCGACATTGCGGTCTTTATCGGAGCCATTGGGCTGGTGTTCTTTGCTAAGGACGACCAGGCGCAGAATGCGTGACGTACATGCCATGGTCATGTATTGGGGCGGAAAGGGAGCTGCGATGCGTTGGGTGATTTTAGCAGGTTTGGCGATGGCGCTTGGTGCCTGTAGCGCCGGTGTGAGCGATGGGCCTGATGAGTTTGGTGTTGTGCCCTCGCTGCCGCTTGAGCAGCCAGAAAGCTACTCCGAGCTTCCGACACCTACACCTGGTGCCTTAAGCCGTGCAGATGCGCGCCCGGTCCTTGATTTGGCGCAGGCGCTTGGTGGCACATTACCCGACGCTAGCGGCGTCCCGGCCTCTGACTCTGCCCTGGTGACCCATTCATCCCGTTTTGGAGTTGATCCGGCTATTCGGCCGGAACTCTTTCAAGAGGATGAAGCCTACCGAGAGCGACGCAATCGGTTTGGGTTTCTTCGTCTCGGGCGCGGAGAGCGGTACTTTAGGATTTACGCCCCGCAGGCGCTGGATGCCTCTCGAGAACTGGAGCGGTTCAGGTCAGCTGGCGTTCGGGTGCCTACGGCACCTCCAGCGCGCTAGCACTCTTACTCCACAATTCGGATAAGCTTGCGCTCGAGCACGCGCAAAACGGACTTCAAATCATGGCCCCGTTTGAGCACCTGACCCTCAGCGCCGATGACGGCGTACATACCTTGGCGCCCGCGTAGCTTTGGGCGCTTTTCGATGCGGTAGAGCGGGTGCTCTGCGGTCCGTCGGAAAACGGAGAACACGGCCACATCGCGTAGGGTGGATATCCCGTAGTCGCGCCATTCGCCCGCGGCCACCATGCGCCCATAGAGCGAAAGGATGAGGCTGAGTTCGGTTCGGTGGAAGGCTACCTGTTCGGGCAGCTGGAAGGATGCGGGCTGCATATTCATGTCGGCAGACTTGCCGCGGATTATGATTAAATCAACCCTGCCGAATTCTTGCCTTTAAATGGCCCGTGAAGTGTCACTCCCCGGTCGCGCCTTTGCCTTAGCGCGGCAGGATACACGAAGGGCATCGCAAGGCGCCCTGGGGGGTTGTTTATTTGCCCCCACCCAGAACGGCTCACCGGGGCGTCCTTGCTTGCGCTTTCTTTCGAGGATGCGCGAAATGGGTCGGCTTGGGGCAAGCCGGCCCTTTTTCGTTTTCAGATCATGCTTTTGGTCAAGCGAACTGTCCGTGACAGAACCAGCCACCGGATTGTCCGCCGCCATGGGCATAGTAGAGCCAGAGCCTCTCTCCCTCTTCGGTTGTGACGTGCCAGTAGTCCCGCGTGCCGGTGCGCCAGGGGCGCTCGTCGAGCCACCATTCTGGCGCGATCCGCTCTGGCCCGCGGGCTAGCTTGGTATGGAACCGCCGGCCGCGCCATTTGAACTCTGTCGGTAAGGCCGGGGCTTCGGGCGCATCCACAAGCTCCACAGGAAAGAGGGTAAGCGGGCGTGGCGGGTGATCTCGGGGCCAATCGTGGGACGGCTGGGAATAGGCAGCAGCGAGTGTGAGCGCTGCCTTTTCTGGAATATGGGAGGAGGCAGCATGTCGCCGTGTGATGGCGTCGAGCCCGATCCGCGCGCCTAGCCGACCGATGAGATCGTCGATGTCATTCGCGGCCTCAGGGGCCTTTTCACCGGGCAGGCGGCGGTGTTGCTCAGGGTGAACAGGCTCATGGACAGCTGCCACAAGGCGTAGGAGGTCGATACCGAAGCCTGCATCGATCTCTGGTATTTTCATCTTGAGGAGCGAGCGCATGCGGTCAGGTAGCGCAGAGGGACGGGCGAGGCCCACCTCCACGCTTTGGGAGCTGCCATCGGCGCGGTAGGCCTCGAGCCTCAGCCGCCGGGCCCCGCGGCCTGCTTCCGCCAGGCGACGGGCCAGTCTTGGCAGCATCCGGTCCACGGCCTCTTCGACATCCGTCTCGAGGCCGATGGGCTCAGGAAAGGTGATCCGGCACGAGAAAAGCTGCGGTGGACGGGCCGGGCTGATCGGTTCCGCGAGGAGACCGAGCGCTTGATCGAGCCTGCGACCGAGCTCCTGCCCGTAGCGGCGCACAAGGGGGGCGCGGGGCTGGCCTAGCACGTCTTCAATCCGGCGGAGGCCCACGCGGTTGAGCTCTGTCACGCTGTCCTCGGGCAGGCGGAGCGCGGCCACCGGCAGCGAGGCGAGGGCTTGCCGCGTCTGGCCGGGCGCGGCGATGCGGGCCTGCCTGGCGCGTAGCGTGACGACCTTGGGTGCGGGCCCACCCCTTTCCCAATTGCGGCGCTTCACGGCACGGGCGCGGGTGGCATGGGCCTCCTGATCGATGGCGTCGCCGGAGCGGGCATTTGTTGCCCCCTGTCCAGCATAGCGCGCAAGGGCCCAGGCCGCGCCGGGCGTGTCCGCGATACCGAGCTGCACCGTGAGCCCAAAGCGGGCGCAGTCTGTTTCCACCAAATCAGCCACGCCCGCCTCGCCGCCAAAAAGATGGGCCGCACCGGTGAGGTCGATAAATAGCCCGTCGCGGTCAGCCTCTGAGACCCAGGGTGAAAACTTCCCCGCCCAACGGCGGAGATGACCCAGAAAGATCGCCTCTGCGGGCGTGTTCTCCCGCTCGGTGAGGAGGTCGGGACACATGGCAAGCGCGTCGCGGAGCGGTTGGCCGAGGTTGAGCCCGGCGGCGGAGGCTTCCTCTGACAAAGAGCAGAGCACCTGAAGGTTGCCGCTTTCGCGCACAATGGCGAGGGGCGCGGTCACTGCCCCTCGGGCACGGCGCAACACGCGCTCTGCCGCGAAGCGCGGGAACCAGAGCGCCAGGATGCGCCGCGGTTTGTCGAAGGCGAGTGTATTATCCATGAGCACCCCTGTGGCAGCAGTGATGTTCTATTTTTGTTCTTATAGTGTGATTCGAGTGGGCGACGCGAGTCCGCTCACCCGCAATAGACGCGAGTAACGACTTCCTCGCTGTCGAGT
>JBCCYG010000176.1:0-5057 GCA_039190145.1 Pseudomonadota bacterium | reverse complement strand
TCGGCATCGCGACGGGTAAAATGCACGCGCGCGGTCCCGTAGGAGCGGAGCAGCTCACGAGCTTTAAGTACCTTGTGCGCGGGAGCGGGGCGGTCCGGCCCTAGAAGTCTTTCTCATAGGCGCGGACGCGCAGCGTCACCATGTCGTCGCCAATCTCGCGTTCGACGAACAATCCCATTTCTTCTTGAAGCATGGCCACGAGGGCGAATTGCACGTGGGCCGCCGCGAGGTCGTTTGGCTCATCGCCTTTGGTGATGAGATCCCAAAGGGCGTCGACTTGGGCAAAGCTCTCGGCCTCGCCCCGAACCGTCCACGCGGATTTGTGTCCAGTCACCTCAATGCGCCCGCCATTTGGCATGGTGGTTTCGAGGCACTGGATGAGCAAAAAGATAAGTCGGACTTCATCACGAGGGTGCGCGCCAGGGGCCGACCAATGCATGTCATGCCGCGCGCCGAGGCTCAAACCGCGCAGAATCTCACCAATCTCTGCATCCTCGAGGACTTGGGTTGGCGACGTTGCGCCATAGGCGACGCGGAAGAACCGAATACGGGCGTTTGCAGCCTCTACGCTCTCTGAAATCAGCGCGATCTCTGGGCCGCCAGCGCCCGGCGTCATGGTCAATAACTCAACACCGTTGGAGATAGCGCCGAGCGGATTAATCAGGTCGTGGCAGATGCGGGATCCGACCAGGGGGCTGAGACGGTTATGTATAGTCATCTGTTTTTCCCAAAACCGGACCTTGCAAGCACGGGGCGAGGCACCCCTAAATTC
Organism: Pseudomonadota bacterium; assembly: GCA_039190145.1. Lineage (GTDB taxonomy): Bacteria > Pseudomonadota > Alphaproteobacteria > Rhodobacterales > Rhodobacteraceae > Shimia_B. The sequence continues at coordinate 4,285 of JBCCYG010000176.1, read as the reverse complement.
GACCGTTCAACTATGAACCACAGGCGGGAGCACCGTGCGTCCCCAAAACGCCATTGATAAGAAGCGATAATTGGTTAATTCGCCGTTAACATGCCCGGTCTTCTTAAAGGCGAATGATCCGGCGATCAATTCTCCTTTGGCGGAAGCGCTGTCCGCTTCATTGATAATCCGAGCCCCGCGGCCTAGGTAAACGCTGCCCGTGGAGGAGAGAGGTCGCCGGCTGAGATGATCGCGCATGATCCCAATCTGGTGATCCGTCTCGCCGAGACTGAGGAGGATGTGCGCGCGGCGCAGCGGCTTAGGTATCGAGTCTTTGTGGAAGAGCTGGGCGGCGATGGCCCCCTGGTTGATCACGACGCTCAACTCGAGGCCGATATCCACGATGGTGACTATGATCACTTGATGCTCATCGATGCGCGTCGTGATGCAGCAGCTCTGGACCATGTCGTCGGGGTCTACCGGCTGATGCCTGAAGATCGGGCACGGGACTGCGGGTTCTACTGTGCCGGCGAGTATGATCTCACGCCTCTGACATCTTCGGGGCGCAGGCTGCTGGAACTGGGAAGGTCGTGCTTGCATCCGAGCTATCGCGGTGGGTCGGCGATGTATCTGCTGTGGCGTGCGCTGGCTGGCTACATCCAAGAGCGGGGCATCGAAGTTCTTTTTGGCGTGGCCTCATTCCATGGCACGGATGTGGATGCGTTAGCGGCCCCGCTGTCTTTGCTGCACCACCGCCACCTCGCTCCGCAGGACCTCCGCGTGCGAGCGCTGCCCGAGGCCTATGCGGCCATGGACCGCCTCGGTGAGAGTGAAATTGATCGGCGTGAGGCAATGGCGGCGATTCCAGCGCTGATAAAGGCCTATCTTCGGCTCGGGGGGTATGTGGGCGAGGGGGCTTTCGTGGACCAGCCTTTCAATACGACCGATGTCTGCCTGATCCTCGACATCGCGCGCATGGACCCGAAATCACGCGCGCTTTACACCGGTGTGGTGTGACGCAGACCTGGCATTCGGAGGATGTTCCAGAAGATCCGCCGCTGACCCTTGGCGGTCTAGCTCGGGCATTGCTCCGGGGCGTGCCCCTGGCAATAAACACGTTTGGATGCCTGGCGCTGCTCCTGCTTGTCAGGCTCATTGAACGACCGCTCTTTGGCCAGCGTCGCCCGATCACCCCGTGGATTACTCAGTATGTCTGCCGGAGTGCCTTTGTCATTCTGGGCATGGGGTACCGCTTGGAGGGTAGGCCCATGGCTGGCCCGGGTGCACTTGTGTCGAACCATGCGAGCTGGCTCGATATCTTTGCGTTGAACGCACCTCAGCGCATCTACTTCGTGTCGAAGGCCGAGGTTGCCCGATGGCCTGGGATCGGTTGGCTCGCGCGGGCGACAGGAACTGTGTTTATCCGGCGCGACCGAGCGGAGGCGGCCTCACAAAAGGCCCTGTTTCAAGAGCGTTTGAGCCAAGGGCATAGGCTGCTCTTTTTTCCCGAGGGCACGTCCACTGACGGACAGCGCGTGTTACCCTTCAGATCGACGCTTTTCGCGGCCTTTTTTGACGACGGTTTGCCAGAGGATATGGCCCTCCAGGCAGTGACGCTTGTCTATGAGGCTCCTGACGGGGAAGACTCGCGCTTTTATGGGTGGTGGGGCGACATGACGTTTGACGGTCATCTGTTGAAAACACTCACCGCGCGGCGTCAGGGCTCCGTGCGCGTAGTTTTTCACGAGCCTCTGCTGGTGCGTGACCTGTCGGGGCGCAAGGAAGCTGCGGCGGTGCTGGAGGCTCAGGTAAGAGCGCCGTTTGAGGGCGCTGAGTAAGATCGTTTTTGAAGGTAAGACTACTGCAGTTGCTTCGATATGGCTTGCAAGGCTGCGGCTGGATCCTCTTCGGCCCAGATTTCCGAGACACCAAAGAAGTCGACAAAGGGTGCGAGTGCGTTGATTTGTTCGGCTCCGAGTGCACCTTCAGCCACTACGGGCACTTCGATCATTTCAGACCACCAGTGAAAGAGATCGGCCTCGGCGTAGGAACCATCGCCCAGGGCGCTCGCGGCAACGGGGCCAAAGCTGACATAATCGGCGTCGGCCTCTGCCGCGCTCATCCCATCATGGCGCGATTGACCGCAGAAGCTCCCGACGATGGCGTCCTTACCCACATCCTTGCGGATTTTGCGCACGGAGCGCGAGCCATCGGTGAGGTGCACGCCGTCGAGTCCCAGCCGCTCGGCCAACTGGACGTGCCGCTCAATCACGATGGCAACATCGCGCCCATGGGCTTCCTCACGGCAGGCATCAGCCGCGCGCGCGAGCTTTGTCTCATCGGTTGTGGCCAAAGCCAGCCGGATGCAGGCGACCGGGGCCGCGTCGAGGCAGGCTCCAAGCAGCTTTGGAAAGCGTGAGAGCTCTATTTCAGGCGGAGTGATCAGATAAATCTGCGGATGCTCGATATCGGCCACGGGACGGCTCCTTTTCGCGCCTCATAGCAAGGGCTTACTTGGGCGGCAACGATCCGACAAAGCGAAGCGCCATGCCAATGAGCGCGTCACGCTTTTCGTCATCCTCAAGCGCGTCGACGTCTGCATAGACGATCCCTTTCATCCCCTTACCGCCCATGGGCGCGAAGGGCTCGGTGCCAAGGGCCGTGGCCGCTTCCATCGCGCCCGGCCCAACGCGGGCAAGCCAGCCATCCTCCCAAGCTGAAACAAGCATGTGGCCATCGAGCATTAGCGTGTAGGATCCAAACATCTGGCGTTCGCCATTTGTGATGTCCGCACAGGCCTCGCGCAGCAGGTCGAGAATTGCAGTGTCGTAAGCCATGGTGCTCCTTGGCTTGGGCTCCTGCTGAGAGTATCAGGGCGCGCGATGCAGACCAATCCTCAGCCTATTTTCGTGCTTGTCCGTCCCCAGATGGGGGAAAATATCGGTGCCTCAGCCCGCGCCATGTGGAATTTCAGCCTGGACCGGATGCGCATCGTTGCCCCGCGTGATGGCTGGCCGAACCAGAAGGCCGTGGCCATGGCCAGCGGGGCAGGACGGCTCCTGGATGAAGCCTTGCTCACCGAGGACGTGCCTGGCGCGCTGGCGGACTGTACTTACACTTTCGCGACCACGGCGCGATCGCGCGACCTCACGAAGCCCGTCTATGCGCCCGAGCGCGCCATGGAAGTGGCTGCAGAAAAGATTGCGGCGGGCGAGCGCGTGGCGGTGCTCTTTGGCCCTGAGAGAACAGGCCTGGAAAACGAAGATGTGGCCCGGGCGAACGCGATTGTCACAGTCCCCGTGAACCCGGAGTTTTTCAGCCTAAATCTAGCTCAATGCGTGTTGCTGATGGCTTATGAATGGCAGCGCACCATCAGCGACTATGCGCTTGAGACGAATGAGCCCAAGGGCGATTGGGCGAATGGGGAAGAGATGGACGCTTTAGCCCGCCATTATGAGGATCAGCTTGACGACGCTGGATTTTTCTTCCCGGAGGCAAAGGCCGCGAATATGAAGCTCAACCTGCGCAATCTGTGGAGCCGGATGCCGCTCACGCGGGCGGACGTGCAGATGCTCCACGGCTTGCTCAGGCAAATGGCGCGCAAGCGCTCAAAAGCATCAGAGGATAGCTGATGGCGAGATCAATCTTTGAGGAAGTGGGCGAGGCTCAGAAGCCTGCAACGACGGCCGGTGTCATCGACCGAGGGCGCGGCGGGGCTCGCAAGGCCGTTCGAGCCTGGCTCTTTGTGCTGGCGGGGCTGGTTGTGGCGATGATCGTCGTGGGCGGGCTTACGCGGCTCACTGATAGCGGCCTGTCCATCACTGTTTGGGAGCCGATCCGGGGCGCGATCCCGCCCCTCACCGCGTCGCAATGGGAGGCGGAGCTCGAAGCCTATCGGCAAATCCCGGAATACCAGCTCCAGAACCGCGGCATGTCGATGGCGGAATTCAAGTTCATTTATTGGTGGGAATGGGGACATAGACAGCTTGGCAGAATTATTGGTCTCGTTTGGTTTTTAGGCCTTGCCTACTTCCTCATCCGCAGGCAGGTGCCCGTGGGCTGGACGCCGCGGCTCATCCTTATCGGTGCGCTCGGTGGCGTGCAGGGCGCGATCGGCTGGTGGATGGTGTCCTCCGGTCTGACCGGCACCATGCTCGACGTGGCTTCCTACAGGCTGGCTATCCACCTTGGCTTGGCCTTCGTCATCCTTGCCTTCATCGCCCGCTATATCGCTGAGTTGTCGCGACCGGACCGGGACATCATGCAGGCAAGGCGCGCGCGGGAAGGCGGGCTGACCACGCTTCTG
>JBCCYG010000175.1:0-5072 GCA_039190145.1 Pseudomonadota bacterium | reverse complement strand
TGAGAGCAAAACGAGAACAGCCCAGCCGGTGGCGCGGAGGGTGCCGCCGGAAAAGAGCGCGTAGTCCATGCGGAACGAGGTCGTGCGCAGGGACGATGTTCGCCCGGTGATGATGTAGGTTTCGTTAAGCGAAAGCTCGGCGAGGAAGTCCACGCCGATTTGGCGCAGGACGAGACGGGGAAACTCGCCTGTGTAGTCGGCAAAACCGTAATCTTTAAAGTAGCTTATGCGAAAATTCTCAAACCAGCTCAGGTAGGCGGCGTTGTTAGCGTGGGCGAGGACGTCCAATTCGCCAAAGCGGACCTTATCGGCGATGCCGAAAGACCAGGGCTCGGGTATGCCTTGCTCTCTGAGTGTCTCAGTCCGAAGCGGTGTTTGGAGTGGAATATCAGGCAGTTGAGACACGACCCTGAGGCAAGTTTTGGAGCGGGTAACGGGAATCGAACCCGTAACTTAAGCTTGGGAAGCTCGCGTGATACCTTTTCACCATACCCGCGCTGAGCGATGGGGATACGCCGCACCGTACGGGGCGTCAACACTTCTAAGCCCCGACAAAATGGCCGGTCACAGCCCGTACACAACCTGTACACAAGCCGTGCACAGCGTTGCGCGATCGCGGTCGTTAAGGCTTTGTAGAAAAGCCCCAGCGGCGTTTACATTTCTTTAGGAGCCAGAAACGCGCTTATCTGTGCTTTGAGAGCGTTAACCACATGCCGCCCGCGGGTCTCAGGGTGAACCACATCTGCGGCTCAGGGTTGTAGCCTTCGGGCAGGCTGACGCTGTATTTCGCCAGGATGGATGCCAGGAGAATCTTAGCCTCCTGTAGCGCGAGCGCCGCGCCAATGCAGATCCGCGAGCCGCCGCCGAAGGGCAGGTAGGCATAGCGGTGACGGCCTTCGGACCGTTCGGGCAAGAAGCGGTCCGGGTCAAAGGCGTCGGGGTTGTCCCAGAGCATGTGATGGCGGTGCATGGCGTGGACCGGCATGATCACCGTCATACCCGCGCGCACGGGCGTGCCCGCGAGCTCATCATCCACGAGCGCCTTGCGGGTGAGGAACCCGGCGGGCGCGTAGAGGCGGAGCGCCTCGTTGATCACGCGACCCACGAGCGGAAGCTGGTCGAGGTCGTCATGGCCAGCCACTTCCCGGTCGCCTAGCGCGGCGTGTACCTCTGCCTGTGTGCGGGCCTGGATGGCGGGGTCGAAGGCGAGGAGGTAGAGCGCCCAGGTGAGCGCCAGAGCGGTGGTCTCATGACCAGCGAAGAGGAAGCCCAGGAGGTTGTTACGGACCATGAGCGGGTCGAGCGGCTCGCCCGTCACGGGATCGCCCGCGAGCATGAGGTCGAGGAGATCGGGCGGGTCCGAGGGGCCGCGGGCCATGCGGGCGGCAACCACGCCGTCCGCCATCTTATCCATCTTGATGCGGGAGCGGTTGGTCAGCTCGAAGGGGCGCGGGATCGAGTTGGGGACGCCCAGGAGGTCAAAGAGGGAGATGCGCCCCTGGGAGGCGACAAAGCCATCCACCGAGGCGCGGAGGGCGTCGCGGTCCACCGCTTCGCGGCCGGAGAGGACGAGGTCGCAGATGATGTCGCAGGTGGCGGCCTGCATCTGAGGGAAGACATCTAGCGGCTCTGCGCCTGTCCGTGCCGTTTCGATGCGCGTGAGCATGTCGCCTGCGGCGTCCGTCATGATATCGGCGGCCGATTTGAGCGCGCGGGCCGCGAAGACGGGGGCAAAGACGCGGCGCTGGTTACGCGCCTCTTCGCCCTCTGAGACGATGAGGTTCGTGCCTTTCCGGGGGCTCATGAGCCGTTTGACGATCTCGTTCTTGGGGTAGTCATCGACCCGGTCTTTAAGCACGCGCTCCATGGCGGCGGGGTCGGTGATCATGATCCAGCCGGGGCGCTTGCCGCCGGTGAGAACGGGCTCGTGATAGACCCGCTCCGGGATCAGTTCGAGGACGTTGCGCCGCGCGATGCGGTAGCTTCCCCAGATGCCGGGCTCGTAGGTGAGGCCGGGGACGGAAACGGGATGAGCATTTGCTGGTCGTGAGGAGTCGAGGGCCATGGCCGGTGCTCCGTTGTCTAGCTATCTCTTAGAGGTAGGGGGCAGGGTGCGGGGTCAAGCCGTCGGTGCGACCAGGAGCGCTTGGGAGCTTTTTGGTGGTGGGGGCTGGGTGGGCCTAGCTGCTTATGTCTGCCAGTGCGGCTTACCGATGCGTTGGGCGAGTTCTTCGTATGAAGTGGGGTCGATCTGATCGCTTGTGTCAAAGTACTTGGCTGCTCGGGCGAGTTCATCACACTCTGCCAAGGCACTGTCATTCATCAATTTGTCGTCGTCGACTTGATCTCGCCAAGTATCCCAACTTGAGGCCTCTACTTTGTTCAATGCTAAAAAGTCTCGTGCAAGATTGACCCTCACAAACCAAAAGCCGGTCGCGTCACCATGACCAAAAGCAACTAGCCGCTCCATCTGGCTGCGATGCGCTTCCCAAACTTCCCAAGGAAACAGAAATTCCTCTTTAGGGACGTTCGACGTATCGAAGGCAATTGACAGATGCTCAACGTGAGCATGGTCAAGTTGCGCATCGACCATTTTCCAGGATCGGTTTCTCGGATCCCAATACTCGCAAGTCCAATGGTCTTCGAAGGTAGGCGGATGAAAGTACCTAGCAAATCCACACCGCACGCGAGAGGGTATGCCGTGATGTCTCATGATTGAGCAGGTGAGTAGAGCGAAGTCGCGGCATGTCCCAACCCTCCGGTTTTTTGTGCTGCGCGCATCGGATAGAGTAGTATTCCCAAAGTCGTGAAGCGTGGGCAAACGCTCGGCTATGGGCAAGGTCGAGCGCGATGCCGTGTCGATTTCATCAGGTGGGTCCGCATACAGATGGGAACCGAAGTAATCATGCAATAGCAAACCTTGTACGGTAGCAGCGATGGCGGCTGGCTTTGCCTCGATGTCGTCGAAAGCCCACTTGAGCGCCCGCGGATCGCTCCATTCACCGTGGTTGACATAGAAATCGGGTGCACTTTGGGTATTCATGATCGGTAACACCGTCGAGGGAAAAGCAATCTATAGGCGGTCTACATTGGAGACCGCCCCGGCGGTAGGTATGGGCTCCAAGCCGACAATCATCGCTTCTAGTAAGTCGGTGACCGCTCTGCCCAGCCGGCGAAGATCTTTTCGAGGACCACGACCACGTAGAAGAGCAGGATGCCCAGCGCGGCGAGCGCGATGAGGACGGCGAACATCAGCGGGTAGTCGGCGTTGATTTTACCCGAGTCGAAGAGGTGGCCGAGGCCGCGTCCGTGGGGCTCCACGATCTCCATGAGGTTCGTGCCGATGAAGGCGAGTGTGACCGCGACTTTGAGTGCACCGAAGAATTCGGGGAGTGTTTTGGGGAGCGCGATCTTCCAGAAAATCGTGAGGTTGGAGGCGCCCAGGGATTTGAGGATGTCGCGGTATTCGGGCTCGAGTGTGCTCAGGCCGATGCTCACGGCGACCGCGATGGGGAAGAACGAGATCATGAACGCGATGAGGATCGTGTTGAAATCGTGCTGGCCCACGAAGAGGAGCGCGATGACGGGGACGACGGTGGCTTTGGGGACGGCATTGAAGCCCACGAGGAGCGGGTAGAGCGCGTCGCGCATGGTCTTTGAGAAGCCCATGATGACGCCGATGCCAGTGCCCACGATGACGGCCACGACGAGGCCCACGACAGTGCGCCAGAGCGTGTCCCAGCTATACTCGACGAAGAGGGGCCAGAATTTCACGAAGGCCGGGCCGATATCGGAGGGTGAGGCCATTTTGTAGTTGGGCCAGCCATTGGCCCAGACGAGGAGCTCCCAGAGCGCCAGGAAGATCACGATGGCGGCGGTAGGCACGAGCCATTGCTTGAGGGTGTCATTCATCGGTCGCGTCCTCCTTACCGCGGCGTCCGAAGGCCCACCAAAGCACGCCACCTGCCACGATGAATGCCGCCAAGATGGCGACCGAGTATTCCGAGTAGGCCTGCATGAGCGTTTTCAGCGTCATGAAAGCAACCGCGGCCAGGAAAATCAGCAAGACTCTGTTCATTGCGCGGCCTCGAGCTGCGGTTTCCGGCCCTGGGCGATCTCGATCTGCTCGCGCAGGTCGTGGAGCATCTGGCCCGCTTCGGGCGTGTAGAGGAGGTCGATATCTGTGCGCCCGCCGAGGCGGGTATCCATCGTGTATTGTGTCGTAGCCGGGCGGCCGGAGAGGACGATGACTTCGTCAGCGAGGTAGATCGACTCCCGGAGGTCATGGGTGATGAGGACGCCGGTAAAGGGCTCCTCTGAGCGGAGCGCGTGCATGGTTTGCCAGAGATCCTCGCGAGTGAAGGCATCGAGCGCGCCGAAGGGTTCATCCATGATCAGCACTTCGGGTTTGTGGACGATGGCGCGGCAGAGCGATGCCCGCTGGCGCATGCCACCGGAGAGCTCTGAGGGGCGTTTATCTTCGAACCCGTCGAGGCCGACGAGGGCGAGAAGTTCGCGGGCGCGCGCCTCTTTCTCGGCGCGGCTCATCTTGTTGGGGACGATCTCGAGCGGCAGGAGCACGTTGTCGAGGATCGTACGCCATTCGAGGAGGACGGGGTTCTGGAAGGCCATGCCCACCGTGTTACGCGGGCTCGTGACGCGCTCGCCGTGGAGCCAGACCTCGCCCTCATCGGGCTTCATGAGCCCTGCGACGAGGCGGGTGAGAGTAGACTTTCCGCAGCCTGACGGGCCCACGACCGCGGCAAACTCCCCCTCTGGCACCTCGATGTTGAGGTTGTCGAGGACGGGGAGCGGCCCGTCCTTGGTGGCGTAGGCGTGGGTGACGCCCTTGATCTCGATGAGGTTGGTCATGGGCCTGCCTGAAGCGGCCCCGGACGCGTGCCCGGGGCCAGCCGTTGGTGTTACTTCAGCATCCGCATGTCGGCGCCCGGGAGGAAAGAGGCGTCGAAATAGAGCTCGGGCGTCGGATCATTCTGGAACTCGTAGGTTTCCTTGATCTGCTCGATGGCGGAGGCGAAACGGTCCGCATCGATGCCGCCCATGCCGTTAGC
>JBCCYG010000174.1:0-5077 GCA_039190145.1 Pseudomonadota bacterium | reverse complement strand
GGGCGGTGAGAAGTTGTGCGTCCCGAGAGACGCATAGCCGGTATGCCCAAGAATACCGTGCATTCCGTGGGTTAGCCGCTACATGCCGGGGTTGAATTATAACAAACGTAGCCGCGCGCCACGCAAGCCCCCGGGGGACCGAGCATTTGACCCGCATTCTTGCCGCTTTGGGCAATTCAGCTTCTTTCGACTTTTCGCATCAGGGTTTTGACCTTTCTCGCCTTCGGATTGAAGTATTGGCGGGGCTGACGGTGGCCTTAGCTCTCGTGCCAGAGGCGGTGGCTTTTGCTTTTGTGGCGGGCGTGCATCCGCTGGTCGGGCTGTATGCGGCGTTCATTGTGGGGCTGATTACGGCGCTCATTGGTGGGCGTCCGGGGATGATCTCTGGCGCGACGGGGGCTTTGGCGGTTGTCATGGTGTCGCTGGTGGCGACGCATGGCGTTGAGTACCTCTTTGCCACGGTCGTGCTCATGGGGCTTATCCAGATCGTCGTTGGCGTGATGCGATGGGGCAAGTTCATCCGGCTGGTGCCGCATCCGGTGATGCTCGGGTTTGTGAATGGCTTGGCGATTGTGATTTTCCTGGCCCAGCTCGGCCAGTTCAAAGTGCCCGGGACGATGGTGTCGGACGGCCATGGGATGAGCGGGGGCGAGTGGATGTCGGGCACGCCGCTTGCCTGGATGCTCGGGCTCGTGGCGGTGACGATGGCGATCATCTGGGCAATGCCCAAGCTGACAAAGGCTGTTCCCGCGCCGCTTGCCGCGATTGGGATCGTGGCGGCGATTGTCATCGCTTTTGGGATCGACGTGCCGCGGGTGGGGGACCTTGCCTCTATCGAGGGTGGTCTACCCGCCTTCCACATCCCTGCGGTGCCGCTGACGCTTGAGACGCTGCAGATTATCTTGCCCTACGCCATCATCCTCGCGGCAATCGGGCTTATCGAGAGCTTGCTGACGCTCAACCTCGTGGGCGAGATGACGGGCAAGCGCGGCGGGTCGAGCCAGGAATGCACGGCCCAGGGGATCGCCAACACGGTCACTGGTTTCTTTGGCGGCATGGGCGGCTGCGCGATGATCGGGCAGTCGATGATCAATGTGAAATCAGGCGCGCGGACGCGCGTGGCAGGGATTGCTGCGGCGCTGTTCCTGTTGGCCTTTATTGTCTTTCTATCGCCTGCCATTGAGCAGATCCCGTTGGCTGCGCTCGTGGGCGTGATGTTCATGGTGGTGATCGGGACGTTCGCGTGGAATTCCTTCCGGATCATGCGGAAGGTGCCGCGCATCGATGCTTTCGTGATCGTGCTGGTGACGGTGGTCACCGTGCTCACCGACCTCGCCATCGCGGTGGTCGTCGGTGTGATCGTCAGCGCGCTCGCTTATGCTTGGCAGAACGCGACGCGCATCTCTGCAAAGACTTATCGGACGCCGGAAGGGGCCAAGGTCTATCAGGTGCAGGGGCCACTCTTCTTTGGCTCTTCGGAGGGGTTCATCGAGCTCTTTGATGTGGAGAGCGACCCGCGTGAGGTGATCGTCGACTTTGCGGAAAGCCGCGTGGCGGATCAGTCAGCTTTGCAGGCCATCGAGGCGATGGCGGCGAAGTATGAGACGGCGGGAAAGCGGCTTCAGCTGCGCCATTTGAGTCGGGATTGCCATGAGCTTTTGACGAAGGCCGGGCACCTGATGGTCGATAGCGATGACGACCCGGATTACCAGCTCGCCGTGGATTACGGGGTGCGGACGGGCATTCTGGCCGGGGGCCATTAACGCCCTTTGCTCAAATGGGGCACCATTGGCAGGTGTTGAACCGAGGTGTCATCGCGGAACTTATGCACCTCGTTTCTCTAGCATAAGTGCCACGAAATGCTGCGTTATTGGACTTTATCCACATGAAATCCCCAAGTGATATCAGAGACTTATCCAGAAGAAATTTCACGGAAACCTCATTTTTCCGTTGCGCGACTCACCTTCTGAAAGCCACTCTCAATTCATCGGAAGGGAGGGCAACTTCCCGGACGGATCGCAAAGGCTCCCGAGCCGCAAGGGGTTGAAAAGCTTTGATTTTTTAGCGACCAGCGGAGCGGGGTGCACGCCAGGCAACTGGGTCTCTATGAGGCTCGCGCGTCAGGGCAGCGTCTTAAGAGCTGATGCGGGCTGGGGGGGAATTTAGGTTTCCAATCAGCTGCTTAGCTGAATTTCTTCGGATCTTCGGCTAGTGAGATAGATGGCCTTTCGGGGTCTGAAAGATCACGGTGGGCACCAGGCTATGCACGGACCGCGTCTGAGCACCTGGTGCCTTATCCGTTTGAAATCCCAATAAAATCCGACCGCTGCGACATGTGAGCGCCACCATGCGCTTGCCGCAGCGGCACCCCATGGCCTAGAGACGTCCCACGACCCTTGGGAGGACTACATGGGCTACAAAGACGTCTACACCGCCTGGCAAAACGACCCCGAGGGTTTCTGGCTCTCCGCCGCCGATGCCATCGACTGGGTCACCCCGCCGACAAAGGCCCTCGATGAGACTAAAGCGCCGCTTTATCAGTGGTTTACCGATGCTGAGGTCAATACGTGCTGGAACGCGGTCGACCGCCATGTGCCCACCCGCGGGGACCAGGTCGCGATCATCTACGATAGCCCGATCACCGGAAAATCGGCCGACGTCACCTATTCCGAACTGAAGGACAAAGTGGCCTTGCTTGCCGGCGCGCTCGTTGCCAAGGGCATCGAGACAGGCGACCGCGTCATCATCTACATGCCCATGGTTCCCGAGGCCGTGACCGCCATGCTCGCCTGTGCCCGCATCGGTGCGATCCATTCGGTCGTCTTTGGCGGGTTCGCCGCCCACGAGCTAGCCGTGCGGATCGACGATGCAAAGCCAAAAGCAATCATTGCGGCCTCCTGCGGCTGCGAGCCGGGGCGGATCGTGGCTTACAAACCGCTCCTCGATGGGGCGATTGAGCAGGCTTCCCACAGTCCGGAATTCTCGCTGATCCTCCAGCGGGAGGAGGGGCCTTGCGACCTCGGGCCACTCGATGTCGACTGGCATGAGGCGCAAAAGGGCGTAACTCCGGCGGATTGCGTGCCGGTCAGCGGTGATCACCCGGCCTACATCCTCTACACCTCAGGCACGACGGGCCAACCCAAGGGCGTTGTGCGGCCCACCGCGGGGCATCTCGTGGCGCTGAACTGGACGATGAAGAATGTCTACGACATGGAGCCGGGCGAAGTGTTTTGGGCGGCCTCGGATGTGGGCTGGGTCGTGGGGCATTCCTACATTTGCTACGCGCCGCTGATCCACGGGAACACCACAGTGGTCTTTGAGGGTAAGCCCGTGGGAACGCCCGATGCAGGAACATTCTGGCGGGTCATTCAGGATCATAAAGTGAAGGCGCTTTTTACTGCGCCGACGGCTTTTCGAGCGATCAAGCGCGACGACCCGAAAGGCGCGCTCGTCGCAGATTACGACATGTCATCGCTTGAGTGCCTCTACCTCGCGGGGGAGCGTGCGGACCCGGACACGATCAAATGGGCGGAGGATAAGCTCGGCGTGCCGGTCATCGATCACTGGTGGCAGACAGAGACGGGGTACGCCATAGCTTCAAACCCGATGGGTATCGAGAAGCTGCCGGTAAAGCTCGGCTCGCCCTCCGTTCCGATGCCGGGTTACGACGTGCAGATATTGAGCGATGAGGGGCATCCTCTTGGGGCCGGTGAGCTGGGTGCCATTGCCGTAAAGCTGCCGTTGCCACCGGGCACGTTACCGACGCTCTGGAACGCCGAGGAGCGGTTTAAGTCGAGCTATCTCAACGCGTTTCCCGGTTATTACGAGACCGGCGATGCAGGGATGATCGATGAGGACGGCTATCTCTACATCATGGCGCGGACTGATGACGTGATTAATGTCGCTGGGCACCGCCTCTCCACCGGGGCGATGGAAGAGGTGCTCGCCGGGCACCCGGATGTGGCGGAATGCGCGGTCATCGGAGTGACCGATGAGCTCAAAGGGCAGCTTCCTATGGGGTTCCTTTGCCTCAATGCGGGGACGGAGAAGGCGGACGAGGATATCGTCAAAGAGGTGATCGCCTCGGTACGCAACGAGATCGGGCCAGTGGCGGCGTTTAAGCTGGCGACAGTTGTGCCGCGCTTGCCTAAGACGCGGTCAGGGAAGATCCTGCGCGGGACCATGGTCAAGATCGCAGACGGGGCGGAGTACAAGATGCCCGCCACGATCGACGATCCAGCGATCCTCGATGAGATTAAAGATGCGTTGCAAGGGCTGGGATACGCCAAGGTCTAGCCTTCGCACGAGAACCTGTTGCGGTGCAGCTTGAGGTTGTTATCCTCGGGGCTGAACCAATGGGTGCGCGGGGTCTTTTACCCCGGCTGCAGACCACGCACCTTGTTTCCCGACGTCTGCCCAAGAGACGAGACGCTTTTCATGACATCATCTATTATCCACCCCGCAGCGCGGGCCTATGCCCGTGAAGTAGAGGCCGGCACCATGGGGCGCCGCGAATTCCTGACACGGGCGACCTCGCTCGGTGTCACAAGCGCCGCAGCCTACGCCCTGATTGGGGCTAAACCGACGGAAGCGGGGGGTCATGTTCAGGCGGGCGGCACGCTGCGGATTGAATCGACTGTTCGCGCGCTCAAGGACCCACGGACATATGATTGGCCGCAAATGTCGAACTTTACCCGAGGGTGGTTGGAATACCTCGTTGAGTATCAGCGCGACGGGAGTTTCGAGCCGGTCTTGCTGGAATCCTGGACCGTCAACGAGGATGCCACGGAGTACACGCTCAACGTTCGGCAGGGCGTGACCTGGAACAATGGTGATCCGTTCACAGCGGCAGATGTGGCCTTTAACATTTCCCGGTGGTGCGAGCGGGCGGTCGAGGGCAATTCCATGGCCGCGCGGATGGCCTCATTGATTGACGATGACACGGGCGTCGCGCGGGAAGGCGCAATCGAGGTGGTCGACGATGCCAGCGTCGTTTTGCGACCCGGCAACGCGGATATCACTCTCATCGCGGGCTTTTCGGACTATCCAGCAGCCATCGTGCATTCGTCATTTAACG
>JBCCYG010000173.1:0-5126 GCA_039190145.1 Pseudomonadota bacterium | reverse complement strand
TTGGAAATTTTCGAGCGTGTGGGGATGGCCCAGATAGTGCCCTCCTGGGCCGACATCACGAACGGCCTCCAGTGCGGCATCGAAATCGTCCCAGCGGACGCCCTCGGCCATGCGATACCCCATGGCGCATTGCTCGGCATCCACGACAAATTTGGCCATGGAGCAGTGCATACCAGCCTCGTTCCACCCCGCGGAGTGCCAGATGTAATTGCACCCGGCATGGAGCACGGCCATGAGCGTCGTTGCGCTCTCATAACCGGATTGGGCGTCAAATGTCTTCGCGCCGCCGAGCGTGTTTGAGGATCGCCAAGGCACGTCGTAATAACGTGCCATCTGCCCGATCATGTAGTTCATCAGGCTGATTTCGGGCGTCCCCGCCATGGGCGCCCCGGATTTCATAGAGACCGTGCTGAGATAGTGCCCGTAGATTGCTGGCGCGCACGTTCGGATAACCTGAGTGTAGGCAAGCGCGCTCAGGGCCTCGGCGTTGAGCTGCGCGACAGTGGGCGCTACCGATGCCGGTGTATTCGCCCCACCCAAAACGAACGGGGAGCACAGAACCGGCTGGTTCGCCCGGGAAAAGGCGCGCATAGCACCAAGCATCGTCTCATCCCAAACAAGCGGCGAGTTCCCGTTGCAGTTTCCGGTCACGACCTGATGGGTTTCAAGGAACTCTGCGCCAAAGAGAATGCGGCACATATCAATGACATCCTCGGCGTTCTTCGGGCTCGTTGTCATGCCCATGAACGTCTTGTCGGAGTGCTTCATCGAGGAATAGGTGATCCGCAGATGCCGATGCGAAATCGGGTGATCCATGGGCTCCACGATGTGATGCGCAGAGGAATGGATTGCCGGGAGCATGTGGCTCAGCTTGTGAAAATTCGCCAGGTCTTCGAGTGTGGGCCCGCGCCGGGTATCGTCGAGGTCGCGCAGGTAAGGTGCCCCTGTCATGGGCACGAAGATGCTGTAATCACCACCAAATGGCAGGTTGTTCGCTGGGTTTCGCGCGTGAAAGGTGAATGCGGACGGGATGGTAGCGATCAGCTCTTTCACCAATCCCCGGTCGAGATGGACGGTTTCGCCCCGCACATCCGCGCCGGCCTTCTTCCAGTCTTCCAAAGCGATCGGGTCACGAAAGACGACGCCGACATCCTCCAAAATTCCCATGGAGGCCGCGTCGACGCGAGCCACCTGCTCCTCATCCATAACCTCTGTGAGCGGCAAGCGGCGCTTGAGCGCAGGGAGCATGGTGAAATCACGGGCGGCCCGAGCCGCCTTTCGCGCGCCGCGACCCCGGCGGGTCGTCCCTGTTGCTTCAACGTTCATCCGACATCATCCCCATCTGCGGGATCGCTCAGATCGATCCAGATCGTCTTGGTTTCAGTAAACTGATCATGGGCCGCCATCCCGTTGTCGCGGCCACCAAAACCACTCAGCCCATACCCGCCAAAGGGCGTCGCAACAGAGCCTTCGCCGTAACAATTCACGGTCACAGTACCAGCGCGGATCGCCCTCGCCGCGCGGATGGCCTTGCGATTGTTTGCTGTAAAAACCGATGCTTGCAAACCAAATCTCGTGTCGTTAGCGAGCTCAATCGCTTCGTCGTCGGACGCAACGGTAATCACACTTAAAACTGGCCCAAAGATTTCTTCTCGCGCCTTCGGATCATCCTTTGAGACTTCGTAGATCGTCGGCGCAATATAGGGGCCGTCCGCATCGCCGCCGATGAGTGCCTCCCCCGCGAGATAAGCGCTGACCTTGGCGCAGTGATCCGCATCCACGAGCGCGCCTAGATGGTTCGCCGGGTCGAGCGGATCCCCCGTTTTCCAATCCCGAACTCGGGCCAGAACGCGCTGCATCAGTGCATCTTTCACATCTGCATGGACGATCAAGCGGCTGTTTGCAGTGCAGTTTTCACCCATGTTCCAGAACGCCGCGTTCACGACATGCTCAGCTACGTGATCGAGATTTTCGGCGTCCTTGAGCACAATGGCCGGGTTCTTTCCGCCGCATTCAAGGACGACCTTCTTGAGGTTGCTCTCAGCAGCGTATTTCAGAAAGAGACGCCCAGTTTCCGTCGATCCAGTGAAACTCACCATATCGATACCGTCATGGCAGCCAATGGGCTCTCCCACCGTTGGCCCATCGCCAGGGAGAACCTGCAGGACCCCGCGTGGGATACCCGCTTCCATCGCGAGTTCTGCCATCCGCAGCGCGGTGAGCGACGTCTGCTCAGCAGGCTTGACGATGACCGAATTCCCTGCCGCCAGCGCTGGGCCTATCTTCCACGCAAGCATCAGGAGCGGGAAATTCCAGGGGAGGACGCAGGCCACCACTCCGATAGGCTCGCGCACAATCATCGAGATCGCATCATCTTGGGCCGGAGCGACCTGATCGTAAATCTTATCAGTGGCTTCTGCGTGCCACTTAATGCAGTTGATGCTTTCTGGGATGTCGATTTCTTCGCAGTCGCGGATCGGTTTTCCGCTGTCGAGGCTCTCCATGACTGCTAGCTCGCGTCGGTTTCGCGTGATGAGCTTGCACAGACGAATGAGCACGTCCTTCCGGTCGCCCGGATGCATCGCAGCCCAGCGCCCTTGCTCAAACACTTCGCGCGCCTTGGTCACGGCCAGATCAACATCGGCGGAAGTGGCGGAAACGATCTGCGCCAATTCCTCACCCGTCGCCGGGTTAACCGTCGCGAAAGAGGCGCCTTCACCAGGATGAAACTTGCCATCGATGAAAGCGGTTCGCGGGAGCACAAGGTCATCGGCAAGGGCCTGGTATTCCGCGCGGGTCAAAAGATCGCTCATCTCACTTCCCCTCAATGGCCGCGATGGCTTTGTTCATAGTCCTGATCACCTCGGCCAGCTCACGTTTGTCGTCTTTGTTTAGCGGTCGCAGTGGCTTGCGCGGCGGTCCTGCATCAATTCCGCGAAGCGTAAGACCGTGCTTAATGCACTGGATAAATTTACCACCCTGTTCGAGCACCCGCATGAGCGGCAGCATCGCGGACATGATCGCGCGGCCCTTGGTGAAATCGCCCTCCACGGCACATGCACGGTAGAGCGCGATATGTGCCTCGGGAGCAAAGTTTGAGCCTGCGCAGACCCAACTGCGCGCACCCCAGGCAAAGAATTCAAGCGCCTGATCGTCCATCCCGCAGCTAAGAGCGATGTGAGGATAATCCCGCGCCAACATGTGAAGCCGGTTGATGTCTCCCGAGCTTTCCTTGATCGCGCGAAAATTGGGGGAGCGACCGAGGCGGTCCAGCGTCTCCTCATCCATATTCACCGACATGCGGCCGGGATAGTTATAAAGCATCACCGGCAGGTTGGCGGCACGGTCAATGGCAAGCGCGTGGAGCGCGATTTCCCGGCCCGTTGGATAGGCATAGGGCGGCGTGGCAACGAGGATCGCATCGGCTCCGTGATGCACGGCCTGCTCGGCAAACTCGACGCTGTCCTCGGTGCGCATGGCGCCCGTGCCAACAATCATTGGGACGCGCCCACCGATCATCTCCTTCACACGGCCCATGAGCCAGACGCGCTCTTTTTTCGTCTGCGCGTAGTATTCGCCGGTTGTCCCGGCCACGATGATCCCGTTCACGCCCGCACCGATAAGGAGCTCAACTGTAGCTGCGAGGGCCTCCTGATTGCAGGTGAAATCGTCAAAATACGGGGTGATGATGGGGGTATAGATACCCTCAAACTGCATCGGTCAGGCTTTCCATATCAAAGGGCAACGGATCTGGGCGGACGTATCTTTCCAGCTGGCCTCGGCTGAGATCCCAGTGGCGCAGCGTGACATCAACCGCCGCCTCCGCATCCCGATCTTCGAAGGCCACGATCATCTCATCGTGTTGGTTAGACGCAGTGGAGACAAGTTCTCGATCCGCTTCTGAGGCCGGCCTGTAGAATGTTTGAGACAGCCGCGTGTGGTCGATTAGCATCCGCCCTAACGCGGCTTCCAAATAGGGGTTCTGCGCCATCTCGCCGATTGCGCCGTGAAACCTGTGGTTCAAAAGTGCTGCCTCGCCAGCCTCGCCTGCCGCAGTTGCGGCGCAAAAGCGCTGCTGAATGCCTTTCAGCGCATTCACTTGCGTTTTTTCGGCGCGCTCCGCGGCCATACGCGCAATGCTCGCATAGACGAGGGGCGCTGTTTGGAAAAACGTGCGCATGCGCGCCAAGTCCATGGAAGCAACTTTGGCGCCACGGTTGGGGGATAGGGAGACATAGCCCTCGCCCGCAAGCCGTTGGAGCACTTCACGGAGCGGTGTCCTCGATAGATCATGGGCCGCGCACAGCGATGCTTCGTCAAGGTCGCTGCCCGGTGGAATTTCGAGACTGAGGATCTGCATTTGCAGGCGTGTCAAGCACTTTTCTTTTGCGCTCACGGAGCGATTCCCCTGATGTATACGAAGAGTATACAATATCTGATGCATGGCGAAAGCCAGGTTTTCGTCCAAGACGGAGACAGCGCGCTGGACGCCCAAAACCTTAGCCTCGTTACGGCGCGACTTTTCCTTTTGCTTGCGTCAACTTGCTTGGCTAACGTCGTCGCGGGAGAGACAATTGCCGCATTTTCAGATCGACTACTCCGCCAATCTCGAGCCCGAGCTCGACATGGCTGCGTTCTGCGAGACACTTCGCGCGACGGCTGCGCAGATAGAGGCGTTCCCGACCCCGGGCATCCGCGTCCGTGCCACGCGGGTTGACCATTACGCCATTGCCGATGGCGACGAAAAACACGGCTTTATCGACATTTCAGTCAGGCTTCGTGCCGGACGCAAACAGGCGGTCAAGGAAGCTGCTGCGCAAAAGCTCTTTGATGCCGCCCAAGAGGCCTTAGCCTCGCTTCTAGCCCATCGATCGGTCGCGCTCTCGCTGGAGATGCGGGACATTGATCCAAGCCTGTCGCCCAAAACCGGAACGATCCGAGACCATATGAAGGCGGCCCATGTCGAGCCTTGAAGACAATCTGCATAAACTGAGCGGCTATCTCGAACGTTTCCGAACGAATGGCATCCTTAACCGAGTAAATGGCGAAGACAGGCCCGGCGCGGGCACGTTCCCTTCGCTTACTCCGGTCGACGAAACTGCGATCTGCGACGTGGCACGCGGGAC
>JBCCYG010000172.1:0-5138 GCA_039190145.1 Pseudomonadota bacterium | reverse complement strand
GGCCAATGTAAATGGCGTCACCACAACCGCCTGCCCCTGACGCGCGAGCCTCAGGCAGCCGTCGATCATGGGCTGGTCATGTTTCAGCGGCGAGGTGGAATTGATGTTGGTATACATCCGCGGCGTCGCGCGGAACTCCTCGTGGCTCAGCCCGCCCGCGATCCGCACCATCTCCATGACATCCTCAACCCGCTCTTTGCCGAGCGAGTAGGCGTGCATGACTTTATCTGAGAGCGTGAGCTTGTCGTAGAGCACGTCGAGGTGGCGCACGCTGGCATGGATGTCGACGGGCTCCACCGGGTAGCCCCCGGCAAAGTGGATGCAGTTGAAGTACTGCGTTAGCTTGAGAAGGTTCTGACACTGCTCGCGCGTGCCCGGCACTTTGCCGGTCTCCAGGTCCCAATAATTTGGTGGGGACGAAACGTTGCCAAAAAGGAGGTTATTGCCCCCGATCTCAAGCGTGCGGTCTAAATTGCGCGGGGTGAGCGTAAAGGTCGCCGGAGCCCGCGCAAGCATCTCCATGACAAAGTCTCGATCCATCCGCACGTTGTCGCCATCGACGAGACAACCAGCGGCTTTGAGGATGTCGCGCCCCTCATCGTTGAGGAACTCGATGCCGATCTCCTCCAGGATGCGCATCGCCCCCTCATGGACGGCGGCGACGCCCTCTTCATTGAGAGGCTCTGTCGGGCGGTCGGTATTCTTGATGATCCGCCAGGGCATCTGCTTGATCGCGGGGCCGGAGCCGCGCGTGTTTCCGGCCCTACCTCCAGAGCGGCGGCGGCGTGTCGGGGCGGCGGTGTCTGCCATGGCGTGATCCTCCCTGCGGAGGCACCGTGCGACAGCGCCCCCGTGCGCACCTGTCAGAAGACGACCGTTGGTGTCGCTAACGTCTCGCTGACGTCGCGACCCAGCCAGGGAGCTCTGCAATGGACGACAGAACCACGTCGGCATAAGGTGCGAGCGCCTCCGCATCCGCGGGGCCCGTGAGGACAGCCACAGCCACCATACCGGCCGCGCGCGCGGCCATGAGGTCGTGGGTGCTGTCCCCAACCATGGCGATCCTAGCTGGCTCAATGCCTGTGGCGTCAGTAAAGGCAAGGAGCTGTCCTGGGCCGGGCTTGTGCCCATGCCCACTGTCGTAGCCGGCGAGAAAATCGAAAACATCGAGAGCCTGAACGCTCTCAAGATGTGCCCGGGCCGAGCTCTCGGCATCGTTCGTCGCGACGCCTAGAGCGACGCCTTGCTCCTTCCAGGTTTCCAAGAACGGGCGGAGCGGCAGAACCTCTACCTGCACCGCACTCGCCGCAAGCACATTGATGCGACGCGTGATCGCCGCCACGTCCATCTCAGGCAAGAAAGGCGCAAGCGCCATGGCTTGTTCGCCAACAGTCCCCGCAATGACCGAACTTCCGGGATGAAACCGCGCCTTTTCAAGGTCATAGCCCAGGGCGTCAGCCATTGCCTGCGTCCGACCTTCATCGCCGGACCCTAGCTCCCTCAGCGCATCACCCGCCCAACGCGTCCAGGTGGCATCAAAGTCAAAGAGTGTGCCGTCTTTGTCAAAGAGGAGCCCGCGAATTGTCATGTCCAGTGCATCTGCTCACCGCCGGGAAGATGCGCACGAGCGCTCGCCAGCTCCGTATACTCCCAGCCATGGGCGTCACAGACTGCCACGACCCAGGCGTCATCCATCAGTAGGAAATCCAGCACGGACCCAAGAAATTCCGGCTCACCCGCCCGCGCACGAAGGTCCGCTTCGCTCGTGCCCGTCGAACCAAGAAAAACAGGCATGAGCTCATCATTTCCGGCAAGCCACGCGAGGGCCTGGAGCGCAATTGTCTCTGCTGCTTGAGCCGACAATTCCACTTAAGCTCCACGCCTTGCACATGTGCGTGTCAGGGGATGAGCGGAAACCTGCATATTCCTCGCAAACGTCTAAAAGCAGAAAGGGTTTGTTAACATTTCCGTCGCAAAGGTTTCCGCGAAAGTAAACCCGCGGGGGGAAGCCTGATGACAGGTAAAGTGCTGATCGTTGATCCCGTCGTCACGACGCGGATCGTGCTTAAGGTCAAACTTGCCGCCGCCTACTTTCAAGTCGCGCACGCCTCAACCATGCAAGAAGCGCTGATTGAGATCGAACAGTCAGCTCCAGATGTGGTTCTTTGCGAATACAATCTTCCTGACGGTGGCGCAGTGGCCATTCAAAAGAAGCTCTGCAAAGCAAAAATTCCTGTGATCGCTCTTTTGCCTGAGGAGACCGCCGCCGACCGCCCCAAAGCCCTCGCAGAGGGGCTCGGCGACGTAATATCGCGTCCCTATGATGAGCGAAGTCTGCTCGCCCGCGTACGAAACATCCTACGCGCGCGCACGACGCATGAAGAGCTGAGACTCAGGACGGACACATCGGCAGCCCTCGGCTTTGCCGATCCTCAATGCGCGTTCACCGGCAAGCAACGCGTCGGCATTATCGCCATTACCCAGGATCAGGGTCACGCTTGGCACAAAGCTCTAAAAGCCCGCCTCGCCATGGAGGCAGAGGTGTTATCACCCGGAGACTTCGTAAAGTTCCAGGCTGATAGGGCTCCCTTCGACGCCCTGGTTGTCGCGGTAGGCGGGGCAAACGCACAACATAGGCTCGATTTCGTCTCCGCGATCCGCGCACAGCCCGAAACGCGGCACACGGCAATTCTCGCAGTGAGCCCTGCTGAAACGGGGCATCTCGCCATTTCAGCTCTCGACACGGGCGCGGGCGATGTCATGGCGTCCGGCTTCGAGCCAGAGGAAGCCGCCCTAAGGATCGGTCGCCTGCTGAGGCGGCGCACCGAGGAAGAGATGCTCCGCCGTTCGGTCACCGCGGGCCTTGAGGCTGCGGTCACGGATTCCCTAACCGGCCTCTACAATAGGCGCTACGCAATCCCCTATCTGGATCGCATGGCGAGGGCTGCCCATAGCGCGCGGAGATGTTTCGCGATCATGCTGCTCGACCTCGACTATTTCAAACGCATCAACGATGCCCATGGGCACGCCACTGGCGACGCTGTTCTCGCGGAGTTTGCGGAACGCCTGCGTCGCAACCTGCGATCCGTCGACCTATTAGCGCGAGTGGGTGGCGAAGAATTCCTAGTCGCCATGCCAGACACCGACCTAGATAGAGCGGCGAAAGCGGCCGCACGACTTTGCAAGCTAACCCGCGCAGAGCCCTTCGCAAAAGGTCAGGTCAAGGGCGGCGTGCCGATGTCGGTTTCTGTCGGCTTGGCACTGGGCGGCGATGGAGAGACCCCCGACGGTCTTCCTCTGTTGACCAGTGTTGCAGCCCTCCTCGAACAGGCCGATCATGCTCTGTACGACGCTAAGGCGGCCGGTCGAGACAAGGTCCGCGTCTGCCAATCCGCGGCTTAGGCGCTTACTCTGATTTACTGTCCTCCAGGGCGCCATCGGGCGGGCGAAAGCCGGTGCGCGGACTGTCTAAAACCTCTTGCAGCCGGGTGGCAAAGGCTGCCCGCTCGCTCGCATCCATCGCTTCAAGCCTCTCCAAAAAGACGCGCTGCGCGAGCCCCAGCCTGAACTCAACTTCGCTGAATTGCGTTGCAAGCAAAGCGTCCACTTCGGCCACGTCAAAAGGTTCAGCCTCGAGCGCCAGAACGATCTGGTCCATGAGTGCGCGGAGCTCACCGCGCGTCCGGCGCTCGTCGCGCAGCGTCTGGCGCATTTCGCGCCCAAGCGCGCGGCGGTCCTCAGGACTCAGCGCCTGGACGATCGGCCCGAGGCCCATTTCGTTTGCCCGCGGGGGGCCACGATCGCCGCGCCGGTCCCCGCCAGAGACAATAGCCCCGATGACCAGGCCGATGATGATGAAGTTCATCAGCAAAGAGAGATAAAGCAGGATGCGCCCGCCGCGAACCAATCCCTTGGCCCTTGCCTCCGGTTCAGCCATCGAGCTGTACCTCGCCTAGGCCAGGCACATAGTCCGAGAACGTCGCGGAGCTGATCCCTAAAACAGTATCTGAATAAGTGCTCAGCACCTCAGGGGGAAACACGCCGATGATGAGGCCCATCGCCGCCGCACCCGCAAGGCCCGAAAGCCCGGCCCAACCGCCCAGCGCCTCACGGAGACCAGCCAGCCCAGACGGGCGCGGCGCCGAGCTTGCTAACGCCGCCACAGCTTGCTCTGCTTCGGCATCCGCCATGATCCGCGTGATCAGATCGCCGGAGGGCAGCGGCGCCTCGCCCTCTGAGGCCCGAAAGAGCGTGTCGAGCTCGGCCTCGCTGAGAGCCCCTGCGTCTTTGCGCTTATCCATCGTAAAACCCCAATTCTGCGCGGCGCTTTCCCAGGGCCTGAGCCAGGGAGCGCTTACCCCGCGCGGTTAAACTTTCAACGGCTTCCACTGAGATGTCCATCACCTCGGCGATCTCCGGGTTCGTGAGCCCCTCGATATGGCGCAGCACTACAGCTTCGCGCTGCCGTTCTGGGAGCTCTGACAAGGCCCTGTTGAGCGCATCCGCGCGGGCCTGAGCTATCATCTTTTGGTCAGCCGAGGGCGCCCCATCGGGCACCTCGGGCGCATCGTCTAAGTCGCCGTGCTTCACCTTGCGCAGCCGGTCGGTGCAAAGGTTTGCCGTCACGCGATAAAGCCAAGTGGTAACCTTGGCCTCGCCCTGTCGCCAATCTGGGGCGATCTTCCAAAGGCGCAGCATAGCCTCTTGCGTGACGTCCTCAGCCTCAGCGCGGTCCCCGAGCATCCGGTAGGCATGGGCCATGATCCGTGGCGCGAGGCGGAGCGTCAGAGAGCTGGCCGCGCCGTTGTCGCCATTGGCGTAGAGCACCAAGAGGGCTTCGTCGCTCACCTCCGACATTGCATCCAGCGCCATCACTCCGTCCCCGTATGGGACGGGCCTAGCTCAGGGAGCCAAACCCGTCCAGCGTGGCTCGCTTACCCGCGGTCGCCACCAAAAGGACGCCAGCCGCGTTCTTGACGCGCCTCGCGGGCGGTCTCCATCTCTTCTTGGGAGATGCCGCCCGATCCATCTGTGTCGATGCGCTCAAAACGGTTCGCCGCACGCTCCTCATCCGGCCCCATTTCAGAGAATTCGAGGAGCCCGTCGCCGTTATCGTCGGCGCGCTCGATAAAGCGCGC
>JBCCYG010000171.1:0-5139 GCA_039190145.1 Pseudomonadota bacterium | reverse complement strand
CTCGCTCGAGAGCATGCAGTGATCCGGGATGAACATGTCGTCGAAAGACAAAGCGGCGGTGTCAGACGAGCGCACCGACATTTTGTCGAGCTTTTGGCTGACGCTGAAGCCCTTGGTCTTGGTGTCGACGACAAAGAGCTCCAATCCTTTGGCCCCCATGGACAAATCCGTGGAGGCCACGACCGTGATGAAATCAGCCACGGTGCCGTTTGACGTATAGATTTTGGAGCCGTTGATGACCCACCCGCCATCGACCTTGGTGGCCTTGGTGCGGAGTGAGGCGGCGTCAGACCCGGCGCCCGGCTCGGTGATCGCAAAGGCGCAGATTTTCTCGCCCTTAAGCGCGGGCTCAAAGAACTCTTGTTTGAGCTCCTCATTGCCCCATTCATAGATCGTGTGCGTGGCCGTTGAACCCTGCATGCAGATCCAGGCGGCAAAGCCAACGGAGCCGCGCGATAGCTCCTCGCAGAGGATCGCAAAGCACAGGTTCGGGTTTTCGAGCCCGCTGCCGCCCGCTTCCTCGGGATACATCGTGCCGATATAGCCGAGCTCGCCGAGTTCCTGGGCAAGCTCAAAGGGGAACTCACCGGCTTCATCGATTTCAGTCGCTTGCGGGATCAGCCGTTCATCGACCCAGCGGGCGATATAGTTGCGGAACTCTTCGGCTTCTTCGATCTGTGTTTGCATGACTCCTCCCATGCATGCGGAATTTGGGGCCCTACGAGGCCTTCACTTTGTTCAATTTCATTTCCAGGAACTCGCGCAGGCGGCGTTTAGCCTCTTCGTCATTCTGCGCGACGCCCGCCATCAGCATCTCGGTAAAGAGACCGGCCTGCGGGTCGCTTTCCACGATCCGGGGGATGGCTTGGATGACGCCGAAATTCGATAGCGGCGAGTTTTCGGCGATCTTTTGAGCGATCTCAATGCCCTTGGCGACGCCCTCGCCCTCGTCCACGAGGTATTGCGAGAGACGGAGCTGCGAATGGCCATCGGCCGCGTTATAGACGCGGCCTGAGAGCATCATGTCCATGACCGCCGCCGTCCCAATTAGGCGGGGCAGCCGGACCGACCCGCCCGACCCCAGAAAGATGCCGCGCGTACCCTCGGGGAGCGCATAAAACGCCGACGGTTCGGCCACACGAATATGGGTCGAGGCCGCGATTTCGAGCCCGCCACCGACGACCGCGCCGTGAAGCACGGAGACGATCGGGACCTTGCAGAACTGGATCGTGTTATTGAGCCCCTGCCCGATCATGGAGGTGTGGAAGCTCTCGACCGTGTTGCTTTCCTTGAGCTCGTTAAGGTCAAGGCCCGCGCAGAAATGCCCACCCTTCCCTGCCACGACGATGGCGCGGACATCCTCGGGCACCGAGGAAAAGAAGGTCTGCATCCCAAGGACGAGTTCATCGGAAAGCGCGTTTCGCTTAGCCGGGCGGTTGAGCCACATCAGGGCCACGGGGCCCTGGCGCTCAACCTCGATGCATTCAGGAAGCGGGACAGGCCAGTTAGAGGATTTTGCGGTCATGAAGTTCCCCCCGTGCTTTTGCCGGGTCTGTCGGCGTCGGCTTGCGCTTGAAAGCTGAAGAGCGAAACGAGGTGGGCATCGCGCCAGGCGACCCAATCCTCAAAGCCCGCGCCCTCAGAGAGCTCTTGCGCAGCCGCGACCATCTTTTCTTTGACCCCCGGCGTGATCTTTACGCTGCCGCGAGGCTCCCACCATTTCTCCATGGCGGGGCCGGCATGGTTGAGAATGCCAAACATACCACCCGGCCCACCCGCCATGGCGACGGTCTGGAGACCGCCTTGCAATAGCCAGCGCGGGGCAAGCCCGAAGCGCACGGCTATATCGATGTCTTCTGCGCTGGCAACGCCATCCACAAGACAGCTTATCGCCTCCCGCACCAAAGCGAATTGGAGGCGGTTGACCATGTGGCCAGGCATCTCGCGCTCAAGCGTAATTGGCTTTTTGCCGAGCCGCTTGGAGAATTCGCGGGCCCAGCTCAGGATCTCTTTGGAGGTGCGTTCACCGGGAACAATTTCCACGAGAGGGATCAAGTGTGACGGGTTGAACGGATGCACGACGACGAGCCGCTCCGGGCTCTTGCAGACCTGCTGCATCTCTGTCGGGGAAATGCCGCCCGCGCTCGACAATATCGGCGTGGTAGGCGACGTCCTGGCATCGGCGATGCCCATGACCTTTTGCTTGAGCTCGAGGTTTTCAGGGACGTTCTCAAACACAACGTCGACAGATTTGAGGACATCCTCGTAGGTGTCAAAGAACTCGATGCTCTCGAAGGGCGGCGTCTCAAGATTGGTAAAGCCGAGCTCTACCAGCGAGGGCCAGGCGCCCTCGATAAGCATGTGCGCGTTCTTTTCAGCGTTCGCGCCGGTGTCATACGCACGCACATGGATGCCCCGCGCCAAGAGCAGTGCGGCCCAGCCGGAACCGACGGAGCCCATGCCAACGATCGCGGCAGATTTCACTGAATCCGGGTCGATGAGTGCCATGTCTTGCTCCTCTGTGGTGCACACTAGTCGAAAACTGCATGCGGGAGGGGCGTCCTTACTGCGACCAAATAGGCGCAGCGATAACCTCCCATGGGCCACAGTAAGGCAATTTTAGCTATACGTAATATGCGGTTTCGATGTACGTGTTATAGCGAACGCTGATACATACACTGTATCGATCCTTGCCGCAGAGGGCCGCGTATGAATCCGAAATATCTTGAGCAGTTTCTGCGGGTTGCAGAGATGGGCAGTATTAACAAAGCGGCCCATGACCTGAAAATCTCGCAGCCCTCCATGTCGCGCAACATTTCACTCTTAGAACATGAGATGGGGACCGAGCTCTTTGTGCGGAGCCGCAATGGCGTGACGCTGACGGAGGCCGGCAAACTGCTCGCCGATCACTGCCGTCCGCTCTTGCGGCAATTCTCTCTCTTGCGCGAGCAGATCGGCAAAATGGCACGGGGTCAGGTGGCGGCGGGCATTCCCCCCTCCTGGCGGTCGATCCTTACGGTGGACTTTGCGGAAGCCATGGCGCGCGATGATGACGAGATCGAAATCCGACTGATGGAAAATGTGAGCCACGCGCTTCGCGAGCAGCTCTCGGTGGGGAGCATCGATTTGTGCATCGCCCCGGCGGAGAAAGGCAGCGGGGATAATTTCAAGCAGACCCCCATCGTGGAGGAGCCGCTCGTGCTCGTTGGGGGCAGCTCGGCGGGGCTGTCGCCGGACATGCCAGTGCCGATCAGCGAGCTGTCGCGGCGCACGCTCATCATCCCGCCGCGCCCGAATGCGATCAGGAGCATGTTTGAACAGGCTTGTGCGGCGCGAAATGTGGACCTGAACGTGGCGATTGAGACGGATACGCTGAGCCTGTGCCTGGCCATGTGCAGCCGTGAGGTCGGGTACTCAATTACGCCACGCTGCGCGCTCTTGAGCAATCCGCAATTTGGCGATGTGACATGGGCGCCTATCGAAGGGCTGAACGTAACCTGGGCGCTCTTTGAAAACCCGCGGCGGACGCATTCTCAAGCGGTGCGCAAATGCCGCCGGTTGATGATGTCGATCGTCAACGACGTGATCGCCTCCGGTCGTTGGACAAGCGCGCGGCGGGTCTGAGCCTATTTGAGCTTGATGGCGTAATCGAAGGCAGGTCTGGCGCTGATGCGGTCGACATAGGCGCGCAGATTGGGCGTCTCATCGCCGAAGGGCACTGAGAGGTTAGCCATGAAACAGGCATGGCCCATCATCAGGTCCGCCCCCGTGAAATCGCCCACGATATAGTCCTTGCCCTCCAGCGCCTGCTCCACCGGTAGCAAAGCTTTGCTGAGCAATTTCAGCGCTTTGTTCAGTGCATCCTCGCTGCGCCGCTCGGGGGGGAGGAGCACGGTCTGCACCACGATCTCATTGATCGGGGGCATGATCATGCCTTCGACATAGTGGAACCATTGCAGGTAATAGGGAAATTCCGGCGCATCGACGGCGGGCTTCAGCGTGCCCGGCGCGTGGCGCTCCAGAATGTAGTCGATGATCGCACCGGATTCGTAGATCATCACATCGCCGTCTTCGAGCACCGGCACGCGGCCCAGCGGGTGGCGCTTGCGGTGTTCGGGCGACTTCAGGCCTTCTTTGGAGAACTCTAGCTTCACCAGATCGTATTTCAGACCGAGCTCTTCCAGGAGCCAGACCACCCGTCCCGAGCGCGTTTTGTGGGTGAAGTAGAGCTTGAGCATCTTACACGGCCTGCGGCGGGCGCGGGACCCCCAGCATGCTGCGCGCCTCTGCGGTCGTGGCGGGCTCATAGCCCATCTCATCGACCTGCCGCGCGAGCCGTTCGACAAGCTGGAGGTTATTCGCCAGCACCCCGCGGGAATAATACATGTTATCTTCAAGCCCCACGCGCACATGCCCCCCGCAGAGGAGCGCGCCCATGGCCGCGGGTAGCTGCGCCGGGCCGATCCCGCTCACCGTAAAGATCGCCTCTTTCGGGAGCATATCGACCATCGTCTGCAGCGTTTTCATGGAAAAGGGCATGGCGCCCTGGATGCCGTGCTGGACGCCGAGAACGAAGTTGAAAATGTAGGGCGGCTCATCGAGCCCCTCTTTGATCAGCGTCAGCGGGTCGAGCATGTTGTGGGGGCCGAAGCATTCCCATTCGGGCTTGATGCCGAGCTCCTTCATCCGCTGGGCAAGCTCCCGCGACTTGGGCAGCGGCGTGAGCATGTAGACGGTCTCGCCAAAGGCGTAGGTCGCCGCCGATACCGCGTCATGGGTGCAGATCTCGGCCCCCGCTTCGACGCCGCGCATGCGCATGTTCCAATCCATGGCATAGGCCCCGCCCGGCGCGGGCTCCAGCATCTCGCCATTGGCGCCGCCGCCGGTGGAGTTGTTGACGATGATGTCGCATTTCGCGCGGATCCGCTCGTTGATGTCTCGGTAGATCGCCTCGTCGCAGGTGGCGGTGTCGTCGGGCTTCCTGGCATGGACGGCGACAACGCTGGCGCCGGCCTCGTAGCACTTAAAGACGTCATCCGCGATTTCCTGCGGCTGGGTGGGGATCTCCGGGTTCATCTCTTTCGTGCCAAGGCCCCCCGTGGGCGCGATGGTGATGATGACTTTCTGCTTGGCCATGGG
>JBCCYG010000170.1:0-5163 GCA_039190145.1 Pseudomonadota bacterium | reverse complement strand
CGGCCTCTTTCAAAGTCGCCTCGCGCGGCTGGAGCCGCACCGTCACCGCAAGCGACTTCTGGCCGGTATCGAGCATGAATTCATCAAAGACGCGCACCTCGTCGATGAGTGCCTTGTCAGCTCCCTGCGCGGCGTTCACCAACGCCAGGGCTTCGATGCTCGCATCCACGACAAAGGCAAAGTCGCGCTCGACAGCCTGCAAGTCGCTGACCCCGAGCGCAGAGCGCGAAGCACTCGCCGCGCGTTTGGCCGGGATAGCGCCCTGCCAAATCGTGAAACCCACCGCCGGTCCCTTCACATCCACGGCCGAGAGCACCTTGGGATGCAGCTCGCCGAACTCAGCAAGGACGTTCTTGCCGAGCGCCATGACACCCGAGCGGCCCGGGTGGAACCAGGCCGAGGCGTCGCGCCTGATTTGCGCCCGCGCTGGCGCGCCGAGCGCCGCAAGCACCGCCTCCACATCGGCCTTCGCGTCATAGACATCGACCGCGCGTCGCGCCTTATGAACGTCCTTGGGCCCCGTGGCCCCCACGAGGATCGCGCTCAAGGAAGACCCTTGATCCTCCGGTTCACCGCCGGCCCAGGTGGCGCCCACTTCGAAAAGCGCCAGGTCCGCCATCCCCCGCGCCTGATTGCGTGCTGCGGCCTGCAGCAGGCCAGGTAGGAGCGAGGGCCGCATATGGCTCATATCGCTGGAAATGGGGTTTTCGAGCGCCGTCGCCGCCTCACCCCCGCCAAAGAGCGACGCAGAGGCCTGATCGATGAAGGAATAGGTGACACACTCATTGTATCCGAGTCCCGCCGCCGTGCGGCGTGCGATCTGCTCGCGCCGCTGCGCCGGGGTCAGTATGGGCCGACCCGCGCCAAAATCCTGCCCCGTCACCGGCGGGAGCGGCTTTCCCTCGAGCTTCGTCAGCGACGCCACCCGCGCCACCTCCTCCACAAGGTCCGCCTCGCCCAACACGTCCGGGCGCCAGGACGGTACATGGGCCATGTCGCCATCCATGACGAAGCCCAGCGCCTCAAGCGTTGCGCGTTGCGTCTCGGGCGCGATCTCCATGCCGACCAGGCTCTGCACCCGGTCGGTATCGAGCCGGTAGGCGCGCGCGACATCGGGCATCTCGCCCGCCACCACGACCTCGGACGCCTCTCCGCCCGCATTCTCGATGATGGTGCGTGTCGCGTGCTCCAGCCCAATGGGCGCCCATGCCGGGTCGATCCCGCGCTCAAACCGATACCGCGCGTCGGAATTGATCTTCGTCGCGCGGCCCGTATAGGCCGTCCGCACTGGGTCGAAATACGCCGCCTCGATAAAGACGTTCACCGTCTCCTCGGTCACACCGGATTGCAGCCCGCCCATGACGCCACCGATACTCTCCGGCCCGTTGGCATCGGCGATGACCGTGGCACCCTCGGGAAACGCATACTCTTTCTCATCGAGCCCGGTGATCGTCTCACCACCTTTCGCGCGATAGAGCCTAAGCGTGTTGCCTGCGATCTTGTCGGCATCAAAGACGTGCAAGGGGCGGTTGCGATCGTAGGTAAAGAAGTTTGTGACATCCACGAGAAAAGAGATCGGACGGAGCCCGATGGCCTTGAGCACATCCTGGAGCCAGGCGGGCGACGGCCCGTTCTTCACGCCGCGAATGAGACGACCGTAGAAGACCGGCGCTTGCAGCAGCGTATCTTCGTCGATGGTCACGGTGACAGGGCACGGGAATGTGCCTGGCACCGGCTCGCAATCCCGCGCCTTCATAACGCCGAGCCCCCGCGCCGCCAGATCGCGCGCTATCCCCCGCACGCCCAGCGCATCGGGCCGGTTCGGCGTGATGGCGATCTCTATCACGGTGTCGACCTTTGCGGGGTCGTGCGCCGCGAGCCAATCGACGAAACGGTCACCGACATCGCCCGAGGGCAGCTCGATGATCCCGTCATGCTCGTCCGAGAGCTCCATCTCCCGCTCCGAGCACATCATGCCATAGCTCTCAACGCCGCGGATCTTGCCCACGCCAATCGTCGTATCGATCCCAGGAACATAGGTGCCAGGCTTGGCGATCACGACCGTGATCCCCTCCCGCGCATTGGGCGCGCCACAAATGATCTGCGTCGGCCCCTCATCGGTGTCCACCTGACAGACTTTAAGCTTGTCCGCGTCGGGGTGCTTTTCGGCGCTCAGCACCTTGCCGATGGTAAAGTCCTTGAGGCGCTCAGACGGGTTTTCGACACCCTCCACCTCGAGCCCGAGATCGGTGAGCGCATAGACGATCTCGTCAACGCTCGCCTCAGTCTCCAAATGGTCTTTCAGCCAGGACAAAGTAAATTTCATCGCAAAGCGCCTCTTAACGGTCCGGGCGCTCAGCTAACGCATTTGCCCAACCGTTAAAACCCAAGACGCATCTGCCCCCAAATACGCCGTATTTTCGGCAAGTTTTATGTGTATTCCACACGCGTTAAAGAGTTTTGGAGAGCAAGGATGCCTGGCAATCCGCTCTTATTTGTTGTGGCAGGTCTTGCCTTTATCCTAGCGCCCGCAGCTCTGGTGAGCGTCAGTGACATCGATGAGGCCGAAGAAACAACCCCGAGCGAGGTCGTCACCAACGGCCGTGCCCAGGACGAATGCCTGAACAATTCTCTTCTGATGCCCCAAGGCGGGCGGATCGGCTGCACGTCGATGAAAAAGCCGTTGCGACGCACCGACAGCACCGGCGCGCTCTTTGTGACCGTAGGCGAATAGGCCCCGTTAACGCTCCGCAAAGCCGAGCATGTCGGCCTCTGCGCCCGGCAAAACACCTTCTCGCGTGGTATCTATCAGCACCGACGCTTGCTGCGCGAGGCTCCTGATCTCGTCCGCGATCACCTTAAAGGATCGCCCGCTTTCGCCACCCGCCCGCGCCGCCTCAACGCTCGCATTGAGCGAAATGAGGTGGATCATCCGTCCGATATCTTCCACCTCGGTGAACATTTTATCGAGCCTGACGATGCGCTCTTTCATGACAGCCTGGATCGCCTTGTCATGGGCCTTCTTCGACGCGTTCAAGATGCCCGTGAGTTGCATGATCGCGGGGACACCCTCCAAGCGTACAAAGTTCACGAGACGACCCGCTTCACATGCCTGAACGTCAGCAAAATTGTCGACCTCATCGAGCCCCGCAAAGCGTGTGGCAATCTCGAGCGCCGTTTTCACAAGTTCATCGGCCTTAGGGTCAAGCGCCTGAAGCCGCCCGTGGGCCGTCGCTTCCTTAATCGTCTTTGCGTAGAGTTGACGAAACGTGCGAAACTGCTGCGCCACATCGGCCCGCGCATCCAGGCTTTCGGCAGTCACCACTTCAATAAAAATCGCCGCGGCATTGAGAGCAAAGCCCTGCGCATTGCGAAGATCTCGGAGCGTTGCGAGCAGCGCCTTGCGCTCTTCATCGCCCAAGAGCCTTGGCTCAGTCATGGTCCGGTCTCCCAAACGTGGGGCGCGGTACTGGTCCGCTCAAAGAGCCCAGCAACGCATGCCAGGCAAAAAAAGGGGGAGGCCTTCCCTGACACTTCCTAACGGCATGGCCAAAACACTGGAGGAAGCCCCACAGAGCTGTCGACAACACCAAAAGCACTTCCAGGTTCGGCGACAAAACCGATCCAATGCCCCTCCACCGCGAATTCGCAGCTGATCCGGCGCCTTGGCGCAGGGGCATAATAGCAGTTTCGAGCTCTTCTTCGCTGTGCACGCGCGATCCCCGGCTGGTTTGGCCCAAGCCTTAGCGCGCGCGCCCTTAAACCCCGGTTAATCGGCGCCCATATCCCGCGTCTTTGCCTTGAGCCAAAGCGAAATACCCACAGCTGGGAGGATCACCACAGCCCAACCCGCCGCATTGAGCAGCGTCAACCGCCGCTTCATCTCAAAAGGCGCATCTGACAGCCACAGCCCGACATGGCCGACCACGACAAAAACGACAGTAACCGCCGCCACCCACGGCAAGGTTCGCCGCCACCAAGGTCTCTTCTCGCTCATGGGCAAAGATATAGGGCTAACGGCTCAAACCGCCCGCCAGTGTCGGCTGATCAAGGGCCACAAAGCCGTAATGCTTGAGCCAGCGCAGGTCGGAATCAAAGAACGCCCGCAAATCCGGGATGCCGTATTTCAGCATCGCCAAACGGTCGATGCCGAGCCCAAAGGCAAAGCCCTGCCATTCGCTCGGGTCGATCCCCGAATTCTGCAGCACCTTTGGGTGCACCATCCCCGACCCGCCCGCTTCGAGCCAGTCATCGCCCTCGCCGAGCACAAGCTTGCCATCCTTCCACGAGCATCTGAAATCGATCTCCGCCGAAGGCTCCGTGAACGGGAAGTGTGAGGCACGGAACCGCACCTCGACCTTATCAACCTCAAAGAAGGCCGCGGCCATCTCCTCCAGCGTCCACTTCAGATGCGCCATGGAGATGTCCCGGTCGATGGCCAGCCCCTCGATTTGGTGGAACATGGGCGTGTGGGTCTGGTCATAGTCAGACCGATAAACACGCCCCGGCGCGATGATGCGGATCGGTGCCCCCTGCGCCTCCATGGAGCGAATCTGGACGGGCGACGTATGGGTCCGCAGCACGTGAGGCGGGCGGTTATCGCCCTCCGCGCGGGCCATATAAAACGTATCCATCTCCGCCCGTGCGGGGTGATGGCCCGGGATGTTTAGCGCATCAAAGTTATACCAGTCACTCTCGATCTGCGGGCCTTCCGCAACTGAGAAGCCGAGCGAGGCAAAGATCGCCGTCAGCTCTTCCCAGACTTGGGAA
This sequence comes from Pseudomonadota bacterium, assembly GCA_039190145.1. GTDB lineage: Bacteria > Pseudomonadota > Alphaproteobacteria > Rhodobacterales > Rhodobacteraceae > Shimia_B. Next base: position 393 of record JBCCYG010000170.1, on the reverse strand, counting down.
ACAGGGTGGATCGTGCCCGCTGGCCGCTGCCGCCCCGGCAACGTGACGTCGAGCCACTCACTCACCAAACGCTCTTCCAGCGCCGCGTCGGCCAGCGACGCCTTCCGCGCATTGAGCGCCGCGTTCACCTCGTCCTTGAGCGCATTGAGCGCCGGTCCGGCGACTTGCCGCTCCTCCGGGGTCATCTTCCCCAGCTCGCGCATCTTCAGGCTTATCTCGCCCTTCTTACCCACAGCCGCCACGCGCAGCTCCTCGAGCGCGGCCTCATCCGCCACGTCCTTGATGAGCGTCAGATACTTCTCGCGCAGATCGTCCATCGATTGCTCCCTTAGGTCGCAGGCCACCTAGCTTGAACCGGCTTAAGGTGCAACGTGGCCGGGGAGCAAACCCATG
>JBCCYG010000169.1:0-5192 GCA_039190145.1 Pseudomonadota bacterium | reverse complement strand
TTAACTGCATCGGCCGTAGCCATCTGTGCTGGGATGACAAGGTCGCCCTCATTTTCGCGGTCTTCGTGATCGACGAGGATAAACATGCGTCCCGCTCGGGCATCGTCGATGATCTCTTCGATCGGCGAAACGTCCTGATGCCAATCCGCATAGGTATGGCCCGACGGCATACAATTCATGGCAAACGTCCTCCCAGCGTTTTATATGCGTGTATCATGCATATAAATTTCCACGAGTCCAGCGGCGGTGGGGTCAGGCTTACTCGCCGCCTTTAGAAACGGCTGGCTTATCGATGATCTCAAAATCGTCGTGGATGCGATTGAGAAGGGCCGCCAGGGTCTCAATGTCATCGCTGTCCCAGTTCGCTGTGACCTCGGCCAAAAGATGTTCACGCCCGGCGCGCGCGCTCACGAGCATGTTTCTGCCTTTGGTGGTGAGCTTCAGGACCGACTTTCTGCGATCGACCGCGTTCGGCGTGCGCTCCGCGTAGCCATTGGACACCGCGCTTTCGACCAAACGGCTTGCCGTGGACGCGTCTACTTCGAGCTCGGCTGCCACGTCGCTCACGCTCGTCTTGGTGGAATTCAGGGCATCGATAGCAAAGATCGTGCGCAGTACCGACATCGCGATTGGGCTTCCAATCTCGTCGATGAGCCGACCTCTGCGGCCTTGCTGAAGCCACATCCGGCGCAGCCGCATCAGGCCACGATCGAGCTCTGCGAAGCGATCCGACTGCGACCGTAAAACCGCCTTGCTCTTCTTCATTGCCTCATTCCAATCCTTGCCCGCTCGGTGTCGCGAGCACCCTGTGCGCACCCCTTATCCTAACTTTTGAGGCGCACTCAAACCGGAAACGCGAAAGAGCCTCGGCTTTTGGCGCAGCCGGCTTTCCCGAACGTTTCTCGACACAGAAGCCATCAAAAATGTTCTTGCATGAATAATAATTTGTATGCAGCATACATATAAATTCGGTAGCAGGGAGGCGCCGATGGAATCGCTCAACACTGGGCCTCGCCGGTTTCGTGTGGGGATAGTTGGCGCTGGCCTTGGAGGGGTAGGGGCTGCAGTCCATCTTTTAAAGCGCGGCCATTCTGACATCGAAATCTTTGAGCGCTCAGAGCGTCCTGGCGGTGTCTGGTGGGACAACACCTATCCCGGTTGCAGCGTGGACATCCACTCGCACGCCTATTCGTACTCGTTCATGCGCTACAACTGGAAGCGCACCCACGCGATGCGTGACGAGCTCCAGCAATATGTCGAAGACACAGTCGACGCCTTCGATCTGCGCGACAAAATCCACCTCAATACCGAGGTCAGTGAAATCCGCTGGGACGATGACAACGATCTCTACCGGATGAAATTCGGCGACGGCACCGTCAAGGAATTCGAGGTCGTGATCAGTGCGGTGGGCTTCCTGATCAACCCAAAGTATCCGACATGGCCGGGGATGGACGCCTTCAAGGGCAGGATGATGCACACTTCGCGGTGGGATCACGGGCTAGATCTTGCGGGCAAGCGTGTCGCTGTCGTGGGGACAGGATCCACCTCTGCCCAGGTGGTACCGGGCATCGCGGGCGATGTCGGGGAGCTTCTCGTATTTCAGCGAGAGCCAGGCTACGTCGCCCCCAAGAATGCGCGTGAGTATTCTCCCTTTGAGAACTTCCTCTACAGCTACGTGCCCGGCGCCAAGCGGCTGAGCAGGTTCCGCGCTTTCGCGCGCGCCACGATCCGAAATCGCGGCTTTGACGAGACAAGCAACCGGCAACAATCGAACAAAGAAATCTGCCTCAAGAACATCAATGACAATGTGCAGGACCCGGAGGTGCGCAAGCAGCTGACGCCCGACTACCCGTGGGGATGCAAGCGCCAGATCGAAAGCACGGATTACTACCCGACGTTCAATCGCCCAAACGTGACGCTCGTCCCGCGCGCTGTCGAACGGCTGACCGAGGACGCCATCATCGATGTCGACGGGACGGAACACAAAGTTGACGTGATCATCCTCGCCACCGGGTTTGAGACGACGAATTATCTCTCCTCCATCGAGGTCTATGGCGAGCAAGGTCTGTCTCTCAAGGAGGCATGGAAAAGGCGCGCGGCGGCCTTTGTGGGGGTCACGGTCCCGCGCTTTCCAAACTTCTTTATCCTCTATGGACCTAATACCCACGGTGGCTATTCGGTCATTGCACAGCTCGAATGCGCGGCCCGCCTTGCCGCGCGATATGTCCGCAAGATGAAGCGCCGCGGTTGGGCGCGGGTGGATACACCGCAGACGGCACTCGACAACTACCTCAAGTGGCTCGACGAAAAGTTCCGCACGGCGGGATCGGCAATGATCGCGAACTGCAACAACTACTACACCAACGAGGCAGGCGATAACGTCACGAACTGGCCGCTGCCGAACGTCCACTATGACATCGCCACGCGCGTACGCCCCTACTTCAACCTCGTAGGCACTCCCCGAAAGGCGGCAAAGCGCTCTACGACCATCCCGAGCCAGGCAAACGCATCCATTGTGACCGCCGATGAGGGGGCGAAGTCGTGAAGATCGACCTCTTCATCGACGGTGAGCGGCACGCGCCGAGTGGGGGCCGGTACGAAGCTCTCGTGGGCCCGGTCACCCAAGATGAGCTGGCGCAGGTGGCAGAGGCCGCTCCAAGCGATGTGGCCAAAGCGGTGGGCGCCGCCGATGCCGCCTTTGCGCGGGGCCGCATTGCAGCGCGGGAGCGTGCCGACATCCTCCAGCGTGCCTCTGAACTCGTGCTCGCCCATGGGGAGGAGCTCGCCAATCTCATCGTGATGGAAGTGGGAAAGACGCTGCGAGAGTCGCGCGGCGAGGTCAAAACGGCCGCAGACGCGCTTTCCAGCATGGCGGGCGAGGCGGTCAGAATTCGCGGCTACACGCTCGACGGGGACGCGACGCCCGCGACCAAAGAATTCAACATCTCTGTGCTGCGCGAGCCCGCTGGGCCGGTCTGCGCCCTCACAGCTTACAACGCCCCCCTCAATCAGGTCTGCTATAAGGTGGGCATGGCCTTCGCTGCGGGGTGCCCGGTGGTACTCAAGCCATCGCCTTTCACGCCCATGGTCACCTCCCGCGCGATTGATCTGCTTGCAGAGGCAGGCATGCCCGCGGGCTGGATCAATTTCGTCACCGGCGGCGCAGAGGTGGGGCAGGCGCTTTTTGAGAGCCCCCAATTTGCGCGCTTCGCCTTCACTGGCAGCCGAACGGTGGGCGATATCCTGGTTAGATCGGTGGGGCTGCGCCGCTCGCTCCTAGAGCTTGGCTCCAACGCCCCAAACATCGTGCATCACGATGCCGATCTCGACCTCGCCGCGCGCGCGATAACCTCCTCAGGGTTCGCCATCGCCGGGCAGGTCTGCATGCGCCCGCAAAGAATACTGGTGCACGAAGACGCTTATGCTGAGTTCACCGACAAACTCCTCAACTGCGTGCAAGCCGTGAAAGTCGGCGATCCGCGTGAGGCCGATACCGATATGGGGCCGGTCCGCACCGAAGCCTCAGCGGCCCGAATTGTCGATTGGGTCAAGCAAGCCGAAGCCAAAGGCGCAGAGATCTTGACCGGCGGCACGCGTGAGGGGTGCTATGTCGCGCCCACGGTTATCTCCGGCGTTCAGTCGGACGACCTCGTTGCCTGCGAAGAGATCTTCGGGCCCGTCCTGGTCGTGACAACCTATGCCGATCTGCAAGGCGCGCTTGCGGAGGCGAATGCGTCCAAATACGGCCTGCAATCCGCGATCTTCACCTCGAGCCTCAAAGTGGCGCGCGAAGCGACCGAGCGGCTGAGATCAGGCGGCGTCGTCATCAACAACGCGTCTCGGATGCGGACAGCTTTGGTGCCGTTTGGCGGCGCAAAGGACAGCGGCCTTGGCCGGGAGGGCGGCCTTTGGGGCGTCGAGGAATTCACAGAGGTCAAGGTCGTCTACGATTATTTTGGCGCGTAAGCGCCTAATAAAAAAGAGAAAATATCGGCTTGGGAGGACAACATGAGTAACGACGGCGAGAACAGCGTTCCAATTTGCGGGCCGTATGATCCCGGTGGCCAGCCGCCCTTGCCGCCCGAGGGCGAGTTTCAGATTGGCCTCTTTGCCTTCAACGTCTCAAGCGGGGCCACCATGTCCACCGCCGTCAACGACGACCCTGACGGCTCTCGCGACATTTGGAAGTGGTCCAACATGGAGCACCACGTTCAACTGGCCGAGAAGGTGGGCCTGGATTTCGCGCTGCCTTTCGGACGTTGGATCGGCCATGGCGGCGAGACTGCCTTTAACGATACCTCGATGGACGTGACGACGACCTGCGCCGCGCTGGGCGCGGTCACCGACACGATCAATCTCTATGGCACCACCCACGTCACCTACGGGATCCACCCGATGCAGGTGGCAAAAATGGGCGCCTGCATCGACCAAATCAGCCAGGGAAGATGGGGGCTGAACGTTGTCACCGGCTGGTACCCAGAAGAAATGGACATGTTCAGCCCGGAGGACCATCCCGAGCACGATCTCAAATACGAGATGGCTGACGAATTCGTCACCTATCTCAAGGCAGCTTGGGCCGCCGAAGAGCCTTTTGATTTCGACGGACGCTTCTTCAAGTCCAAAGGGGCCTACCTGTCGCCAAAGCCCGCCGCCGGGCCGAGGCCGCCCTTCGTCAATGCCGGACAGTCTCCGGCGGGGATCGATTTCGCCACGAAGAATTGTGAATACCTCTTCATGGCGGCCAACCCCCATGATCTGGAAAAGACCACCGAGCAAATCAAAAAGGTCAAGGATCGCGCCGCGCACCACGGTCGCGAGATCAGGTGTTTGGCGCCGATTTACGTGATCGTTCGGGATACCGCCGAAGAGGCCGAGAAGGTGGCAGAGCACGTCCGGGCCCATATCGATATTGGCGCGGCAGAGGGCTTCATCGGCCACTCGCTCTCTGACCCGAAACAGTCGATGGCGGGCTATGGAGACGGCTCCATGGACAACTCCCTCGCGCGCACGATCGCGCTGGGCCTGCGCGCGCCCGAGCTGATCGGGTCACATCAGGACATCATCGACGGCATCGTAGGGCTCAAGAAAGCCGGCATCGACGGGGTTGCTATGTCGGTCTTCAACTATCGCGATGACATCAACGAATTTGGAAAGCTCATGCCAGCGCTCAGGGAGGCGTTGTCGAAAGCCTA
>JBCCYG010000168.1:0-5222 GCA_039190145.1 Pseudomonadota bacterium | reverse complement strand
GCCGGCACGGTGGAGTTCATCGTGGACGGGGAGAAGAATTTCTACTTCCTGGAGATGAACACGCGTCTCCAGGTGGAGCACCCGGTCACCGAGCTTATCACCGGCGTCGACCTCGTGGAGCAGATGATCCGCGTGGCAGCGGGGGAGAAACTGTCCCTCAAGCAGGCCGACCTGAAGATGGAAGGATGGGCGATTGAGAACCGGCTTTACGCTGAGGATCCCTATCGCAACTTCCTGCCCTCTATCGGGCGTCTGACGCGCTACCGCCCGCCAGCGGAGATCGGTGGCGGCCCGCTTTGGGAAGGCGGTAACTGGCCGGACATGATCCATGGCGGCGTTTACGGAGCTGGCGCGCCTTATGCGATCCGAAACGATACCGGCGTTTTCGAGGGCGGCGAAATTTCGATGTATTATGACCCGATGATCGCAAAGCTCTGCACCTGGGGGCCGGACCGCGCCTCAGCGATCGAGGCGATGCGAAACGCTCTCGACGCGTTTGAGGTCGAAGGGATCGGGCACAACCTGCCTTTCGTGGCGGCGGTGATGGACCACCCGAAGTTTATCTCTGGCGACATGACGACGGCATTTATCGCCGAGGAATACCCAGAGGGCTTTGAAGGCGTGGAGCTGCCTGAAGAGACTTTGCGCAAGGTGGCGGCCTCGGCGGCAGCGATGAACCGGGTGGCGGAGATCCGTCGGACGCGGATTTCAGGCCGCATGGATAACCATACGCGGGTTATTGGCGATGAGGGCGTGGTAACGATCCAGGACCGGACGTTCGCCGTTACCATTACTGCAGACAGAGACGGGTCAGATGTGACCTTTGACGATGGCCAAGTGCTCCGGGTCGAGAGCGATTGGGCGCCGGGGCAGAGCCTCGCGCGCTTAGCGGTGGGCGACGAGAAGATCGCTCTTAAAGTGAATAAGATCACCCACGGATATCGCGTGCGTTTCCGCGGGGCTGACCTCAAGGTGATCGTCCGCTCCCCGCGTCAGGCTGAGCTTGCCCAGCTCATGCCCGAGAAGCTCCCGCCGGATACCTCTAAGATGCTGCTGTGCCCAATGCCGGGGCTCATTGTGAAGGTCGATGTCGAGGTGGGCGATGAGGTCCAAGAGGGTCAGGCGTTGTGCACCGTGGAAGCCATGAAGATGGAAAACATCCTAAGGGCCGAGAAGAAGGCCAAGGTCTCCAAAATCAACGCGGGTGCAGGCGACAGCCTGGCCGTTGACGATGTGATCATGGAGTTTGAGTAGCGCGTTGTCCTACGCGATAGCCAGTAACTCGGCTTGTCAGGAGCCCCGGGCTTCGCTGATTTCGCGTTGGCGGATGGGCATTTTGTCGATCGTGCGGGAGAGTTCGCGCATGTCCCAGGGGAAGGGCTTGCGGAGTTTGACGCCGCCATCCTTGCCGATGAGCACGAGTTGGAAGCCTCGGGGGCGCAGCATTTTGCGCAGTTCCGATGGCTCGCCGGTCTCTGTATCGGTGATGATCACGATGTCACGCTCGACGACCTCTTCGATCTCTGCCTCGAGAAATTCCATTTGGGTTTGGAAAGCGGGGTCCAGCGGGCTGTCGGCAAAGACGATGACAGGGCGGGCTGTCCATTTGAAGTCGTCGAGTTCCACGGCGCTGGCATCAAATGCCTGCTCGGGCGCAGCTTGCCATTTGGCGAGCACGCTATCTTCGTTGCCGGTGGCGGTAGCTGCCGTTGCGGCGAGGCTAAGGGCTAGGGCGGACAGGATTTTCACGGACAACACTCCTTTGATCCGATACATAGGCGCTCCTCGCGCCAGGGCGAAGGGGTTGATGGCCGTTACTACTCACATTCCCGCGTGAGAGCGCGGTAGGAAGGAGCCTTGCGATGGATGATCGCTGGAAAGAGTTAGCAGAAAAGGAGCTGCGCGGTCGCCCTTTGGACGCGCTCGACTGGGAGACGCTCGAAGGTATTCGCGTTAAGCCTGTCTATGGCCCGGAGGATGTGAACGGAATCGACCGCGGGACCCCGGGAGCCGCACCCTTTACGCGGGGCGTGAAGGCAACGATGTACGCGGGCCGCCCCTGGACGATCCGGCAATATGCGGGATTTTCGACGGCCGAGGAATCCAACGCGTTTTACCGCAAGGCTTTGGCGGCGGGACAGCAGGGGGTGTCAGTGGCATTCGATCTGGCAACGCACCGGGGCTATGACAGTGACCACCCGCGCGTTGTGGGCGATGTCGGCAAGGCGGGCGTTGCCATCGACAGTGTCGAGGATATGAAGACGCTCTTTGATGGTATTCCGCTCGAGAAGATCTCGGTATCGATGACGATGAACGGCGCGGTTATTCCGGTGCTGGCGTCCTTTATTGTAGCTGGCGAGGAGCAGGGCGTGGACCGCTCGCTCCTTTCCGGGACGATCCAAAACGACATTCTCAAAGAGTTCATGGTGCGGAACACCTATGTGTATCCGCCGGAGCCCTCGATGCGGATTGTGGCGGATATTATTGAATATACGGCGAATGAAATGCCGAAATTCAACTCAATTTCGATCTCTGGCTATCACATGCAGGAGGCAGGCGCGAACCTCGTCCAAGAGTTGGCTTACACGCTGGCCGATGGCCGGGAATATGTGAAGGCAGCGCTGGATCGAGGCATGGATGTCGACAAGTTCGCCGGGCGGCTGTCGTTCTTTTTCGCCATCGGGATGAACTTTTTCATGGAGGCGGCAAAGCTGCGGGCCGCGCGCATGCTCTGGTCGCGGATCATGTCGGAGTTTGAGCCGAAGAACCCAAAATCGCTTATGCTACGCACCCATTGTCAGACCTCCGGCGTCTCGCTTCAGGAGCAGGACCCTTACAACAACATCGTGCGGACAGCCTTTGAGGCGATGTCTGCGGTACTCGGGGGGACGCAATCGCTCCACACGAACTCCTTTGACGAAGCGATTGCGCTGCCGACAGAGTTTTCCTCCCGCATCGCGCGGAACACGCAGCTGATTTTGCAGGAAGAAACCGGGGTGACGAAGGTCGTCGACCCGCTGGCAGGGTCATACTATGTGGAAGCGCTGACCGAGCAGCTCGCCGAAGAAGCCTGGACGCTCATCGAAGAGATCGAGGAGATGGGCGGGATGACGAAGGCCGTAGCATCCGGCCTGCCCAAGCTCAAGATCGAGGAATCTGCGGCGAAACGGCAAGCGATGATCGACCGCGGTGACGAGGTCATCGTGGGCGTCAACAAGTACCGGCTGGAGCAGGAGGATGACATCGACATCCTCGACGTCGACAATGTCGCCGTGCGCGAGCAACAGGTGGCTAAGCTAGAGCGCATTCGCGCCTCGCGCGACCAAGCGGCTTGCGACGCCGCGTTGCTAGAGCTTGGGCGGCGCTGTGAGGAGGGGGGGAACCTCCTGGAGGCAGCGGTTGACTGCGCGCGGGCCCGGGCCACAGTGGGAGAGATCTCGCTCGCCATGGAAGGCTCATTTGGGCGTCACAGGGCGGAGGTGAAGACATTGGCCGGGGTATATGGCGCCGCCTATGACGGTGATGAGGGCTTTGAAGCGATCCAGAAGGCCGTGGAAGGCTTTGCCGAGGATGAGGGGCGGCGGCCGCGGATGCTCGTCGTGAAGATGGGTCAGGACGGCCATGACCGGGGAGCGAAAGTGATCGCCACGGCCTTTGCCGATATCGGGTTTGACGTCGATGTCGGCCCGCTTTTTCAGACACCAGAGGAGGCCGCGCAGGACGCCATCGATAATGACGTGCACGTGGTGGGCATCTCGTCCCAAGCGGCGGGGCACAAGACGCTGGCCCCAAAGCTCATCGAGGCGCTGAAGGCGCAGGAAGCAAGCGATATCCTGGTGATTTGCGGCGGCGTGATCCCGGCGCAGGATTACACGTTTCTCAAGGAGTCCGGCGTCGCGGCGATTTTCGGGCCGGGCACGAACATTCCGGACGCGGCGCAGGACGTGTTGAAGCTCATTCGCGAGGCGCGGGCGTGAGGCCCGGGGCGGCCCCGCCGTCTGGTGACGAGCTTGCCCGCCCGCGTGCCCTCTGTGCGCTTTATGGCGGGAGTGGATCTTGGGGTTGCTGACGCTTGACCACATCGCGGTAGCGGCTGGGGATTTGGCCTCGGGCGCGGATGCGGTGGAGCGCGCCTTGGGGGTGCCGCTCCAGCCTGGCGGACAGCATCCGGATTTTGGCACCCATAACCGGCTTTTGGGGTTGAGGGCTGAATATCTCGAGGTGATTGCTGTTGACCCGTCTGCGCCGCCCCTTGGCCGGGCGCGGTGGTTTCATTTGGATGCATTCGCGGGGCCGCCGCGGCTTACGAACTGGATCGTCCGGACCTCTTCTTTGGAAGCTGCGCTTGAAGCTTTAGGGCCCGAGTGGGGCGTTCCGGTATCGCTCTCGCGCGGCGATCTGAGGTGGCGCATGGCGGTGCCGGCGAGCGGGCTCTTGCCTTTCGACAATTGCGCACCTGCGCTCATCGAGTGGGAAACGGAGCCGCCCATGGCGCGGCTCACGGATCAGGGATGCACGCTTTCAGAGCTTGTGGTGCGTCATCCGGAGGTGCGGGCACTCGCGGGCGCGTTAGAACCGCATCTGAGCGATGCGCGCATCCGGTTTCAAGCGGGGATGCCCGGGCTTGCGGCGCGGATAGTCACGCCCGGGGGCGCGAAGGTGCTGGCGTGACGATTAGGCCCGCGCGAGCGGCGGATTTGCCCGAGGTTATGCGCATTTGGAACACGGCCATTCGCGAGACGAACCAGACCTTTAATAGCCAGGAAAAGACGCTGCCGGAGATCGAAGCTCTCATGGCGCAGCGCGAGGCGGATGGGCATGCGCTCCTCGTAGTGGAGGCGGGCGCGATCGTGGGCTTTGGAACTTACGGCCAATTTCGGGGCGGCGTGGGTTACGCGCGGTCGATGGAGCACACGCTTTACCTGGACGCAACTACACGGGGGCAGGGGCTGGGGAGGGGGCTTTTGCGCGCTTTGGAGGATCACGCGCGAATGGGCGGCGCTCATTCCCTCATTGGCGGCGTCGCGGGGGAGAATGAGGGTTCGATCCGATTTCATGAGCGCGAGGGCTATGCGCGCGTCGCCACGATCCCTGAGGTTGGCTTCAAATTTGGCCGCTACATGGACCTTGTGCTCCTGCAGAAAATCCTGACCTGACAGTGGGTCACGCCTTGGGTAGGGTCTGCCCATGTCGATTTGGTCTCGCATCGCTGACGCGCTTTC
>JBCCYG010000167.1:0-5230 GCA_039190145.1 Pseudomonadota bacterium | reverse complement strand
GGCGGTGCCTGGCTCGCTGACACTGAGCCCGAGCTGGGTCTTGAGCGGGGCGGTCATCGCCTATCTGGGCGCGGCAGCGGCCACGGCCACGAGCCTGTGGCGCGCTGCGCGCCTGCCGATCCTTGCGCCCGCGCGGCCACGCGCCTGGGCCTTGGCGTCCGAGAAAGCGTTGAAAAATCAGGCCTTTGCCGGGATCTCCTTACTTACAATCGCTGCCCTCATCGCGGCCTTCGGTGACCGCCTCAACTTCGGCCTCATCGCAGGCTTTACAATGATGGGCGCGCTCATGTTTGGGGCAGCCTTGTTGCTACCCCTGGCGCTCGACACAGCACTCAAGCTGCTGTCGCCCCTCGCCAATACCCCCGTTGCCGAGTGGACGCTGGCAGACACGCGTCAGCAAGTCCCTGGGCTCTCGCTCGCGCTCATGGCGCTCATGCTGGCCCTGGCGACGAATATCGGCGTAGGAACGATGGTGTCATCCTTCCGGGCGACATTCACAGGATGGCTCGATCAAAGGCTGGCCTCGGAAATCTATGTCACCGCCGCCACTCCTCGCCAGGCCGAAGACGTCCGCGAGTTTCTTGATCGCCAGGCGGATGTGACGATCCCGCTGCGTTTCGCAGAGACGCGCCTTAGGGGCGCACCGGGAGACATTCTCGGGGTGATCGATCACACCACTTATCAGGAAGGCTGGCCGCTACTGGTCTCCGAAGACGACGCCTGGGCGCGCGTGGCGGATGGCTCTGGCGCGCTTGTTAATGAACAGCTCTGGCGACGGGAGGGGATGCGCCTCGGCGACCCGCTGGAGCTCCTCCCCGGCTGGTCGCTACCCGTCGTAGGAGCCTATGCGGATTACGGCAACCCCCGAGGGCAGGCCATGGTCGGGCAATCCGAGCTCACCTCCCGCGTGGACGGGCTCTCCACCCTCCGCTTCTCGGCCCGCGTGGCGCCGGAACGGGTCCCAGAGCTGGCCGAGGGGCTCATGGCGCTAGGCGTCTCGCGGACGGGGATCACAAACCAGGCCCAGGTGAAAAGCTTCTCACTCAACGTCTTTGAGCGGACATTCCTCGTCACGGGCTCGCTCAACGTGCTGACACTTGGCGTGGCGGCCTTTGCTATGCTGGCCTCGCTCACGACCCTTGGCGCGATGCGTCTGCCGCAGGTGGCGCCAGTTTGGGCCATGGGGATCACCCGCAGGCAGCTCGCCAGGTTGGAGCTTTTGCGGGCGGGGCTTTGTGGGCTCTTGACCTTCATACTGGCCCTGCCTCTTGGCCTTGCGGTGGCGTGGGCTCTCCTCGCGGTGGTGAATGTGCAGGCTTTTGGCTGGCGGCTGCCGCTCTTGCCCTTCCCGCTCGATTGGGCTCGCCTCGGCCTCGCAGCGGTCTTTGCCGCCACCATCGCCGCCGTCATCCCCGCGCTCAGGCTCGCGCGCATCGCGCCCTCAAACCTCCTCAAGGTCTTCGCCGATGAACGTTAGAGCCGTCCTCTTTCTGCTTCTCCTCGCCCCCGCCGCCGGGGCGCAGAGCTTTGCCGGGCTGGGCGAGGACGCGGATGGTTTCGCCATTCCATTGCCGGGGGATGAGTTTGTCTTTCCAAAGGATCACGGGCCTCACCCGGAATACCGCATCGAATGGTGGTACCTAACGGCAAATCTCGAAGGCGCGGACGGGCGCGACTATGGGATCCAGTGGACGCTCTTCCGCTCCGCCCGTGAGCCACGCGCCGATGAGACATGGAAGAGCCCGCAGACCTGGATGGGTCACGCTGCCCTCACGACGCCTGAAGCACACTACGCCGCGGAACGCTTCGCCCGCGGGGGCAGCGGGCAGGCGGGCGCGCAAGCGGTGCCCTTTGCCGCCTGGATCGACGATTGGGAGATGTCGGGGCCCGACGGTCTGAACATCCTCGACCTGAGAGCGCGCGGCGACGAATTCTCCTACGACCTCGACCTCGTTGCGCAGGGTCCGCTCGTCTATCACGGCATCAATGGACACTCGGTCAAAAGCGCTGAGGGTCAGGCCTCGCGCTACTATTCACAGCCATTTTACGCCGTCACAGGCTCTATCACGACGCCCCAGGGGCCCCTTGAAGTGACCGGTCAGGCTTGGCTCGATCGGGAGTACTCCTCCCAACCGCTCGGCCGCACTCAATCCGGATGGGACTGGTTCGCGATCACCTTTGAGGACGGCCACCGGCTCATGGCCTTTGAACTGCGCGACAGCGAAAACGCTGATTACGGCTCTGGAAGCTGGATCGAGCCGGATGGCACTCAGACGCCACTCGAAAATGGCAGCTTTGACCTCGAACCGCTGGAGGTGAGCGAGGTCGACGGGCGGCAAATCCCCACCCGATGGCGCATCACGTATCCGGAGCAGGAGCTCGATATCGAGGTTGCCGCGATCAATACCCAAGCCTGGAACGATCTGATCTTTGCCTATTGGGAAGGGCCTGTGCGGGCAGAAGGCACACATCCCGGCATCGGGTATCTGGAGATGACCGGCTATGAGTGACTGGCACGAAACACTCCCCGGTGTGCTCGACCGCGCCTGGCAGCTTCTGGTGCGCGGGGCCAATGATGCCCGCCACCCGGCGCGCACGCCGACCCTGGCGACGATGAGCGCGGAAGGGCCCCAACAGCGCACGCTCATCTTGCGGAAAGCGGACCGCGCGGCGGGGACAGTGACGCTTTTCACCGATGCGGCCACGCCGAAGGTCAAAGAGCTGAGCGCCGACCCGCGCGCAGCGCTCCACATCTGGGACAAGGGCAGCCAGATTCAGCTAAGGCTTGCAGTGACGGTGACGACGACCAAGGGCGACGACGCAACCTGGGCGCGCATGCCGGAGGGCGCGCGCGAGGTCTACGGCGTGGAGCCTGCACCAGGCACCCATATCGAAGGGCCTGAGGCCTTTGACCGGACGCCAAACAGAGACAAATTTCTCGAGCTTACCCTTACCATCCGCCGCCTAGAGCTCGTGGCACTCGGTCTCCCCATCCATCGTCGCGCCGCGTTCCTTTTAGAAGACGACTGGAAGGGCCAATGGCTCGCTCCCTGAAAGAAAAAGCTCGGCCCCCGTGGTGGAAGGGGCCGAGCTCAATACTTTGGTAAAGCGCTTTCCTGGCTAGGGGTACTCAAGCCGATGGCGGAGATCCTTGCTAGTCTTCGTCAGACCCCACGATATCCTGAGGTCCGACACGATCCGCCAGCCGCTTGAGCCAAACAACCACCTCGCGTTCTTCGGCAGTTAGGCCTTCGCACGCGATGACACCATCAACGATACCCCGCAGGCTGGGCCAGCGCGTGTAAAAATCAGCCAGGTCCTCAATGGGCCCTGTTGAAATGTTCCGTTCAATCATCATGGCTTGAACATAGGGATAGACCCGCCAAAGTAGCGCGTGAAAAAAGTGTGAAACGCTTTCCGCAAGGGGATGCCTTTGCTACCCACAGGCGAGCGCCGAGGGATGCGGAGCGGAGAATTGGGGACACACAGTCTCGAGATTACCCTGTTTGGGGCCTGCATTGTGCGCGGCCTGACCGCCGGTGCCGGGGAGGTTACTGGTGCCAAACACAAGGCCCTGTTCGCGATCCTCGCGACAGCCCCCAACGGGCGGGCAACGCGGACGCACCTACAACAGATGCTCTGGGGCATGTCGAGCTATGATGGCGGGCAACAGAGCTTGCGGCGCGCACTATCAGACATCAAGCGCGCGTTGGGATCGGAGGTTTACGAAGATGTCATTGCGCCGACCAATGCCGAGATCAAACTCGACATGTCAAAGGTCAAAGTGGCCGGGCAGCCCGGTCGTGGATCTTTCCTAGAAGGGCTGAGCATTCCAGAAGCTGCCTATGAAGCATGGCGCGACCAAATCCGCGCAAACCCTGATCAAATATTCGCGCTCTTCGGACCGACCCATACAACCCCGACCCAAGCAGTTCTTCCGGCGGTTTCGATCCTGCCTTTCCGGGTGGTCATAGGCGAGGAGCAACACGGCGTGCTCGGCGACTGGCTCGCAGAGCAGATCTGCCGGTCCATGTCACGGTCGAGGCTCGTGGCTGTCATCTCTCACATGTCTGCCCGTAACCTTGCGTCCACCTCCGTGGCTCTCGAGGACGTGCGCGAAAAACTTGCCGTCGACTACTGCTTAAGCGGGTCGATCCGCGCAGCAGGTGATAAAATTCTCCTCGACGCCGATTTCCTCGATGCCCGCAACGGCCGCATCCTGTGGACCAGGCACTTCGAAGGAACGATGGCCGATTACATCAGCGGCGAAAGCGAGGCGGAATATGAGATCGTCTCAGCGATCGGTCGCGCCATTGCCTCTGAGGCCATTCAGCACACCGCAAAGCGGCGACTCAAGGACATTGAGGACCATCACCTCCTCATCGCGGGCGTGGGTAAGCTTCACCAACTACGCTTTTCATCGTTCGTGGAAAGCCGCGAGATCATCAAAGAGGCCATCCGCCGAGCACCGCAGACAGCAGAAGCCCATGCATGGCTTGCCGATTGGTACGTTAAGTCGGTGTTCAACGGTTGGTCCACGGACCGTGCGCAAGACATGCAACAGGCCAAGGACGCTACCGCACGCGCCCTCGACATCGATCCCGAGAATGCATTTTGCCTGACCATGGACGGCACCGTGCAAAACACGCTTTGGACGCGGCCGGACCTAGCGAGTGCGAGCTTTGAGCACGCGCTCACGATCAACCCGAACGAGGCCCTTTGCCACCTCCAGAAGGGCGTTCTCCATGCCTTCAACGATGAGGCGGACGCCGCAATTGAGTCTGTGAGGACAGCCAACAGGCTCTCACCTACAGACCCGTTCGGTTACTTCTACAACTCGATGACTGCCACAGCCTATCTCAGCTCTGAAAGGTGGCAAGAAGCTCTCGATCATGCGGAGCACTCGCTGCGCCACAACGATAGGCACACATCCACGCTGCGTGCCAAACTCACGGCACTCTATCGTCTCGGAAGGCTCGATGAAGCGCGTGAGACATTTGAGCAGCTCAAGCGCCGCGAGCCTGACTTCTCCGTCGAAGCCTATGCAGCGCACCACCCTGCGGCCGCATTCCGCACGGGCCAAAACGTGATCGAAGCCCTGCGCGCCCTGGAGGCCAGCGGCTGACGCACGACACAGTCCTTGCAACTCAACCGAACAACTGTGGGAGTATCAAACATGTCTGGATTCAGCGGCTTCAACGGCGTGAATGGCGTCAATGGAGTGAATGGC
>JBCCYG010000166.1:0-5290 GCA_039190145.1 Pseudomonadota bacterium | reverse complement strand
CGTGCTGCTCCTGCCTGTCTGCACCTGGTATCTCTTTTCCATCATCGACGCTTTCGCAGGCCTCGATGAAGAAAACGCTGACCCCAATACGGATGACGCCCAGCTCTTTTGGTACAAGGCCATCACGATGGTCTGGGCCCCTGTCCAGTTCCTCACGCTCTTTGGCGTCCTCGCCTATGTTAGCTGGACCGACCACCTGAATACGTGGGAGCAGATTGGGCTTTTCTTCGGTATCGGAGTCATCACCGGCACGATCGGGATCAACTACAGCCACGAGCTTTTGCACCAAAAGCCCAAGATCGAGGTCTGGATGGCTGACCTGCTTCTGGCGATGGTGATGTACTCCCATTTCCGGAGCGAGCACGTGCTCGTCCATCACCGCTATGTCGGCACCCGACGCGACCCTGTGACCGCGCGGTACAATACGGGCTTCCACCGCTTTTTTCCCCGCGTGATTTGGCAGACCTACCGCTCTGCTTGGGGCGCGGAAAAGACCGTCCTGCGCCGCAAAGGCAAGGAATGGCACGACAAGGCCAACCCTTTCTGGCGCTACTGGGCACTGCAACTGGGCTTCATCACGCTAGCCTTTGTCATTGGTGGCTGGTTTGGCGTGCTGCTCTTTTTCTGGCAGGCGCTGATCGCCATCTGGCAGCTCGAGCTCGTGAATTACATCGAGCATTACGGCCTCACCCGTAAGCATCTAGGCAAGGGCAAATATGAATACGTCCAGCCTCGCCATTCCTGGAATTCGGCTCACAAGGTCTCAAACTGGCTCCTGATCAACCTCCAGCGCCACTCGGACCACCATTTCAAGGCCGACCGCCGCTTCCCGCTGCTCCAGACCTACGACGAAACCGAGGCGCCCAACCTGCCCCACGGCTATCCGCTGATGACCATGCTCGCCATGTGCCCCCCGCTTTGGCGCCGCGTGATGAACCCCAAGGTTCGCGATTGGCGCAATCGGTTCTACCCCGAGATCGAAGACTGGACGCCCTATAACGAGGGCACCAACGACTGGCCGAGATAGGCGCAAGCGAGGGGCCAGCCCCTCGCGCTCCCAAGAGTGTTTGGGGAAAGATGAAGGGGCGCGGTAAGCTCCCGGATCAGCCCAGAAACTGACTGACCTGCACCGCCTGCCATGCTGCACGCTCGGCCACACAACTTTCATGCTGCATCGCAAAGCCCGCGGCCATGGCGATCATCAGGACAGTTACTTTCATCGGTGCCTCCACTCTGTTGAAGGCTCAAACGGCCCAAGCCGCACTTTCCGTCGCTCTTGATCACCTGTGACTTGACGCAAGGGCACCTTTCGCAAAGCCTGCTGCCATGCACCGCTTCTGCACGCTTGCCGCTGCCGCCTGGGCGGCCCTCTTCGCCCTGCCTTCCGTCTCCAAAGCCGTGGAGGTCGATCTGGAGCTCGTGCTGCTGGTCGACGTGTCCCTTTCCATGACCGAGCGCGAGCTGGAGATACAACGGCAAGGCTATGCAGAGGCCCTTCGCTCAGAGCAGGTCTACAAGGCCGTGCAATCGGGCCTCCTCCAAAGCATTGCGCTCAGCTACGTCGAATGGGCAGGCGGGCAGGAAGTCATCGTGGACTGGCGCGTCCTTGAAACCCGCGCGGACCTCGAGAGCTTCGCCGAAGCCCTCACCGTGCGCTACGACCCTTCAATGCGGCGCACCTCCATCTCGGAGGCCCTTTTCTATGGCGCGGCTATGATCGAGGAGAACACCTATCAGGGACTGCGCCGGGTGATCGACGTCTCCGGTGACGGCCCCAACAATCAAGGAAGACCGGTGCTCACTGCCCGCGAGGCCGTTCTCGCCAAGGGCATTACGATTAATGGGCTTCCTCTGATGACCCGAGAGGGGATGGGCAGCCAGTGGCACCTCGAAGATCTTGATGTCTATTACCAAAGCTGTGTCACTGGTGGGCCTGGCTCTTTCGTCATTCCGGTCCTCGAATGGCAAGACTTCGCCCAGGCCGTGCGCCGAAAGCTCGTGCTTGAGATATCCTCCATGCCCATGGTTCCACAGATCATCCCCGCTCGCTCTAGTCCGGAGTCGACCTACGACTGCCTCATCGGAGAGAAGATCTGGGAACAGCGCCGCCATATCTGGGCTGAACCTTGATCCAGGCTGCTAATGATCAGAAGAAATCGTGCTGAGTTTCAACGTACCAATGTAACATGGGCAGAGAACTCATGATCGACCACAGAGCGCAATATCTCCGCAAACTTGGCAAAAGCCGGAGGGTAGCCGCTGGTATTGCGCCACGCCAGGCCCACCTGTCTGTATTGCTCGGGCCGCATGCGCACGACGACAACATCTGGGTCCGCCTGATCCACCTCTGACTGCACATACAGCGCAGGCAAAAGCGTCACCCCCATGCCGAGCGACACCATCTGGCGCAGCGCATCAAGGCTTGTCCCCTCGAAATCCTCCCGCAGGATTGCACCGGAGATTTCAGACAAGGCCGCCACCTGACGGTGCATGGCGTAAGCCGGGCTTAGCGTCAGCATGCTCTCCCCTGCAAGATCAGCCTGTCGCACCTCCCTGTGCGACGCCAGCGGATGTTCGCGCGCGACAGCCATGCCCAAAGGCTCCCTAAAGAGTGACTGAACGCGCAATTCATCGTTTGGCAACGGTAACTGCGTCAGGATCATGTCATGCCGCCCAGCCACGAGATCCTCGGAAAGCTCGCGCGGCGGCCCGTCCCGAATGAGCAGCTTCAGATCTGGGAATTCCCGGTGTAAGCGCTGCAAGACCCGCGGTAAAAGGTAGGGACCCACTGTGGGCGATGAGCCCAGCCGCAACGTCCCGCTCAGCGCGTCTCGCGCCGGTGCTGCGATCCGCTGAAGCGCATCGACGTCCCGCAAGATTTTTTCAACTTCTACAGACACTTCGCGTCCGAGTGGGGTGAGGATAAGACCGCTCTTTCGGCGCTCGGCGAGCCGTCCGCCTAGCACCTCTTCCAGCGCCTTAATCTGCAAACTAAGCGACGGCTGGCTGATCCCCAATTGCCGCGCTGCGCGCTGGTATTGGAGCGTCCTGCTAAGCGCTGCGAAGTAGCGAAGTTGTTTTAGCGACAGGTCCGCCATGGGCGAAACCTATAGGAAAAACCAATGTTAATAAACAGAGTCTTTGTGTTTTCAAATTCCTAATCCATCCCATCTCCCCGGCCATGACCTGACACACCCTGGGTCCCGAGGAGACACCGATGGAAATCGAAGGCACAAACGGAAACGACACGCTCATGGGCACCGGCGGTGCCAACGAGATCATCGGCAGGGGCGGCGACGACCTCCTCAGCGGCCTGGGTGGCAATGACGAACTCTACGGCGGATCCGGCAGCGACACGCTCGACGGGGGAGCGGGCAATGACGAGCTCACCGGCGGGTCCGGCGCGGATGTCTTCATCTACGGCGAAGGCAATGACGAAATTGACGGTTTCTCGGCAGAAGACAGCGTCGAACTTCTCCAGGGTATTGGCGTCACGAGCTTCAGCGAACTCATGGCGCTAGCCCAGATAGTGGATGGCGGCGACAGCACACTTTTCAACTTCGGTGGTGGCAACTCGCTCATGCTCTCCGACGTTCTCCCGTCAGACCTATCGGCGTCGCAGTTCGACTTCCTGACCGCAGCGCCCCCGCCTCCACCACCTCCCCCGCCGCCTGCGGGCGCGACCTCCGGTAACGACGTCTTCATCGGCACTCATGGCGAAGACACATTCGACGGACTCGGAGGCAACGACGAAATCATTGGCAATGACGGCAGCGACACGCTCCTCGGCGGCAGCGGCCGGGACGAAATCGACGGCGGCAAAGGCAATGACAGGCTCGTCGGCGGCAATGGCAGCGACACGATCGACGGCGGCAATGGGCGCGATAACATCTCAGGCGGCCGCGGCAGCGATGACATCGACGGCGATGCAGGGCACGACCGCCTGCGCGGCAATAGCGGCAAGGATGAAATCGACGGCGGCGATGGCAACGATACGCTCGGCGGTGGCAACGGCGACGATGATCTCGATGGCGGCGCGGGCAACGACCTCCTGCGAGGCGGCAATGGCAACGACATCCTTTTCGGCGGCGTGGGCGACGACACCTTCGTGTTCAACCGCGGCAACGATGTCATCGAGGACTTCGGCGCCGGTGACGTCATCGAAATTGCCGGCAGCCTCGGCGTCTCAGATTTCAACGCTCTCATCGCGCTCGCCAACAGCGCCGATGGCGGCGACGACACGCTCATTGATTTCGGCGGCGGCAACACCTTGCGCCTCGAGGATGTTGCCCTCTCGACCCTGACCTCAAACGACTTCTTCTTCGACTGAAGACCTCGCAGAAAAAAAGCCCCGCCGTTTGACGGGCGGGGCTGAAGTTGATGCCATGTGTCAGGCCACAGGCACCGGCGGTAGTCTTTTCGGTCCGGAGTTAGTTTGGGCGTACCCGCATCTCCGAACGGATCTGTTGTCGCAGGATGTCAATCGACACGCTCTTGCCGTCCCGGGCGAAATTCCAATAGGCCCAGCCGTTGCAGCTGGGCGCCCCTTCAAGCTGCGCGCCCACCTGGTGAATCGATCCGGCCAACTCGCCAGAGATCAACGTACCGTCGGCGCGCACCTTTGCCGTCTGTCCCCGCGGCCCGGTGAGCACCTCGCCCGGGCGCAGCATCCCACGCTCCACGAGCTGGCCAAAAGGCACGCGCGGCTCAGCTCGCTTGCTAGTCGTGACCTGCAACGCCTCGGCAGACAGCTTACGGACATCGCCCAGCCTTAGCTCTGCGATCCTGCGATATTCTTCCTCGCGCTCAATCCCGATCCAGCGCCGGCCGAGCATCTTGGCCACGGCACCCGTCGTCCCAGTGCCAAAGAAAGGGTCGAGGACCACATCGCCTTCATGCGTCGTCCCAAGAATGATCCGGTGCAAAAGAGCCTCTGGCTTCTGCGTCGGGTGCGCTTTGTCGCCCCTCTCGTCTTTCAGCCGCTCATGGCCGGTGCAGATCGGCAGCACCCAGTCGCTGCGCATCTGCACACCCTCATTCAACGCCTTAAGCGCCTCGTAGTTAAAAGTGTATTTCGCGCCTTCGCTCTTTGACGCCCAGATGAGCGTCTCATGGGCGTTGGTAAACCGCTTCCCGCGGAAGTTCGGCATCGGGTTCGACTTGCGCCAAACGACGTCATTTAAGACCCAGAACCCCGCATCCTGCAGGGCCGCGCCCACACGAAAGATGTTGTGATAGCTGCCGATGACCCACAATGCCCCCGTGGGTTTTAGACACCGGCGCGCCGCCT
>JBCCYG010000165.1:0-5311 GCA_039190145.1 Pseudomonadota bacterium | reverse complement strand
TAGTGAGCGCTGCTAGGCGAAGGGCGACGCGGGGCGTCGATTATGGCTCATTGCCGGGTGAGGCGGGTGAGAATGTCGATGTCGATCGTGGGGCCCACGAATTCGGAAAACCCATCGGCACCAAAGTCGCGCCGGTCGATCTTGCCGGTGAGGAGCACTGAGAGGCGGGAGCGGTCGCCTTCTTCGGTGTCGCGTTGACGGAAGACCTGTGCGTCGAGGGTAAGCGGACGCGTGACGCCTTTGATGGTGACAAGACCTGTTACGGTGCCGCCGGAGAGTGTGCCCGAAATGCTCTCTGACACGAAGCGGATCGTGGGGAAGCGCGCAGCGTCAAGGACGCTGCCGCCTAGCATGGCGTCAGTGGCAAAGCCGGCCTCTGTGATGGCATCGCTCACGTTGAGCGTTACCTCGGCGCTGCTTCGGCTCAGATTGTCGAGGTCGAGCACGATGTTGGCGGCATCCACGGGCATGTTGCCTTTCAAAGGACTGCCGCCCAGATCGACCTCAAAGCCCACAAGGGACCGTTCGCGGTCAAG
This sequence comes from Pseudomonadota bacterium, assembly GCA_039190145.1. Taxonomy (GTDB): domain Bacteria; phylum Pseudomonadota; class Alphaproteobacteria; order Rhodobacterales; family Rhodobacteraceae; genus Shimia_B. Next base: position 4,775 of record JBCCYG010000165.1, on the reverse strand, counting down.
CGCATAGGGAATAGGTTCCGCGAAAGCGGCGGAAGCGAAGAGAAGGAAAGGGATAATCAATTTCATCACACGCAAGTAGCTCGTGAGCCGCGCGGGCGAAAAGACATTTCTGTGAGCGGTTAGCCGAAGTGGGGATCTTGGTCGGCCTGGGACCATAGATTGAGGAGGTCATGGCCCGTGGGCGCCTGGGTCCCAAGAGCTGTGAGCGCGTAGACGTCGCAGGCGAGGGAAGCCGCGGCTTCAAGCCAGTCTGTATATGTCCAATGGTCTTCTGGTTCGAAGCCATTGCCCAGATTGGTGGCGATGAGGGTCAGCGTGAAAACCCAGCTTAAGAGAGCGGTATCTGGGTCTTCACGCACGGCGCGCGCCGTAGCTGCTTGGGGCGTTAGCCGTCTAGCAAACACATGTTCTAAAAGGACTTTTTGCAGCCGTTCGTGGCCCTTTTCAGTCAACATTACACTTTTTATTCCCGCCATGGCCATTACAGCGGCATGGCGAGTACACCCCTCACTTTTGCGAGCAAGATACCCCTTGCGCTGCAAGTAGGGTGTTAAGATTCGTCAATGAAGTCAAAAGGTAAGGCGTATGCTTAGGGTTTACGCGGCCGTTCCGTGAGCCCGCCCTTTTTATCGACTGCCCAGTGTTTTGGTGGGTTCGCGCGGGCGCGCAGGCGGGTGAGGTGCCAGTGGGCGCCGCGGGCTTCAGGTTCCATTTGCCAGCGTGTTTCCACTCCTGCGGCCCCGCCCTCACCGGGTGTCAGCAGGAGCCCGAGAGGAGGATTGGCGCGGGCCGCGCCCGTTTCTGCTGCCAGGTGGAGCCGCCTGACGGGGGTGAGTGCGGGCGGGCCCGGGAGGTCAGCCACGAGGAGCGGTATCGCCCCTGTTCTGAGCACCTCCTCGCAGCACCACAGAAGATCATGGGCGCGCTCCGGCTCCACAAAGGTGAGCCGCCCTGGATTGATAAAGTCCGACACGCCATCGGGGTTGAGCCTATCCACATTCCAGGCCGGGGAGACCCAGAAGACGGGGCCTTCCATGGCCGCGGCCACCATGAGCGCGAGCGTCCGCCGCGCCGCGCCGCAGATCTCATGGACCCGCGACGTCTCCAGCGCCAGCTCACCCAGAAAGGGCGGGGTAAGCCCGTGTCTCGGGCGCTCGCGGGTGAGCAGATGGGCAGCGGTGGCGGGCATTATTGGCTGGCATAGGTTGTTTGTTCACTATATGTTCTAATTTTGAGAGCGGGTGTGTCAACCTTTTGCGCTGTTGTTGGAAGTGGTGATGCGGAAAAAGCTGTCAAACGTGACAGCTAGATCAAGGCTGGCTTTCGATGCGTAGAAGATAGTCTTCTACGGTCTCTTCCCAAAGCAATGGCCACCAAAGAACCCAGTGGCCTCTGTTGAACTCGGGAACCGTTACAACGTGAAATTCGCTTTCGGTACCAACTTCAACGATTTGTGCCAGGTTCGCCCTAGAATGGGCGATGCTATAGAACGTGTCGTCTTCACCATAGATCGACAATACAGTGCCGTCATAACCTGCGACGCGGCGAAAGAGCGTTGGATTAATTTCTGCGTCGCCAGTACCTTCATCCATCCAACCGCCGACGAAGTTGATCACCCCCGCCGTATCCTCTGGCTGATCCCCTGCTTGCATTAGCGCCACCACGCCACCGCGCGATACCCCGGAGAATAGGACCGGGCCTTCGCTCACGTCGGGGCGCTCTCTAAGAGCCTTCAGGGCCGCATTTGCATCAATCAATGCTCGCTCGGCTCCGGGCAATGAAAGTCGCGCCTCACTGGAATAGCCTTCAGATCGGTCTTCTGAGAAACCTTCGTCGTAGAGCCCGTCGGAGCCGCCACGACCCCGACGCTGCGGGAAAGCGACAATCCATCCGTGGGTATTTAGGACGTCGGCAAACCAGTCGTTTGTAAAGAGCCACTCAAAGTCGCGTTCATTTGTCCCAGAACCAGTTGAACCGTGGTGAACAAGCGCCAAAGGAAACGGGCCATCGCCATCAGGAACATATACCGCAACAGCAAGTTCAATTGCTTCGGCATCTTCGGTGAGGTCTGTCAGCAGAAACTCGCGTTGACCAATTTGAAACCAGTCGTCGGTCGGTGTTGCAAGGACCGCAGATAAGTCTTGGCGTTCCAAAATGGCGAAGCGATCCCCGGTTGGGAACACGCCACGCAACCGCCCCGTGTCCGAGAGTGTATAGCGTGCTGCAAAACCCTCGTCTGTGAAGACTAAAGTACCCTTCTCCTCACGAGCCTTGCCGCGAAGCCAATTGCCGCTGCCGTACTGATTACGCCCTACCGAATAGACAATATCAAGAAGCCCATCTTCATCGACGCCTTCGACAACGAGGATATGGCTTCGCCAAGAGTCCCATGTTCCCATCCAGACGCCTACGAACGGTGAGTTTCCCGTGTCATTAATCTCGATGCCGACTGGAAGAGGTGCGTCGCCAATCAAAATCGTCTCGTCCGCACGAACCTGACCCAAAAAACAAAGGGCAATCGCAATCGCAAAGAGGCCGCGCATGAACAGTCCACATCCTTAGCAGGTTAGTGCTGGTGAATTGTATCACAGCACGGATTGCGTCTTTTCGCGACGGATATCTTCCACGGCACCAAGGAAGCGGTCATTCGCTAGTCTCCAACAACTTGGTAAGTCTGGGCTCAAAGCGGACCTTCTCGCCCATGCCATTTACATCCGGGTTGCATCCGGCCAACTGTCTCCGCAAAGGAGAGCTCCCCATGAAGATGAACCCGCTTGGCCGCACTGGCATTAATGTGACTGATTACTGCCTGGGCACCATGACCTGGGGCAATCAGACGTCTGAGGCGGACGGGCATCGGCAGATGGATGCGGCGCTGGCGGCCGGGATCAACTTTGTCGACACGGCTGAGATGTATCCGGTGAACCCGGTCACGAAGGAGACCATCGGGCGCACGGAGGAGATCATTGGCACCTGGCACGCCAAGAACCCGGGGCGGCGGGGGGAGTACATTCTTGCGACAAAGCATTCCGGCGAGGGGCTGGGCTTTGTGCGCGACGGGGAGCCAATCAGCTCAAAGACGATTGCGAGCACCCTTGAGGGGAGCCTCGCGCGGCTTCAGACCGATTACATCGACCTTTACCAGTTTCACTGGCCCAATCGGGGCTCGTACATGTTCCGCAAGAACTGGAACTACGACCCGAGCGGGATGAAGGGCGATGACGTTCGCGCGGACATGGAGGATTGCCTCGAGGCTTTGCAGAAGGAAGTGGAGAAGGGCACGATCCGCGCCTTTGGCCTCTCTAATGAGAGCGCTTGGGGGACGTCGCAGTTTCTCCGGCTTGCGGAAGAGAAGGGCCTGCCACGGGTGGCGTCGGTGCAGAATGAGTATTCGCTCCTCTGCCGCCTCTACGACACTGACATGGCCGAAATGAGCGTGGCCGAGGATTTGGGTCTGTTGGCGTTCTCTCCACTCGCCTGCGGGTTTTTGACGGGTAAGTACCAGGGTGGGGCGGTGCCAGAGGGCTCGCGGATGTCCCTCGGGCCCGGCATGGGGGGGCGGATGCAGCCGAGGGTGTTGGAGACGACGGAGGCCTATCTCAAGCTCGCTCGGGACCACGGGGTGGACCCGGTTCACATGGCGCTCGCGTTTTGCACCGCGCGGCCTTTCATGTGCTCGGCGATATTCGGGGCGACGAGTGCGGCGCAGCTTGATCACATCCTGGCCGGTCTCGATGTGACCTTATCGGGCGAGCTCATGGACGCGATCAACGAGACGCATAAAGCGCATCCGATGCCTTATTGATCAGCTTACGCGCCAGGTCGTGTTGTTACCTGTGATGCTAAAGAACGTCACCAGTTGGTTGTTTAAGAACACAACGTTGAGGCATTCGGTGCCCGCGAGGCTCTCGGGTGCTGTGAAGGTCCGGCAGAACTGTGTCTCGCGCATCTCCCAGCGGCCTTCGACGCCCTCGCCGGTGATCGCGCCGCGGCGTGTGAGCCGAAGGACAGTGGATCCGCCCACTTCGGTGAGGGTCCTTCCGGCGAGGGCCGCGCGGATTGCCTCTGCGTCGTCGCTCACCGGGACCGGTTCGGGCTCCTCCGGCTCCACGAGCTGGCAGGCAGAAAGCGCGAGCGCGGCCAGGGCAGGGATGAGCGGCTTCATGGGGTACTCCGTAACCTCTTTACGGGGGCAAGGTGTTTCGCACTGTGCTGGGGGAGTCAATTGGCCGCCCGTGCCCTGCTTTGGCACGGTACTGGCGCATCTTGCATCGTCGCGGGCACTCAGTCTCTGTAGGGCGGGCGCAACGGAGGAGGGATCGGATGCCACTTGCCATGAACCGCGAGGTTTTCATCACCTGCGCTGTCACTGGGTCGGGCAGTACCCAGGACCGCAGCCCGCATGTGCCCCGTTCGCCAAAGGAGATCGCCGAGAGCGCTATTGATGCCGCCAAGGCTGGCGCGGCCATTGTACATTGCCATGTGCGCGACCCGGAGACCGGCGCGCCGTCGAGAAGGCTTGAATACTATCGCGAAGTGACGGACCGCATCCGCGACGCAGAGGTCGATGTCGTGCTTAACCTCACGGCGGGCATGGGGGGCGATATTGTCTTTGGCGGGACGCAAGCGCCACTGCCGGTGACGGCCGGGACCGATATGGTCGGGGCCGAAGAGCGCGTGGCCCACGTGGCGGAGTGCCTGCCCGAAATTTGCACGCTTGACTGCGGCACGATGAACTTTGCCGAGGCGGATTACGTGATGACGAACACGCCCGG
>JBCCYG010000164.1:0-5331 GCA_039190145.1 Pseudomonadota bacterium | reverse complement strand
CGGGCGGTTCGTGTCGAATGCGGCCATGGTGTCCTCTCGAGGCTCTGCGGGGCCGGCCGATCCGGCCCTCGAATATCGCGCAGGTATGCCTATCAAATGGGCGAAACAAGAATCTATTTTTGCATGGGTGATATGCTCTTTCTGCATGGCTCTTTGGGCGCGTAACCTACTGGAAGAAATGCAAGAATCCGGATGGCGATGTGTCGCTTTTGAGCTTTGATTTGACCCTTGGATGTCGTTTTTGAGCACTGGCGACGCGATCAGCCACAAGCCAAAGCCCTTGGCGGATGTTCATGCTTCGTGCTACGATCGAAGTAACAATGATAAAGAGGCGCGAGCGATGCGTGTTTTGGGGCTGGACCCGGGGCTAAGGACCACCGGTTGGGGGGTCATAGAGGTTGACGGGTCGCGACTCACCCACGTGGCCAATGGGCAATGTACGAGCGGTGAAGGCTCGCTTGCGGACAGGCTTCTTGCGCTTTTCGATCAGCTGGCCGCAGTCGTTGCCGCCCATGCGCCCGATGCCGCCGCAGTGGAGCAGACCTTTGTGAACCGCGACGGCGCGGGGACACTCAAGCTCGGCCAGGCGCGTGGGGTTGCCATGGTCGCCTTGGCACGCGCCGGGCTTCAGGTCGGAGAATATGCGCCAAACGCGGTGAAGAAGACGGTGGTCGGCGTGGGCCATGCCGATAAGCGGCAGGTGGCGCACATGGTGGGTGTGCAGCTCCCCGGCGTCCACCTTGCAGGGCCAGATGCCGCCGATGCGCTCGCGGTGGCGATATGTCATGCCCATCATGCCCAATCCGCCGGGCGGCTTTCGGCGGCGCTCCTTAAGGCCTCTGCATGATTGGTAAGATCGCGGGGCGGCTCGAGTATCGCGCCGATGACCATGTGCTCGTCGATGTCCGCGGGGTGGGCTACCTCGTCTATTGCTCCGAGCGGACGCTCAGCGCCTTGCCGGGGCCGGGGGAGGCCGTGGCGCTTTTTACCGACCTTTTGGTGCGCGAGGATAACTTGCAGCTTTTTGGCTTCACGAGCCTGGTGGAGAAGGAGTGGCACCGGCTGCTTCTCTCGGTGCAGGGGATCGGGGCTAAGGCGTCGATGGCAATCCTCGGCGCGTTGGGGCCCGACGGCGTGGGGCGTGCGATTGCGCTGGGGGACTGGAGTTCGGTGGCGACCGCCAAAGGCGTGGGCCCGAAGACGGCGCAGCGAGTTGTCAACGAGCTCAAGGACAAGGCACCGACTGTGATGGCCATGGGGGCTACGGGCGGACCTCAGGGCGACGAGGTGATTGAGCCTGTTTCTGCTCCTGTCGCGCCGGTTATGGCACCCGCGGGTGACGCGGGTGGGCAGGCGGCGGCGCTGTCGGCCTTGCAAAATCTGGGCTACGGGCCGGGCGAGGCGGCGGGGGCGGTTGCGCAGGCCGCGGGCGAAGGCGCTGAGGGCGAAGCAGCGCTCATCCGCGCCGCGCTCAAGCTCTTGGCACCGAAGGGCTAGGCGATGGAACCTGATCCGACATTGCGGGGGGAGCGCCAGTCCGAGGATGCTGACCGCGCCCTACGGCCCCAAGCGCTTGATGAGTTCATCGGCCAGGCCGAGGCGCGGGCTAATTTGCGGGTGTTCATCGAAAGCGCGCGGCGGCGCGGCGAGGCTATGGATCACGCGCTCTTTCACGGGCCGCCGGGCCTTGGCAAGACGACGCTGGCGCAGATCATGGCACGCGAGCTTGGCGTGAACTTCCGGATGACGTCGGGGCCTGTCTTGGCCAAGGCGGGGGACCTCGCGGCGATTCTGACCAATCTCGAGGCGCGGGATGTGCTTTTTATCGACGAGATACACCGGCTCAACCCAGTGGTGGAGGAAGTGCTCTACCCGGCCATGGAGGATTTCGAGCTCGATCTTGTGATCGGCGAAGGGCCTGCGGCGCGGACGGTGCGGATCGAGCTTCAGCCGTTTACGCTTGTGGGGGCCACGACGCGGCTCGGACTTCTGACGACGCCCCTGCGCGACCGGTTCGGCATTCCCACGCGGCTTGAGTTTTACACCATCGAAGAGCTCCACGAGATCGTCACGCGGGGTGCGCGTCTTCTCGGTGTGTCCGCAGAGGATGAGGGCGCGCGAGAGATCGCGCGGCGTGCGCGCGGCACGCCTCGGATCGCCGGGCGGCTCCTGCGCCGGGTCGTGGATTTCGCCGTGGTCGAAGGGCAGGGGCGGATCACGCGCGAGATTGCAGACGGTGCGCTGACGCGGCTCGGGGTGGATCACCTTGGCCTCGACGGGGCTGACCGCCGATACCTTAAGCTCATCGCGGAGAACTACGCCGGCGGCCCCGTGGGTGTTGAGACGCTCTCTGCGGCCCTGTCGGAGAGCCGCGATGCGCTGGAGGAGGTGATCGAGCCGTTCCTTTTGCAGCAGGGGCTCATCCAGCGCACCCCGAGGGGGCGGATGCTGGCCGGAAAGGCCTGGTCGCATTTGGGTATGCCGGTCCCCAAAGGCCAAAGCGATCTCTTTTCCTAAGGTCGGGATTGCCTCCGGCGGGAGTGTATCGGGAACAAAGAAGAAAGGATTTGTCTTCTTTGTTCGAGAAATACTCGAGAAATGCTTTGGGGAGTGTGAGGGGCTGGTCCCTCACGGCGGCGCGCGGTAACCGGGCATTATGGATGCGCAGGCGGTAGAGAAGTTTTTTACACGCTCGGACGGGGCTTACGTGTTTGCGCGATGGGGCAGGCCCATTGCGCCGGTGGTCTTTGGCGTGGAACAGGAGACGCTCGACGTGGTCAAGGCCGCGATTGAGGCGGTGGTGGTGCTCGCTGGCCATCAGATGGCGGAGACCGACCCGGAGCTCGGCGTCAATCTCATGGTGTTCTTTGTGCGTGAGTGGGATGAGCTCGGCGAGGTGCCGCATCTGGGTGCCCTCGTTCCTGATCTCGGGCCGCTTCTGACAAAGCTCAAATCAGTCGATGCCAATCAGTATCGGATATTCCGGTTCGACGAGGCGGGCGCGATCAAGGCCGCCTTCGTCTTTGTACGGATGGATGCGCATATGAGTTCGGTGAGCGCCGATACGCTCTCCCTCTCCCAGGCGGTGCAGACCATTTTGCTGTGGTCAGACGAGGCCTTCATGGATATCTCTCCGCTGGCGCAGATCGAGGACAAGGTGATTTTGCGCCCAGATATCGCCGACCTTATCCGCGCGGCTTACGACCCGGTTATGCCGGTGGCGGCGCAGGATGCCTCCCATGCTTTGCGGGTCGCGGCGCGGCTTGGGGCAGGCAAGCAGTGAAGGATTTTGCCGCCGAATGGGAGGCGGCCTGGAACGCCCATGACCTGGATCGCATCCTCTCCCATTATGCTGAGGATGTGGTGTTTCGGTCTGCCAAAGCGGTGGCGACCGTGGGTACAGGCGTCATCGAGGGCAAAGCGGCGCTGAGGGAGTACTGGGCCGCTGCTTTGACGCGCCAACCTGACCTTGCCTTTTCGGTGATTGAGGTCTTTGAGGGCCATGGGATGCTTGTGATCCTCTATGTCAACCAAGTCGGCCGACGGGCTACTGAGACCTTGCGCTTTGGCGCGGATGGTTTGGTTGTGGAGGCCTCTGCTTGCCATGGAGAGGGCGCGTTCACGTGACACACACCTTTTCTGTCACTGTCTTTTACGAGGACACCGACATGGGTGGGATCGTCTACCATGCCAATTACTTCAAGTTTATCGAGCGGGCGCGGTCGACCTGGGTGGCCGAACTTGGGGTGGATCAGCTGGCGCTGAAAGCAGCGGGCACGGTTTTTGTGGTTCGCCGGATTGAGAGTGACTTCCTCGCGCCGGCGGTGCTGGGCGACCAGCTTGAGGTGCAGAGTTCTGTCGCGGCCGCTACCGGGGTGCGGTGGGTCCTGCGTCAAGAGGTGTTTCGCGGCACGCAGAAGCTCTTTGAAGCTCTGGTGACAGTGGTTGCTATAGCGGAAGACGGCAAGCCGCAGATACTACCGGCAGAACTCCGCCAAATGTGATCGCTCAAACGGGGCCACTTTGCGTAGCTTTCCCCTGCTTATTGGGTTATTCTCAGATAAATGAGGGCGAAACGCCCCGCGAAGAGGCAGGTATGGAAGCAGCAGCTGATTTCTCCATGTGGGGGCTCTTTGCCCGTGCGACGATTACTGTTCAGGTGGTCATGGCGATGCTCGTAGTGGCGTCGATCTGGGCCTGGGCCATTATTATCAACAAGACACTCCAGTATCGCCGTGCGCGGCGCGAGGCGGCGAAGTTTGACCGGGCGTTTTGGTCGGGCGAACCCCTGGATGAGCTCTTTGACGAGATGAAGATGCAGCCCGATGGTGCTTCGGAGACGATATTTGCGGCCGGGATGATGGAGTGGCGCCGCTCTCACCGGCAGGACGGGGGGCTCATTGCGGGCGCGCAGGCGCGCATTGACCGCTCCATGGACGTGGCGATTTCGAAAGAGTCTGATGCTTTGCAGAAAAGCCTGCCGATCCTCGCCACCGTTGGCTCGACGGCACCGTTTGTGGGCCTTTTCGGGACGGTCTGGGGCATCATGAATGCCTTCATCGAAATCGCGGAGCAGCAGAACACCTCGCTCGCGGTCGTGGCGCCCGGCATTGCAGAGGCGCTTTTAGCTACGGGCCTTGGGCTGCTCGCGGCGATCCCGGCGGTGATTTTCTACAATAAGCTCAGCGCCGATAGCGACCGTATCGTGGCGGGCTATGAGGCCTTTGCCGATGAGTTTGCGACCATCCTAAGCAGGCAGCTCGATAGCTGATGGGCGGGGGCGTTCAGCAATCTGATGGCGGCGGCGGCGGGCGGCGCAAGCGGCGCTCGCGCGCGCGGCCCATGGCCGAGATCAACGTGACGCCCTTTGTGGATGTCATGATGGTGCTTCTCATCATCTTCATGGTGGCCGCGCCGCTCATGACGGTGGGCGTGCCCGTTGAGCTGCCGCAGACGGCGGCGGGGGCGCTTAGCTCTGACAGTGAGGAGCCTTTGACGGTGACGATCACGGCGGATGGCCGGATCATTATTCAAACCACGGAAGTGCCTGAAGAAGAGCTGCTCACACGGCTCCGCGGCATTGCGCAGGAGCGGGCAGACAACAAGGTTTTCCTCCGCGCCGATGGGGCGATCCCTTACGAGCGCGTGGTGCAGGTCATGGGTGCGCTCAACAATGGCGGCTTTGCTGATATCGGGCTCGTGACCGATCTCGGTGGGCCGACGCTTGATGGTGAGGATGGCTAGGGGCCATGGCCATTGGCGGCTATATTTCCACGATCGGGCATGTGGGTTTACTCGGCTACATGCTCTTTGGGCCGGGCTTTGAAGCCG
>JBCCYG010000163.1:0-5367 GCA_039190145.1 Pseudomonadota bacterium | reverse complement strand
TGACCTTTCGGCTGCTGAGATCGCCAATGCCTATGTCGTCATCTGGACGACGACGCCCTGGACGATCCCATCGAACCGCGGTGTGGTCTACGGGCCCGACATTTCCTACGGCCTCTATGAAGTGCATGACACGCCCGAGGAATGCTGGGCGCAAGCCGGCGAGCGGTACCTCTTGGCCGACAAACTGGCAGCCGACGTCTTTGCCAAGGCTCGGCTCGAGGAAGGCATGTGGCGGCGGGTGCGCGACGTGGCCCAAAGCGAGCTGGAAGGCGTGTCACTTTATCATCCGCTGGCGGGTAAGGATGGCGCAGAGGCCTATTGGGATGAGCCGAGAGACTTCCGACCCGCGCCCTTTGTGACGGATACCGAGGGCACCGGTTTCGTGCACTGCGCGCCGTCCCACGGGATGGAGGAATATGAACTCTATCGCGATGCAGGGATGCTGCAGCAGGTGATCACCTATAACGTGATGGATGATGGGTCCTTCCGCGAAGACCTCCCGTTCTTCGGTGGCAAATACATCCTCTCCCGCAAGGGCGGTGAAGGCGATGCGAACAAGGCCGTGATCGACAAACTCGTGGCGGAAGGCGGGCTCCTTGCGCGCGGTAAAATCCACCACTCCTACCCGCATTCGTGGCGCTCGAAGGCGCCGGTGATCTATCGCAACACGCCGCAATGGTTTGCCGCCATCGATAAGCCGGTGGGCGATGGGCAGGACATGCACGGTAAGACGATACGGGAGCGGGCGCTCACCGAGATCGACAATGTGAAATGGACACCCAAGGCTGGCCGCAACCGGCTCTATTCCATGATGGAAAGCCGTCCCGACTGGGTGCTCTCGCGCCAGCGGGCCTGGGGCGTGCCGCTGACCTGCTTTACTAAGAAAGGCGCACTGCCGACGGATGAGGATTTCCTTCTCCGCAATGAAGAGGTGAACGCGCGGATTGTAGAGGCGTTTGAAGCCGAAGGCGCGGATGCCTGGTATGAGGAAGGCGCGAAGGAGCGGTTTCTCGGCAACGTCGTCAGCCCGGATGACTACGATCAGGTGATGGACATCCTGGACGTGTGGTTCGATTCTGGCTCAACCCATGCCTTTACGCTTCGTGACCGCGAAGACGGCACCGATGACGGCATCGCCGATGTCTATATGGAGGGCACCGACCAGCACCGGGGCTGGTTCCACTCCTCACTCCTGCAGTCGGTGGGCACGACGGGCCGCGCGCCCTACCGGAATGTGGTGACCCACGGCTTCACGCTGGATGAGAAGGGCATGAAGATGTCCAAATCCATCGGGAATACGATCGTGCCCGAGGAGGTTATCAAGCAATACGGCGCCGATATCTTGCGCCTTTGGGTGGCACAGACGGATTACACCGCCGACCAGCGGATCGGGCCGGAAATCCTGAAGGGCGTGGCCGATAGCTATCGCCGCTTGCGCAATACGTTTCGTTACCTGCTGGGCAGTCGCGTCGAAGGCACGCCAGCGATGGACCACAAGGAAATGCCCGAGCTAGAGCGCTGGGTGCTGCATCGCCTGGCGCAGCTCGATACCCAAGTGCGCGACGGGTATGCCCGGTTCGACTTCCAGAACGTTTTCCAGGCGATCTTTACCTTTTCGACGGTGGAGCTCAGCGCCTTCTACTTCGATATCCGCAAGGATGCGCTCTATTGCGACGGGACGACGAACCGCCGTCAGGCGGCGCGTCACGTGCTCGACCTCATCCTCGAGCGGCTCAATGCCTGGCTTGCTCCGATCCTCGTTTTCACGATGGATGAGGTGTGGCTCGAGCGGTCTGGCGGGGAAGGCTCCATCCACCTTGAGGATATCCCGGAGACGCCTTCAGACTGGATCGATGAAGAGCTTGCAGCCAAATGGTCAACCATCCGCAAAGTACGCCGTGTTGTGACGGGAGCGCTCGAGGTGAAGCGTCGGGAAAAGACCATCGGGTCGAGCCTTGAGGCAGCACCGCAAGTCTTTGTCGATGCGGAGACGGCCGTGATCCTTGAAAGCGTTGAATTTGAGGATGTCTGTATCACCTCACAGATCGAGATCATCGCCGGTGACGCACCCGATGGGGCGTTCACGCTCGATGACACGCCAGGCGTTGCGGTCGTGTTCCAGAAGGCTCAGGGCAACAAGTGCCAGCGGTCTTGGAAAATCCTGCCAGAGGTGGGCCAGTACGATCCGCCCGATGTCTGCAAGCGGTGTTCTGAGGCGCTGGCGGAGTTGCGGGGCTGATAGGTGGTGCCTGACTGGCGCCCAACGGATGCGGCGATTGTCGGGGCGCTTAGAGCGTTGGCCGGAGAGAGGGTGGGCAAGACTTTCTGTCCTTCCGAGGCTGCAAAGCGGGTCTCAGAAGATTGGCGCCCGCTTATGCCGCGTGTCCGCGTGTTGGCTGCGGCGGAGGGGCTAACGGCCACTCAAAAGGGTGTGCCGGTTGATCCGATAACAGCGCGTGGGCCGATCAGGCTTTCTCGGTGAGCTGCTGCAGGATGCCCGCGAAAAGCAGGTAAGCAGTCGTGATCAGCAGACCGGTCTGCGCCCAGCTTGCTGGATCAAAATTCACCCAAGCCGCCCAGCCTGCAAAGCCTGTCCAGGCCAGCGCCATGGGAAGTGTTAGCCAGCGCCAGCGCCGTGTTCGCACCGGGTGCACGAATTTGAGCGGGAAGAACATCGCGATGGCGAGCGCCACGACGATGGCGAGTGTTACCCAGTAATTGGGCTGCAGCGCAAAGATCACGATCACCGCCATGTTCCAGCATCCTGGGAAGCCGGAGAAGGAATTGTCCTTCGTTTTCATGCGCGTGTCGCAGAAATACATGGCCGAGGCGAAAGTAATGACAAAGAGTACGGCCCAACCAGTCCATCCAAACATGAGGCCAGACGCGTAGAGCGCGTAGGCGGGGATGAAGACGTAGGTCAGATAGTCGATGATGAGATCGAGCAAGACGCCATCGAATTGCGGCGCATATTGCTTAACGTCGTAGTGTCGCGCGAGCGGGCCGTCGATGCCGTCCACGACAAAGGCCACCACGAGCCACAGAAACATGAGGTCCCACTTCGCCTCGGTTGCGGCCAGCATGGCGAGCATTGCAAAGACAGCACCGGTGGCGGTGAAAAGATGAACCGAGAGGGCCTTGAGTGGGGTCGTCATAGAAGCGTCATGGAGAAATCGTGGAAGCCTCGCAAGCCTAGGTCGCCGAGCGCGGATGCGTGGCGTCGTAGACTTCCATCAGCCGGGCTGTGTCGACAGCGGTGTAGGCCTGCGTCGTTGAGAGTGATGCATGTCCGAGAAGCTCTTGGATCGCGCGCAAGTCGCCGCCGGCAGAAAGCAGGTGGGTTGCAAAGCTGTGGCGTAGCGCATGCGGAGTGGCCGTGGCGGGAAGACCGAGCTGAAGCCGAACTTGTTCCATCACTTTCTGGATTGCGCGGGGGGCCAAAGCACCACCACGGACCGCCCGAAAGAGGGGCTCTTGAGCCGTTAGGTCGTAGGGACAGGCCGCAACATATTTCGCTACAGCGTCCCTTGCGGCAGGGATCACAGGGACGAGCCTTTCTTTGCCGCCTTTACCGGTAATGCGCAGCACATCGGGAAGCTCTTTAGTCTCCCCGGTAAGGCTCAGCGCCTCGGATATGCGGAGACCGCAGCCGTAAAGCAGGGTAATCACCGCCACATCCCGCACCGCGACCCATGGTTCACACGCCTGTAATTCCACGGTATCAAGCACAGCTTTCGCCGCATCTTCGGCGAGCGGGCGCGGCAGCTTCTTTTGAAACTTCGGCGCGCGGGCGGAGAGGACAGCGGTGGGCTCAAACCCTTCCCGCTCTGAAAGCCATCGATAGAACGTCTTTACTGCCGACAGCGCGCGCGCCAGGGAGCGTGGGGCGAGCCCGCGGCGACGCTCATGGCTCATCCAGGCGCGCATGTCTTTGACGTCGATGCGAGCTAACGGCGCCAGACCTTCCGTGCCGCCGTGGTGATGCGCCATGAAGGCGATAAAGCCAGAAACGTCGCGGCCATAGGCCGTGAGCGTGTTTTCAGCCGTGCCCTTCAGCGCTTTCTCATGGGCCAGCCACCCCTCAAGCGCATCGCGCGCCTGCGGTGAGATGAGGCTCACGACAACCAGCGGCGCATAGAGCGCTCGAAAATACCTGCAAAGAATGCGAGCAGATCGGTACCTTGCGTCGCTGCGAATTGGTGCGGGTCTTCAGAGCCCATGATGAGCATGCCGGGCAAACGACCCTTGCCGAAATCAAGTCGCAGACAGGCTTCTGACCTAATCCAATCGCCTTGCTCATAAATCTTTCCGCTTTCGGGCTGCACTTGGCGTAGCACGACCTGACGATCGGAGCCGCCGCGCGTTTGGTCGAGATAAGAAGCAACAAAGCCTGGCTCCGCTACGGTGAGAACCTCGCCAAGTTTGGCGAGCACGGCGTCCTTACCGGTGACGCTTTCGAGGACCAGCCGCACAAAGTCTACGCGCAGGATGTCTGCGACATCGCCGGAGAGGTCGCGGAGGAAATCCTCGAATTTTGTGGCGTCGAGCATGCGCAGAATTGCGCGGTGAACTTGGTTCGTTCCGGCGAGGTTTTCATAGGCCGCTGCGATCACGGTCCGGTGGGTTTCTTCAAGCCGATCAAGGCGTTCCTCAAGACGCTCCATGGCGATGCCACGCAAATCGACGATGTTGCCGCCCATGGTTTTCTCGTGGGCGGCCACGAGGGCGCGCATGACCGCTTTGTCTTCCAACAGCGCATCGGGACGCGCGAGGATTTCTTCGCGTACGGCGGACTCTATTAAGGGGCTACTCATAAAATGCCTCGTCTTGTCGGGTCTTTCGCCCGAGTTTTGACGGCTATAGCACGGGTTTTCACGATCTGGCAAAGAAAGCCGTGCACGAGGCGTTAACTTTTGGCCCAAAGCGTGCCGTTTTACCAGGACTGCGCCTCAACTTGAGGCGTCACAAGCCGTACACAGCCCGCGCACAACCTGTACATACAAGTTTGCGCAGGTTTCGAGCCCCAAATTTGGTTAAGCGTGCGCAGGCGCGCAGATCAAACGATCTTGATACCCGCCGCTTTCGCATCTTTCAGGAAGGCGTCGAGGCCCTTGTCGGTGAGCGGGTGAGAGGCCAGCTTTTGGATCACATCGGGCGGCGCAGTGATCACGTCGGCCCCGATGAGCGCGCTTTCCTGCACGTGGTTCACCGAGCGGATGGAGGCCGCGAGGATCTCTGTGCCGAAGCCGAAATTGTCATAGATCGTGCGGATGTCCTGGATGAGCTCCATGCCTTCGAGCGCGATGTCGTCAAGGCGCCCGATGAACGGGGAGATAAAGGTCGCCCCCGCCTTGGCCGCAAGCAGCG
>JBCCYG010000162.1:0-5393 GCA_039190145.1 Pseudomonadota bacterium | reverse complement strand
TTGATGTCAGCCGCATCTGCCATTCGCGATAGCCAGTGGGGCCGCCGGGTGACCTATTCCCGAAAGGTCTTTGTGCCGCTCACCAATATGTGCCGGGATACCTGTGGGTATTGCACGTTCGTGAAGCACCCCTCTGACCCGACTGCGCGGATCATGACACCAGATCAGGTGCTTTCAGAGGCCAAGCGTGGCGAGCGGCAGGGGTGTAAAGAGCTGCTCTTTAGTCTCGGGGAGAAGCCCGAGGAGCGCTATGAGGCGGCAAAAGCGGGCCTCGCGCGGTTGGGTTACGAGCGCATGACCGATTACCTCGCTGACATGTGCGCGCTCGTGCTCGCGGAGACATCTCTCTTGCCGCATGTGAATGCGGGGACGCTGTCAGAGGATGAGATTGACCGATTGAAGCCGATGTCCGCCTCGATGGGTATGATGCTGGAGACCGTGAGCCGCCGGCTGGGGCGTGAGGGTGGGCCGCACTATGCCTGCCCCGATAAGACGCCCGTTCAGCGGTTGCGGACGCTTGATCGGACGGGCGCGAAGAAAGTGCCGTTCACCACGGGATTGCTGATTGGGATCGGGGAGACCTGGGCAGAGCGGATTGAGGCGCTCCATGCCATTAACGCGGCGCATCGGAAGCATCGCCACATCCAGGAAGTCATCATTCAAAACTTCCAGCAGAAGCCCGACATCGCCATGGCGCAGCATCCCGAGCCGCCGCTTGATGATATGCTTCGCACAATCGCGGCGGCGCGGATCATCCTCGACCCAGAGATCAGCCTTCAGGCGCCGCCGAACCTGCATGAACGGCACATCGCCTATCTAGATGCAGGGATAAATGACTGGGGCGGGATCAGTCCGGTCACGATCGACTTTATCAATCCGCAGCATGCCTGGCCCGAGATCGAGGTGCTCGGCGAGAGCTGCGCGCATGGGGGTTATGAGCTGACCGAGCGGCTCACGGTTTACCCGCGGTTTATCGATGTGCGCAGTGCGTATCTTGACCCGGCGCTGGCGGGCCGGATCGCGGCCATGGCGCGGGAAGATGGGCTCGCGCGGAACCAGGTGCTGGAGGCGGCGGAATGACCCAAGAGCAGCAAAGCTTTGAGCGGCGTCGCCCCGTGGAATTGCAAGGGCTCCTCGATGGGGCGAGCCGACCCGTCTGGCGTATCTTAAACCGGGCGCTGTTGGGTCGGGAGACGAGCGAGGAAGAAGGCGCGCTTCTTTTCCATTGTCGCGATAATGAGCGTGATGCGGATCGCGCGGCGATCTACGCCGTCGCCAATTCGCTGCGCGAGCGGGCGAATGGCGATCACGTGACTTTTGTCGTTAACCGCAACATCAACTTCACCAATATCTGCTACATGGGCTGCCGTTTTTGCGGCTTCGCGAAGCGCCAGGAAGAGGCGGGTGCGGAATGGCTGTCACCCGAACAGGTGGTTGCGCGAGCGCAGGAGGCTTGGGATCGGGGTGGCACAGAGGTGTGCATCCAGGGTGGGCTGCATCCGAAACTGCCGGGCACCTACTACCGCGACCTTGTTCTCGCGATAAAAGCCGCGCTGCCGGATATGCATATCCATGCCTTCTCACCCTTTGAGATCTGGTACGGGGCGGTGAAATCCAAGCTTTGCTATTGGGACTTCCTGAGTGATTTGCGGGATTGCGGGCTTGGCTCCATGCCGGGGACGGCGGCGGAAATCCTCGACACCGAGGTGCGCAAGAAGCTCACCAAGAACAAGCTAAGCGCGGAACGGTGGGAGGAGATCATACGCACGGCCCACGAGGTCGGTATCCCCACGACAGCGACGATTATGTACGGCCATGTCGACGCGCCGGAGCATTGGGCGGGGCACATCGCACGGCTACGCAACATCCAGCGCGATACCGGCGGCTTCACAGAGCTTGTGCCGCTGAGTTTCGTGCATACGGACAGCCCGCTTTACACGCAGAACCCCGATGAGGTGCGTCCCGGGCCGACTGCGCATGAGGTCGATCTGATGCATGCTGTGTCGCGGATTATGCTTCATGGTTTCATCGACAATATCCAGGTGAGTTGGACAAAGCTCGGCGCGGAACGCGCGCGGCAGATGCTGAAGCGGGGCGTGAACGATCTTGGCGGGACCTTGATGAACGAGAGCATCTCGCGCGCCGCGGGGTCGAAGCACGGTCAGGAGATCACCGCGCGGGAGTTATGCGACATCATCCGCTCCGCCGGGCGCGTGCCGGTGCGGCGCAACACGGTCTACGACACCGTCGATATCTTTGAGCACCACGATCCGGTGGAGATTGCTCCGCTCGTGGAGCGGAAATCGAATCCTCTCGACTTCCTCGAGATGTTCCCGGAGCCGCGTCCATGACCCGCGTGACACTTCTCGCTGGCGGGGTCGGCGGTGCCAAGATGGCCGAAGGCTTTGCCACCATGCCTGAGGTCGATCTCACGATCATCGGCAATGTGGCCGACGACGAGGAATTTCACGGGCTCTGGGTGTCGCCCGACATTGATACGATGCTCTATACGCTTTCGGGACGGATCAATCGCGATCAGGGCTGGGGGCTCGCCGATGAAGGGCGCAGGGCGCTCGATATGCTGGGCGATCTTGGGGCGGACACCTGGATGTTCCTCGGCGACCGGGATTTTGGGCTGCATATCTACCGGACAGAGCGATTGCGGCGAGGGGATCGGCCGTCCGAGATTACGGCTGATATCGCGCGCCGATTTGGTATCGAGGCGCGGCTGGTTTTGCCGACGGATGACAGGGTTCAGACGCGGGTGCGAACGGGTGCTGGCTGGCTGAGCTTTCAAGAGTACTTCGTGCGGGAGCGATGCGTGCCAGAGGTGCTGGAGCTTAGCTATGAGGGCTTGGAACGGGCTCGGCTCACGCACGAAGCGCGGGAGGCGATCTCGAGTGCGGACCTTATCGTCGTTGCACCGTCGAACCCGCTTGTGAGCATAGAGCCGATCCTGGGCGTGCCGGGCATGCGCGAGGCCTTGAGTGCCGCGTCTGCACCGATCTTTGGTGTTTCTCCCCTGATCGCAGGGAAAGTAGTGAAAGGACCGGCGGACCGCATGATGGCGTCGCTCGGTTATCGTGCAGACGCGCTGGGCGTGGCGGAGATGTATCGCGGATTAGTCGAGCACTTTCTGATTGATGCGGTGGATGCGGAGCTTGCTCCTAACATCTCGGCGCTCGGGATGGTGCCGCATCTAACTGACATTATGATGCCGGACGCGGCTGGTAAGGCGCGGCTTGCGGGCGAGATTTTGGCGCTCTTTGGTGCTGAGCAGGCGGAGAGCGCGGCATGAGGAAGACGCTCATCGTTGTGCCAGTTAAGGACCCCGCGGCGTCTAAAACGCGGCTGGCGGGCGTTCTAGGTGCCAGCGCGCGGCGGCGTCTTGTGCGCCATCTTTATCGTCGGACGCTGGATGTTTTAGGCCCGGTGGCAGAGGCGGCGGAGGCCGACCTTGCGGTCGTCACGAGTAGCGTTGAGGCTCGACGATGCGCGGAAGAGCGCGGCGTGCGGGTGCTCGACGAAACAGGATGCGTAGGCCTCAATCACGCGCTGTCTCGGACGGCTGAGATTGCCGCAGCAGATGGCTACAAGAGGCTCTGCATTATCCCGGCGGATCTAGCTGCGCCCGCGCCTGAGGAAATCTCGCGCCTGCTGGAAAGCGATGCTGACGTGACCGTTTGCCCGTCTACCGATCAAGGTACGAATGCGCTCTTGTTATCACCACCGGACGCGATCCAGTTCCGATATGGCGCTAGGTCTTCCGTGAGGCATTTGGAAGAAGCGCGCTTGCTGGGCCTTTCGACCCGCCTCATGCAGCTCGAGAGCCTAAGCTTTGACATCGATACAAGCACCTGCCTCTCGCTCGCGATAGAAGCGGAACCCGAACTCGCGCGGGTCTGCGCGTGATGCGGAAGGTGACGTTGATGGCGATCCCCGGCATCCCCGATTTGGCCCCGGGTCAGGACCTCGCAGTCATCCTCGGCGACGCTTTGGAGGCGGCGGGCGGGGTGGAAGAGGGTGATATCCTGTGTATCGCCCATAAGGTTGTTTCAAAGGCCGAGGGCAATGTCATTGATCTCGCCTCCGTTATCCCCTCAGCGGAGGCGGAGGACTACGCAATCAAGCTCAACAAGAACCCGGCCAAGGTCGAGGTCGTCCTTCAACAGTCGTCGCGTGTTGTGCGGGCGTTCAAACGCCCTGAGCAAAACGAGGGCACGATGATCTGTGAGCATCGGCTTGGATTTATCTCAGCCAACGCGGCGGTAGATGAGTCAAACAGCGATGAAGGCACGCTGATAACGCTCCCGGATGACCCCGACGCCAGTGCTAGGCGTCTGGGCGAGGCGCTTGAGGCGCGGTTTGGCGTGTCACTGGGCGTGGTGATCACGGACACGTTCGGGCGGCCCTGGCGCTTGGGGCAGGTGAATGTCGCAATCGGGCTCTATCGCGTGCCAGCGAAGACGTCCGATATCGGCAGCACGGATGCCTGGGGGCGTCCGCTTTCAGTGACCGAGCCCGCGCTAAGCGATGAGCTCGCGGCGGCCTCGGGTCTTGTCATTGCGAAAGCCGCAAAGACGCCGCTGGTGCTCTGCCGCGGCGTGGATTGGATCCCACAACACACTAGCAGCGCACGCGATATCCTGCGTGCCACTTCGGAGGATATGTTCAGATGACGATCGCCATTCTGGGCGGAACAGGGCCGCAGGGTCAGGGGCTGGCAAAGCGGTTTGCCATTTCAGGCGTGCCGGTAGCCATCGGCTCGCGAGATGCGGCTCGAGCTGCTGAAATTGCGGCCGAAATTGGGGCCTCCCTCCCGGCAGGGAGCGCGGCTGTTTCAGGCCATGATAACGCGGCGGCCGTTGCTGCGGCGGAGGAAATGGTGATCCTGGCTGTGCCGTGGTCGGGCCACAATGCAACGATTGAAGCGGTGAAGGGTGACCTTGCGGGCAAGATCCTAGTCGACATCGTCGTACCGCTGAAAGAGGGCGACCCGAAGAAGGTGGATATGCCGCCTGAAGGCTCTGCGACGGAAGCAGCGCAAGCGCTTTTGGGGCCCGACATCCCGGTCATGGGGGCGCTGCACAACGTGTCAGCCCATACGCTCAATGACCTGGATGCCGAGATAAACTGCGACGTACTGGTCTGTGGAAACGGGCTTGAGCCACGCAAGAAAGCCATGGCCCTCGTCGAGAAGCTGGGCGTTGCCGCCTACAATGCGGGCGACGCAGAGGCCGCGCGCTGCATTGAGGCGATTACGCCGATACTCATTCGCATCAACATCTCAAAAGCGGTGCCATTCAGCCATGCGGGTATACGCATCTGGGCGCCTGGCACCTGAACGACGGAGGAAGACATGGAATTTGGGATCACATTCAAGGGGTTCATGG
>JBCCYG010000161.1:0-5411 GCA_039190145.1 Pseudomonadota bacterium | reverse complement strand
GCCTTGGCAGCAGGGGCGCGCAGCACTCATTTTCTCGAAGCAGGCGAAACGGCTCGTCATGGGGCTCAAATATGCCGGGCGGGAGGATATTGCGGTACCCGCCGCGCAGTGGATGGCGCGGGCCGGGCGGGAGGTTTTGCGACCTGATAGCCTGCTCGTCCCGGTCCCTTTGCATTGGCTGCGGCTGGTGCGGCGCCGTTACAATCAGGCGGCCCTGCTCGCTAAGGCGCTGAGTGACGAGACCGGGTGTGACACCGTCCTGGACGCGTTGAGGCGGCCCGTTCGGACGCCCAAGCTGCAAGACATGTCACCAAACGAGCGCTTTCAGGCCTTGTCAGGAACGATCCAACTGAAACGGGCAGACCGGCTAACAGGGCGCAAGGTGGTGCTCATAGATGACGTTCTGACAACCGGGGCGACGCTTTCGGCAGCGACGGCGGCAGTTTTGGACGCAGGCGCGGCACGTGTTGACATCCTCACACTGGCGCGGACGGAACGGTACGCCTAAATCAGGGGCGACGCCAAAAGGACGACCGCCATGCAACCTGTCGAGATTTACACCACCCAAATCTGTGGCTTTTGCCATGCCGCCAAGAAGCTCCTCACCAAGAAGGGTGTGAGCTTTACCGAGATTGATGTGGGCCGCGCGCCGGAGAGGCGTGCCGAGATGACCCAGCGTGCCAATGGCGGCCGGACGGTGCCGCAGATCTTCGTGGGTAAGACCCATGTGGGCGGCTGTGACGATCTCTATGATCTCGAACGCCGCGGGAAGCTGGACGCGCTCCTCGCCGGCTAGATGCGGGTCGCCTTGCTCCAAATGACCTCCGGTGACGATCCGGCGGCGAATGCTGAGGTTTTGTGCCAGGCCGTGGCTGACGCTGCGACGGGTGGGGCAGACATGGTTTTGACGCCTGAGGTCTCGAACTGCCTGTCGTCGAGCCGCGCGCATCAGAATGAAGTTTTGGTGCTGGAGGCGGACGACAAGACCCTCATCGCTATGCGGGAGGCGGCCGCCTCCGTCGGGATTTGGGCGTTGATCGGGTCTCTTGCCTTGAAGACGGATGATCCGGACGGGCGCTTTGCCAATAGGTCTTTCATGATCGACTCGGAGGGGATGGTTCAGGCGCGGTATGACAAGCTCCACATGTTTGATGTGACACTGTCGGAGACAGAGAGTTACCGCGAGTCGGCGGGGTATCGGCCCGGGACGCGCGCCGTGACGTGTGAAACGCCCTGGGCGACGTTTGGGCTGTCGATTTGCTATGACCTCCGCTTTGCAGCGCTGTACCGGGCTTTGGCGCAGGCAGGGGCGAGCATTCTCACCGTGCCCTCGGCGTTTTCTGTGCCGACGGGGGAGGCGCATTGGCACACGCTCCTGAAAGCGCGAGCGATCGAGACGGGCTGCTTCGTCCTGGCGCCCGCTCAAGTGGGCGCGCATGGGGGTGGTAGTGGCGCTCTAAGGCACACCTATGGTCATGCGCTTGCAGTCTCGCCTTGGGGTGAGGTCCTCGCGGATGCGGGCACGGAGCCGGGGCTCACCTTTGTCGATCTTGATCTCGAAGAGGTGGCAAAGGCGCGGAGAAAGGTCCCGTCACTGTCCCATGACATCCCGTTTGAGGGGCCTTAAGAGAGGCCCATGGCGCAGTCTCAGGACCCCCTTCCCGTCGCTGTTTTCTCAGAAATGCTGATCATTGATCAGGTTGTCCGGAACCGCGTGACGAAAGCGCTGCCGAAGGGCATGGAGCTGTCGCATCTCACGGTGCTCAACCATCTGGCGCGGACGCAAACGGAGAAGAGCCCCGCGCAGCTCGCCAAGGCGTTTCACGTCACGCGGGGGGCGATGTCGAACACGCTCTCAAAGCTGGAATGGGCGGGGTTCGTTCATATCCGCCCGGATTGGGACGATGCGCGGCGCAAGCTAGTGACGATTAGCCCAAGCGGGCGCTCGGCGCGCCAGGCGGCAATGGATGCCATTGAGCCGATCATCACCGAGGCGGTGGAAAAGGCGGGGACGGATGAGGTGCGCCAGATGCTCCCAGTGCTACGCGATATGCGCAAGGGCGTGACCGAAGAGTGACGCGAGGGCGCCGATTTCTTTCGAAAGAAATCGGGCCGGAAACTTTCAAAGTTTCCGGGCGGTGGTGACGTAGTTCACGGACAGGTCACGCTGAGAGAGGGACCAGCTCCAGGAGAGCGGGTTGAAGACCATGCCGGTTCGGTCCACGGCCTCGAGCCCCGCGGTTTCGATCATCGAGACGAGCTCGTCAGGGGTGATGAATTTCTGCCATTCATGGGTGCCCTTGGGGAGCCAGCGCATGACGTGTTCGGCGCCGATGATGGCGGCAAGGTAGCTTTTGGCGGTGCGATTGAGCGTCGAGCAGATGTGGAGCCCGCCCGGCTTTACGAGCTCGGCGCAGGCGTTGAGGTAGAGCTGGGGGTCGGCCACATGCTCCACCACTTCCATGTTGAGGACGGCGTCGAATGCCTCGCCCGCGTCGGCCAGTGCCTCGGCGGTCGTGTGGCGATAGTCGATATCGAGGCCTGACTGCTCCGCATGGATGCGGGCCACGGGGATATTCCGCTCAGCCGCATCCGCCCCCACGACGGTTGCACCCAGCCGCGCCATGGGCTCGCACAGCAGCCCGCCGCCGCAACCGATATCGAGGATGTGGAGCCCGTCGAAGGGCTTCTCATCACCCAAGTCGCGGCCAAACTCAGCGGCGATTTGGGTCGTTATATAGTCGAGCCGAGTGGGGTTGAGCATGTGGAGCGGTTTGAATTTCCCGGTCTCATCCCACCACTCGGCGGCCATGGCTTCGAACTTTGCGATTTCCTCTGCGTCCACGGTGGATGCGTTAGCTTGCATTCGTCGCTCCATTGCGGTCTTTGAACATGAGTTTTCAGCCCTCAGGGCGCTATATAGGACGGGTATGGACAAAGAGGCAGGGCATAAACGCGCGGCTCACTACCTCTACCCGCCGCGAGACCCGTTCGACCAGCGGATGCTGGACGTGGGCGACGGGCATCGCGTCTATGTCGAACAATGTGGGCGGCCCGATGGCCTGCCCGTCTTGGTGCTCCATGGGGGGCCTGGGGGCGGGTGCAGCCCGGCGATGCGCCGCTATTTTGACCCGTCCAAGTATCGCGTGATCCTCTTTGACCAGCGGGGATGTGGCCGATCGAGACCCCATGCCAGCGTCGAGGCCAATACGACCTGGCACCTTGTTGAGGATATCGAGAAGATTAGAGAAACCCTGGGCATTCGCCGCTGGATTGTCTTTGGCGGCTCCTGGGGCGCGACGCTCGCGCTCATATACGCGCTCAAACACCCGGCGCGCGCTGCGGCACTCGTGCTGCGCGGCGTATTCCTCATGACCCAGACAGAGCTTGACTGGTTTTACGGCGGCGGTGCCGGGAAATTCTGGCCTGATACCTGGGCAAAGTTCACAAGCCTCATCCCCGACGACGAGAGCGACAATTACATTGAAGCCTATCACCGGCGGCTCTTTTCGGGCGATGTGATGCTGGAAACGCGTTATGCGCGGGCGTGGTCTTCCTGGGAAAATGCCTTGGCCTCCATGGCCTCGGACGGGGCGAGCGGCGAAAGCCCTGCAGAATATGCGCGCGCCTTTGCGCGCCTTGAGAACCATTATTTTAAGGCCGCTGGCTTCCTTGAGGAGGACGGCTGGATTCTCAAGAATGTGGGCAAGCTTCAGCACATCCAGGGTCATATCGTTCAAGGCCGCTATGACATGATCTGCCCGCCTACATCGGCCTGGAAACTGGCCGAGGCCTGGCCCAAGGCAAAGCTCCAGATGGTGCCGCGCGCGGGTCACGCTCTCTCAGAGCCCGGAATTTCAGCAGCCTTGGTTCAAATAATGGACCGAATGGCACTAGCACCCGAACAGATCGAGCTTTAGCGACGCTTCTCGCCAAGGGGGTTTACAGGTTCCACTCAGTTGTTAGGCTCGCGCGTAACTGGGAGAGAACAGGAAAATCTGAACCTTGGGGTCTGTAGGAAGCATCATCCTGCAGCGTTTGGCGCTAGGCGTGCTCACGCTGTTTGTCGTATCGGTCGTAATATTCGTATCGGTCAACGCACTGCCGGGGGACTTTGCCCAGGCTATTCTAGGACAGGGAGCGACGCCCGAGGCGGTGGCCTCCATTCGTCGGGACCTTGGACTCGATCAGCCTTACTTCGCACGATACTTTAGCTGGCTCGCGGATGTTTTGCGCGGCGACCTAGGGACGTCGTTTGCCCAGGCCAACTTTGCCGCTTTTGCTGGGGCGGATACGGGCAGCGGGCTTGGCTCGGTTGCCTCAATGCTCGGGTCGCGCTTTTCCAACACCATGTTTCTGGCGGGCGTGACAGCGGCCATCGCGGTGCCGTTGGCGGTCTTTCTCGGAGTTCTGGCTGCGCTTTACCGCAACTCGGTTTTTGACCGGGCGGCGAATATCACGACACTGACGTCGATTTCGTCGCCAGAATTCTTTCTTGCTTATGTGCTGATCCTGTTCCTGGCGGTGTTGAACCCGATTTTGCCAGTTTTGAGTCTGGTGAATGAAGATATGGGCTTTGGCGAGCGACTCCAGATGACGCTTTTGCCGGCACTCACACTGACGCTCGTGGTTACTGCGCATATGATGCGGATGACGCGGGCGGCGATCATCAACCTTCTGGCGTCGCCCTATATCGAAATGGCGCGGCTGAAAGGGATTAACCCGATGCGGGTGATCGTGAAGCATGCGCTGCCCAATGCATTGGCGCCGATCATCAATGTGATCGCGCTTAACCTCGCCTATCTCATCACCGGCGTCGTCGTCGTTGAGGTGGTTTTCGTCTATCCGGGGATCGGTCAGCTCTTTGTGGATAGCGTGAAGATCCGCGACATTCCCGTGGTGCAGGCCTGCTGCCTGATCTTTGCGGCGGCGTACATCCTGCTCAACCTGATGGCTGACATTCTTTCCATCCTGTCGAACCCGCGTCTGAGGCACCCGAAATGAGCGATATTTCCGCAAGGCCGCCCTCCCTTGGTTCCGAGGGGCTCGTTGTTGCACTTGTGTCCGCTGTGTGTGCGGCGGGGCTTTTCGTCGTACTTTGGCTCGTGTCGATGGTGGTGCCCGGCGTCCCCGGTTGGGGACAGTTTGTGCTCTTTCTCGTGCTTGCTGTGCCTTTGGCCTACGCATTCCGCGCGGGCGGGCAGGCGGTCACATCGAACGCACCGCGCTTTCGCGACATGGGGCTCGGCGTTGCCTATGGCTACGTGATTGGCGCGGCGACGCTGGGCTATGTCGGGTGGACCTACATTGAGTCCTGGATGGCTCAGGGGACACCGGAGGCGAATACCTATTTCTTCTTCCGGGTTGCGATCCATGGCTTCGCGATCTTTGCTATCGCGGCCTTCGTTTTC
>JBCCYG010000160.1:0-5445 GCA_039190145.1 Pseudomonadota bacterium | reverse complement strand
GGGCCCGCCTGGTGGTGGGCCCTTTTTTTGTGCTTTGCTTTAGGCGGCTTCGTTTAGAAGCGTGGCCTCAAAGTGCCGAAGCATCGGGCGCGCGAGGCGCGTCTCGCACTCGACGATCCCTTGCAGATCAAGCTCCATGAGCTGCTCTGGTGGCAAGTGCCGTGTCCCCGGATAGAGGCTTTCGCTTCTTAGGCCGTTGACGATGAGCACCTCGTGCCGCGCGAGGAGGAGGTGGCGGTAGACTGGCTCTGCGCGGCCATCCCGATAGATCGTGCGCCCGTTGATGAGGCTTTGGGCCGTGGCGAACGCCTCGCTCACGCCGAAATAGAGCTCGATATCAGCGGACCGCACGACGACGCGGTGCTGCGGCGAGAGTACCGTATCTGCCCTGGGCAGCCCGGGACCCAAAGCGTTGGCGCGGATCATGATCGGGCGCAGCTTGGGTAGGAGGTGAAGTTGCCGTGTCGATGGTGCGCGCATGCCTGCCCACAGGATGGGTTGAGCGCCGTGATCAACCGTTGTGACGAGGTCACCTGCCTTGAGTGTCTCAATGAGGCGCGGGCCCGTGGGAGTTTCGACGAGCGCGCCATCGGTAAAGCAGGGCACGTCTTCGAGCGGCGTGGCTGCGCCGTCAGAGCTCCCGCTTACGGTGTAGGTGGTACCCGGTTCCGGCAGAACCGGGCCACTTATGCCGACATTGACGCCATCGATACGGATCACCCAGAAGGTTTCACCAGTGGATGTCGTGAACGCGAATTCGAGCTCTACCTGATCGCCCGCGTCAAACGTGGCGTTGTTGATCGTCACGGCCTGCGACAGCACCTGGTCGTTGTTGGCCGTCGATGCAGTGGAGCCATCGCCGGGTGTGTCGATGAAGCCGTCGCTAAAGCGATTGTCGGCAGATCCAACAGGATTGCCGTCATCATCGGTCACGTCGATGGTCGTAAGCGTCGCGGGATCGTTCAGCGAAAAGCTGGTCCCGTTCGTGTAGCTCACGGTGTTATTCGTGCTTGCTGCCGCCGACCATTGGTCGAAACCGTATATCGGCACTGTAAAGTTAAAGACTGCCATCGATTTGGCTCACTACTCTTGACGGTCAGCGGGCTAGCGGGGAGGTGTGGCTATGTTACGGCAAATAATACCTAAAATTGTGACGTATTGAGAGCGGATTTGGCGGACTGGGCCAATGCCAGCGGGTGTTCGCGGATCTTTGATTGCGATCTGACCTTCTCACGGAGAGGTGGCAGCGCTAGCTTATGCTCGAACATTGCGCGAGAACGCGCCGGGAGGCTCCTATGACTGAACATGTAACCATTTCTTGCGCCACGGATGCGGAGATCGTGCCGGGAACGGAGGGAGCTGTTCGAGTGGCGGCGACGCCTGCAGCGGTTGAACTGATCGCGGAGATTAGGAAACGCCACGGGGAGGTGATGTTTCACCAGTCTGGCGGGTGCTGCGACGGGTCGGCGCCGATGTGCTACCCGGTCGGGGATTTTCGGACGGGCTCTTCTGACGTTCTATTGGGCGAGATCGACGGGGCGGAGGTCTATATCTCGGGGCCCCAGTTTGAGGCGTGGAAGCATACGCAGCTCATCATCGATGTGGTGCCCGGGCGGGGCGGGATGTTTTCGCTGGATAACGGGACAGGTCGGCGGTTTTTGACGCGGAGCCGGGTGTTTTCCGATGAGGAGAGGGCGGAGCTCGGCCTTTAGCCGCCTAGCTCGCGAATGAGGGCGGCGTCTGGGAAACAGGTCTGGGGGCGACCAGACTTTGCCTGCCACGCGCCAACCGCTCGGCGGGTTTTGAAGCCGATGAGGCCGTCTGCACCGCCGACATCGTATCCTTGAGCCTCTAAGGTGCGCTGCGCGCGGGCGACCTGGCCGCGGGTCATTGCATTCGTGCTGCCCCAAGGCGCGCGGAAGGCGGGGGAGCCGTAAGCGATCCGATCGCCGAGATTGCCAACGAAGAGCGCGTAGAGGTCGCTCTCGTTGTACTCCTTCAGGACATAGAAGTTGGGCGTCACGATGAAAGCTGGACCTTGGCGGCCCGCGGGCATGAGAAGGTAGCCTTCTCCTTGGCGTTCCAATTGGGGGAAAGCGCGTCCGCTGATCCGAGTGATGCCGGCGCTTTCCCAGTTTTGGATGGGCTTGCCGCGGTCGGGGCCGTTTGACGTGCAGGAGACGGAAGGCGGGAAAGCGACCTCGAAGCCCCAGTCGCGGGAGCCGTCATAGCCGTGTTTTGCGAGGTAGTTGGCGATGGAGGCGAGCGTGTCGGGGACGGAGCTCCAGATGTCAGCCGTCCCGTCGCCATCGCCATCGGCGGCGTATTGCAGGTAGCTTGAGGGGAGGAATTGGGGCTGGCCGAGCGCGCCCGCCCAAGAAGAGCGAAGCGTGAGGCCGGTTTCCTGTTTGATGCGGAGGGCAGCGGCGAATTCCGCTGTGAAGGCGGCGCGGCGTGTGCCGGTGAAGCCGCGTGTAGCGAGAACGCGCAGCGCGTCATGGGGGATCGATGCACGGCCATAGGCGCTCTCCCGGCCCCAGATTGCGAGGATGATGTGGGACGGGACGCCGTAGTCTCGTTCTATCCTGGCGAGGGTTTCTGCGTATTGCTCGGCGAGCCGTCGACCTGTGGCAGCAAGGGAGGCGAGATTGTTTTCTGAAAAGTAGCGCGCGGGCGCGGCAAACTCTGCCTGGCTATCGATCAGGGGGACGTCGCCATCGCGGGAGAGGCCCGGAAGCGATAGATCGGGGGTAAGCCCGGCGGTCAGTCGCTGAAAGGTCGCGCGTGTAACGCCCTCCTGTTGGGCCACAGGCCACGCGGTCTCCTCCAGCCAGGCGGCGAAGGTCTCCGCCGCGAGGGGGCTCCCCAGTAGCCAAAGGATGACGGCAAGTGCGCGCATGGGGAGAGGCTCGGAGATGTAGCCTCGACCGTCAAGCGCATGGGCGAGATCAAGACCAATCGGCGAGAAGACGGTCGAGGGCGGAGAGGAGTTTGCCGTCGCGGTTTGCGGCCGCCACGCCAGGATGCAGCGGCGCGAAAGCGCGTGCGTCATTGTCGTAATACGCGCCGGAGCGGCCCTCGAAGCCTTCATCAAGCGCTGCGGCGACGAGGATGTCCCGGCCGATATTGATGTCATGGCCCGAGACGCCAAAGCCCTCGCGCACCATCTTTGTGGCCAGAAGAGAGCCCGGATTGACCGAGACAAAGAGCTGGTCATGTGAGGTCGCCATCGCGGCTGTCATGGCGGTCAGCGCCAGCTTGGACTGCGCGTAGGCCTCAAAGCCGTCGAGATGCCGTTTGCCCGCGAGCGCGTCGAAATCTAGCGGGGCTTGCGCCGCGGAAGAGAGATTTACGATGCGGCCCGAGGCCGGAATCGTCGGAAGAAGCGCCAGCGTCAGCGCGTAGGGGGCGAGGGTGTTGACGATGAAGCGGATGTCGTGACCCGACGCGAGGATCGGCGACGGCGTTTTGTAGATCCCGGCATTGTTGATGAGGATGTCGAGGTTTGGCGCAAGGGCGCGCGTCTCGCTTGCGAGCTTGTCTAGGCCAGCCCGCTCGCTCAGATCGGCCTCGATGGCGCCGAGTGCCGTCGAGACGGCCTCTTGAGCTGCGCCCAGTTTCGTGGCGCTTCGGCCGTGAAGGATGACGTTGTGGCCGTCTCCAGCGAGCTTTTTGGCCGTCTCGAGACCAATGCCGTCGGTGGAGCCGGTGATCAGAATGTTCTTGGGCATGGGGCACCTCAGCGCGCGAATGTGGGAAGGATGTGTTTAGCGAGAGCGGTGAGTTGGCGCTCGGCAGTCTCAGAGGCGAAGCGCAGGTTAAGCGCGACGTGCGTCATGCCGATTTCCTCGAGCTCATTCAGATATTTAAGCAGCGCTTTTGACCCTGATCTAAAGCCAAGGTGGATCGGGCTCGCTGCTGCGTCGGGATCGTCAACGAGGTCGACATACAAGGACTGCACGACCGGCAGGTCCGCGCGGCCCGCGGCGGCGGTGTTGGCGCGGTAGTTGCGGATCATCTGGGCTTGGGCGGGTACCGATCGGGGGTAGGTGATCCACCCGTCACTGTGTTGGGCGATCCACTCCGGAGCTTGCCGGCTCGAGCCCGTGACAAGCAGGGGCAGCTGGCCGCCCGTCGGCTTCGGGAGCAGGTCCATGCCCGATGGCGCGCCATGGGCGTTTTGAAAGCTTGGGTAATTCTCTGCCATGTGGCGGATGTAGCTTACCGCGTCGCGGAAGCTTTCAGCCCTGTTCGCGAAGTCGGTGGCCAAGGCGGGATACTCCTCGGGCCGGTCGCCCGATGCCACGCCGAGAAGGACACGCCCGCCAGAGAGAACATCAGCCGAGGCGGCCGCCTTTGCCACATGGGCGGGGTGGCGCAGAGGGAGGATAACGCTCGCAACGCCGAGCGAAATCTCTCGCGTCGCGGCGGCGAGATACCCCAGATAAGTGAACGGGTCGAAGGTTTGGCCCGCATCGCCGAAGCTTGGCACGTTGAAGGGCACGTCACGGAGCCATAGGGCGGAGAAGCCGAGCTCTTCGGCCTGTTTCGCCCGGGCGAGATGATCGGCCATCGTTGGCACCGGGGAATTTGCGTAGCGCTCAAGGGGGACGACCACGCCGATGGTCATGCGATCCGACTGGAACGTCCGCGCATAGGCAGCGTTTAGCTGTGGTCGCGTATTTGTCGCGATGTCCATGGGCAGCGCCTCCTTTCAGGCACCTGCGATTTAATACACTGAGTTACGGATAAAATGCTTCGGATGCGGTAATAGAATTCGGAAAATCAAGATAATCGCCGTCCGGTAAATAGAAAAGAGGCGCCCCGAAAGGCGCCTCTTATCGTGTCCACTGGGAGGAGTGGACTTAGCAGCTGTAGTACAGCTGGAACTCCATCGGGTGAGGCGTGTGCTCGTAGGCAGTAACCTCTTCCATCTTAAGCTCGATGTAGCCTTCGATCTGGTCCTTGGTGAAGACGTCGCCTTCGAGAAGGAAGTCCATATCGGCTTCGAGCTCTTCGAGGGCTTCACGCAAGCTGCCGCAGACCGTTGGGATATCGGCCAGTTCTTCTGGCGGCAGGTCGTAGAGGTCCTTGTCGGAGGCTTCGCCCGGGTCGATCTTGTTCTTGATGCCGTCGAGGCCAGCCATGAGCAGGGCCGCGAAGCACAGGTAGGGGTTCGACGACGGGTCGGGGAAGCGGGCCTCGACGCGCTTTGCCTTGGGGCTCTCGGCCCATGGAATACGCACGCAGCCGGAGCGGTTGCGGGCGGAATAGGCGCGGAGCACCGGTGCCTCAAAGCCCGGGATAAGGCGCTTGTAGGAGTTCGTCGACGGGTTGGTGAAGGCGTTGAGGGCCTTCGCGTGCTTGAGAACACCGCCGATGAAGTAGAGCGCTTCCTGAGACAGATCGGCATATTTGTCGCCGGCAAAGAGCGGCTTGCCGTCT
>JBCCYG010000159.1:0-5477 GCA_039190145.1 Pseudomonadota bacterium | reverse complement strand
TTCGTGCTCGGTGCCGATGCGCCAGTCTTCCTTGGGCTTGCACCCAGATTCCAGGTATCCAGCTAGGTCCGCAAAGCTCTCGATCGGGCCACCGCCGGTTTGAGGGATAGACATGGGCGCTCCGATCGTCTGGGTTGCGAAGTCCAGAGGTGGCGCGCAGACCCCGGGAAGTCAATGCAAAGCCATTGTGCCCTGTCGCGCCGTCCTGTGCCGCGCTAGGGATCGCCCATGATCTATGTCCTCGCCTTTGCTGCTCTCCTCGCCGCTTACGTACTTTGGCGTGCCGTAACGCAA
Source organism: Pseudomonadota bacterium (assembly GCA_039190145.1). Taxonomy (GTDB): domain Bacteria; phylum Pseudomonadota; class Alphaproteobacteria; order Rhodobacterales; family Rhodobacteraceae; genus Shimia_B. The sequence goes on along the minus strand of JBCCYG010000159.1, from coordinate 5,183 downwards.
AGACAGCAGCGCGCGGCGTTGCTGCAATCCACACTGTCGGACGAAGACCGCGCCGCATTGCGCGAGCTCGTCCCGATCTACTCAAAGATGCCAGCCGACCTGCAAAAGAGGCTCGAGGGCAAGGTGAACCTCTTTCTCGATCAGGTGGATTTCTACGGAGGGGGCGGCCAGGAGGTGGACCGTGATATGGCGATTTCCATCGCCGGTCAGGCCTGTGTTCTTGTGGCAGGCAATGACGCGTGGTTCTCCACTCTGCGAACGGTGATCATCTACCCCGGCGCGTTCAAATCAAAACGAGAAGAGCATGACGGTTTTGTCGTCACCGAGGGCGAAAGCGTCCGCATCGGTGAAAGCTGGGCGCGCGGGCCTGTGATCCTCTCCTGGGCGGATAGTGAGCGCGGCGCGTTCATCGATGATGATGGTCACAACGTCGTCTTCCACGAATTCGCGCATCAACTCGACAACCTCTCCGGCGACACAAACGGCCTTCCGCTTCTCGGTGGTCGGGAGGAAGTGGACGCTTGGATTGCCGCTTTTAACGACGCATACGCTCGCGCGAACCGCTTGCTGGAAATCGGCAAGCGCCCTTTCCTCGACCCCTACGGTGCAACCGCGCCGGAGGAGCTCTTTGCAGTCGCCGTGGAAGCGTTTTTTGAAACGCCGCGCGAAATGAAGGGTGGGGAGCCAGAGCTCTACGCAGTCCTAACCAAATACTTCCGACAGGATCCGGCACGCTGGTAAGGCAACTACTAGTGGAGGGCTTTGCGGTCCCTCTGCCAAATCAAGAAGGTGTCGGGCCCTTGCGCCAACGCCCCAGGCGACCGCGCCGCCCGCACTGCTTGATCATGATTGATACCAGGAAGCGATACGAGCGCGTCAAAGAGCTTCTCCGCCCCGTGCGCGTCGCCAGGAATTTCAAGCGCCTCACCAGAGGCAACGGTAAAGACCCAGGTCATCCCAGACGCGCCAGTCTTCACCTCCACCCGCGACAGTCCGTCAATCGCCACCGCGCCACCGCCCTGCCCGGTCAGATAGGTAATCTGTCGCTCTGTTACCTCGACCATGCCAGTTCCGTCGCCCCCTGCGGGAAAACTCACCCGTCGCCAGCCGATAAAGATCAGCGCGAGACCAAGGAGGCCCAGCAGCGTACCGATGAGCGGAAGAAGCGCAGTGCCGTTGATCACCCAGTGGCCCCCAAGAAGAGCGAGCAACGCGCCGACCAAGATTTCTCGCCACTCGTAGAGGACCGCTTTCACCTCTGGCCGGATCATCCCCAATCTCCCAGCTTGGCCTGCCAAAGCGTGAGCGCTGCAACGGCTGCCGTATCCGCGCGCAGGATACGCGGACCAAGGCTGATGACGTGACCCATGGCCCGAAGCCTTTCACGCTCGCCATCGGAAAAGCCGCCTTCAGGGCCAACAAAGATTGCCCAAGGCCCTGGCGTGTCGGGCAATCCCCCAGCCTCTGCCGCCTCATCGCAAAACATGATCTGCCGTTCACCAGGCCAGGCATCCAACACCGCATTAAGCCTCTGCACTTCCACCACTTCGGGTACGTAAGTGCCGCCGCACTGCTCCGCCGCCGCAATGGCATGGGCGAGGAGCTTGTCCTGCCGGACCCTGTCGGACTGCGTGTACTCCGTGATCACCGGCACAATCCGCGCCGCGCCGAGTTCAGTGGCCTTCTCTACGATGAGATCCATCCGCTCCCGCTTTATCGGCGCAAAGAAAAGCCAAACGTCGGGCGGCGGCCGCAACGGGTCCGTCTGCGCCTCGACCATAAGAACGCCGCCCCGCTTTCCTGCTTCGGCGACCACTGCGCGCCACTCTCCGTCGCGCCCATTAAAGAGCCGCACCTCAGCACCAATGCCGAGCCGCATCACGTTAAAGAGACGGTTTGCGTGGTCGCGCCCCAGGGGAACCGATTGCCCGGCCCCAAGCGGATGATCTACATAGAGCCGGACGATATGGGCCATGGAGCGCACCCTATGAAAGCTGAAAGCGATGGCCAAGTAGCCGATGCGGTGCGCGGCAACTGGGTCGACACGCTGGCCCCGGAATGGAGCCGCCCTTACCTCCGACTAAGCCGCGCGGACAGGCCTATTGGCACTTGGCTGCTCTTTATTCCCTGCGTTTGGGGTTGCCTACTGGCGGCCAATGCAACGGGCTTTCGCCTCTGGGACCTCTGGATAATCGCGGGCTGCGCCGCGGGTGCGTTTCTGATGCGCGGGGCGGGCTGCACCTGGAATGACATCACGGACCGGGACTTTGACGCGCAGGTCGCGCGCACGCGGTCGCGCCCAATCCCATCGGGCCAGGTCACCGTGCGCGGGGCGGTCATCTGGATGATTATCCAGTCACTGCTCGCCTTTGCCATTTTGCTGACCTACTCCGACATGACCGTCATTGTGGGCATCGCGTCTCTGGTTTTCGTGTGCATCTACCCTTTCGCCAAGCGCATCACCTGGTGGCCGCAGGTCTTTCTGGGCCTCGCGTTCAACTGGGGCGCACTTCTCGCCTGGACGGCCCATACAGGCTCCCTCGGTTGGCCCGCTTTTGGGCTCTATCTCGCGGGCATCGCTTGGACGCTGTTTTACGACACGATCTACGCCCATCAGGATACCGAGGATGATGCGCTCATCGGCGTGAAATCCACCGCGCGGCTCTTTGGCGAGGACACGCCACGCTGGCTGCGTATCTTTCTGGTCGCAATCGTCACGCTGATGGGCATGTCTATCATTTCCGCCCTCATCGACGCCTCGCCCCTCGCGCTTCTGATCGCGCTGGCAGGCCCTTGGGCTATGGGCTGGCACCTGACCTGTCAGCTCCGCAAGCTCGACATGGATGACCCAGAGCGCTGCCTCATGCTCTTTCGGTCGAACCGCGATGCTGGGCTTCTTGCTGCGCTGTTTTTCGCCCTCGCGCTCCTTGTCTGATTGAACCCGCAAATCCGCGCCCTTAGAGAGACGAAGCCTGAGGAGTAATCGCCCATGCGTCTATCGACCGTCGTTCCCTTGATCGTCGCCTTCCTCGGCGCGGCAGTGGGCGCGTATGTCGCCGCAAGTGCGGCAGTTCGGTCGTTGGAGCGCACGAGCAGCGGCGGCGTTGACTTCGAACTTCGCGTGCAAGGCTATGACTGGGCAAGCGTCCAAGCAGACGGTTTGCAGGTCATCGTCTCAGGAGAAGCCCCCTCGGAGGCGCAACGCTTTAAAGCGTTGTCCGTGGCAGGAACCATTGTCGACGCGGCCCGGATTATCGACGACATGTCGGTCATCGATACACAGGTCGTCGTGGCCCCCGACTTCTCGGTAGAAATACTCCGAAATGACGCTGGTATCTCGCTTATTGGACTGATGCCTGCTGAGACGAACCGGGAGCGACTGCTCGAGGATATCGGGCGCGGAGCGGAGGGAATTTCCGTAACTGACTTGCTCGAGGCGGCAGACTACCCCGCGCCCGAGAACTGGGACATCGCGCTGCGCTATGGGGTCGATGCGCTTGTGAAGCTGCCGCGCTCAAAGATTTCTGTCACGCCAGCGCGTGTTGAAATCATCGCTGCGGCTGAGAACGCGCAAGAGCGGGACAGCCTTAAGGCCGAGCTGTCTCGGCTAGTGCCGGAGGGTGTCAGCGCTGCGCTGCAGATCTCAGCGCCACGCCCGGTCATCACACCTTTCACGCTTCGCTTTCTTGTCGATGCCGACGGCGCGCGTTTCGATAGCTGCTCTGTAGATAGCCAAGATGCACTGTCGCGGATCCTCGCTGCTGCCGTTGAGGCAGGCCTTGAAGGAAAGTCCGACTGCCGATTGGGCCTTGGCACACCCACGAGCCAATGGGGCGAAGCCACCGCTGCGGGGATCGAAGCCGTGAGTGCGTTGGGCTCTGGGAGCGTGACGTTCTCTGATACGGCCGTTTCTTTGGTAGCAACGATGGGAACGAGCCAGGCGCTCTTTGACACGGTTTCTGCGACACTCGACGCGGCACTGCCCGAACCGTTTTCGTTGACAGCCGTCTTGCCAGAACCCGAGGTGGAGACCGAAGAAGGGCCAGCAAGCTTTATTGCGACGCTGAGCCCGGAAGGCCAGGTGCAGATGCGTGGCAGTCTTGTGGGGGATCTCGCCGTGGAAGCCGTTGAGACCTACGCAAAGTCACGCTTTGGGGCTGGACAGACATATTTGGCGCATGAAGCGCATTCAGCGCTCCCTAAAGGCTGGTCGCTCCGCACGCTTGCGGCCCTTGCCGCCCTTGCAGAGCTTGAGTTCGGCACCGTCGAAGTATCGCCAGAAACTGTTGTTGTGCGAGGTGACACCGGCAATCCAGAAGCCAGGACCCGCGTTGCTCAAATCCTCTCAGAGGAACTAGGAGAGGGCCAAGTGTATTCCATCGACGTTACGTACCGAGAAGAACTTGATCCCCTCGCAAGCCTTCCAACCGCAGAAGAGTGCATAACGAGCGTCGCGGAACTGCTAGCGGCAAAGAAGCTGAGCTTTGAGCCGGCTTCGGCAGACCTCGACGCAGAAAGCCGACAGGCGGTAACAGCCATCGCGGATCTTCTCAGGGAATGCCCGGAATTTGAGATCATCGTGGAGGGGCATACGGACAGCCAAGGCCGCGAGGTGATGAACCTAAGCCTGAGCCAGGCGCGGGCTGAAGCCGTGGTAGAAGCGCTTCGCAACGCCCGGATCGCATGGCCCACAATAACGGCCCGCGGATTTGGCGAGGCGCAACCCATCGCCGATAACGACACCGAAGAGGGCCGCGAAGCCAACCGGCGCATTGAATTTCGACTGGTGTCCATAGAAGAACAGGCCCTCGAAGAAGAAACGAGTGAAGGGGACGCCAGTGAATAGAGGTGAGTTGATCTTTGCCACCGCGGTAATACTTTTCGTCGCTTTCATACTGGGATGGTTTGCGTCCTGGTTGGTCAATCGGTTCACCCGCGTGAGCCGGTCCGATGTGGGTGAGCTTGATCGCATGGCCCAACAGCTCCATGAAGCCGAAGAGGCTCGAGATCAGGCGATCACCTATCTTCAGCAGCGCGAGGCGGAGATCACCAATCAGCTGACCCAGACCGAGGCGGAGTTGCGCGCAGCCATGGATGGGCTCCGAGATGCGCGGCAAGAAGCTGAGGAGCTCCGCGCGTATATCGAGCGGCAAAACGCCTAGTCGCACGTCGCGCTGGTTTCG
>JBCCYG010000158.1:0-5521 GCA_039190145.1 Pseudomonadota bacterium | reverse complement strand
GACCGCAGCCCGCATGTGCCCCGTTCGCCAAAAGAGATCGCCGAGAGCGCCATTGATGCCGCCAAGGCTGGCGCGGCCATTGTACATTGCCATGTGCGCGACCCCGAGACCGGCGCGCCGTCGAGAAACCTCGCGTATTATCGCGAAGTAACGGACCGCATCCGCGACGCGGAGGTCGATGTCGTGCTGAACCTTACGGCGGGCATGGGGGGCGATATTGTCTTTGGCGGGACGCAATCCCCACTGCCTGTGGCGGCAGGGACCGATATGATCGGCGCGGAAGAGCGCGTGGCCCATGTGGCGGAGTGCCTGCCCGAGATCTGCACGCTCGACTGCGGCACGATGAACTTTGCCGAGGCGGATTACGTGATGACGAACACGCCCGGCATGCTCCAGGCCATGGGGCGGATGATGACCGAGCTTGGCGTGTGCCCGGAGATCGAGGCTTTTGACACTGGGCATCTTTGGTATGCAAAACAGCTTGTGGCGGATGGCGTGCTCACGTCGCCCGCGTTGGTTCAGCTTTGTATGGGCGTGCCCTGGGGTGCGCCGGATGATCTCAACACCTTTATGGCGATGGTGAACAACGTGCCTGACGATTGGACGTTTTCGGCGTTTTCGCTGGGGCGCAACCAGATGGCTTATGCAGCGGCGGCCGTGCTCGCAGGGGGCAATGTGCGCGTAGGTCTGGAAGATAACCTGATGCTCGACCGCGGGGTGCTTGCCACGAATGCACAGCTTGTGGCGCGGGCGCGCGAGATCGTGGAGCGCATGGGGGCTCGCGTGATCGGGCCGGGCGAGGTGCGCGAGAAGCTCGGTCTCACCAAGCGCGCGCCGCGCGGCTAGTGCGCGTTTTATCCGTGTCACGCAGAGGAGGGCGCGCGGGCGGGCCCGCCCACCCACCCCTTTTGGGGGCGTTGCCCCCGCCTGCGGCTCCCCCAGAGTGTTTTTGGAACAAAGAAGGATAGGCGGATGCCAGTTGCAGCGATCATAGGGGGCGGGGTGATTGGGGGCGGCTGGGCGGCGCGGTTTTTGTTTAATGGCTGGGATGTGCGCGTCTTTGACCCTGATCCGGAGGCAGAGCGGAAGCTGAGCGAGGTTCTGGCCAATGCGCGGCGGTCTTTGCCGGGGCTCTATGAGCGGTCTTTGCCGGAAGAGGGGGCGCTCACGCTTTGCGCGACGATGTCTGAGGCCGTGGTCGGGGCGCGCTGGATTCAGGAGAGCGTGCCGGAGCGGCTGGAGCTCAAGCGGAAGGTATACCAGACGCTTCAGGAGCATTGTGAGCTTGACGCGATTATTGGCTCCTCCACCTCCGGGTTTAAGCCCTCAGAGCTGCAGGGCTGTGCGTCGCGGCCCGAGCAGATACTTGTCACGCATCCGTTTAACCCGGTCTATCTTTTGCCCCTGGTAGAGCTTGTGGCGAGCCCGGCTAATCCGGGCGGGTTGGTGGAAGAAGCTGCTGAGGTTTTGCGCGGCATCGGCATGTACCCGTTACGCGTGCGCCAGGAGATCGACGCGCATATCGCCGACCGGTTTCTCGAGGCCGTGTGGCGCGAGGCGCTTTGGCTGGTCAAAGACGGCGTGGCCACGACCGAGGAGATCGACGATGCGATCCGCTACGGGTTTGGCCTGCGCTGGGCGCAGATGGGGCTCTTTGAGACCTATCGGATTGCCGGGGGCGAGGCAGGGATGAAGCATTTCATTGCGCAGTTCGGCCCGGCGCTGGCATGGCCGTGGACGAAGCTCATGGATGTCCCGGAGCTCACGGACGAGCTCGTTGAGAGGGTCGCGAGCAAGTCTGACGCGCAGTCGGGGGTGCATTCGATCCGCGAGCTGGAGCGCATCCGGGACACGAACCTCGTGGCGATGATGCGCTCGCTTAAGGCGCAGGGTTGGGGCGCGGGGAGGCTTATTGCGGAGCACGAAGCGGGGTTTGCGCGGGCCGAGGAGGGCGCGGGTCTGGTGGAAACCGTGCGGCGCCACGTGCCGCTCGATTGGGTGGATTATAACGGTCACATGAATGAGGCGCGGTACTTGCAGGCCTTTGGCGACGCCACGGATCGTTTCATGGAGATCATCGGCTGCGATGCCGATTACATCGCCTCGGGCGGCTCCTACTTCACGGCGGAGACCCATATTCGCCACCTCGACGAGGTCCATGCCGGGGATGAAATCAACATCACGACGCGGGTGCTCCTGGGCGAAGGCAAGAAGATGCATCTCTGGCACGAGATGCGCGCGGGCGAGCGGCTCCTGGCGACGGGGGAGCACATGCTCATCCATGTGAGCCTGGAGACGCGGCGCGCGAGCGTGCCGTCGACCGAGATCGCAGAGGCTTTGTCGCGTTATGCGGCAGACCACGCGACGCTTCCGATGCCGGAAGGGGTAGGCAAAGCGGTGGGTGTGCGATGAAGCGGGCGCTGATCACGGCGGGGGCCTCTGGCATCGGGCGCGCCATGGGGGAGCGCTTTGCGGAGGCGGGCTATGACGTCTGGGTGACGGATGTGGATGGCGATGCTCTGGCCGCGTGCCCAGACTCTTGGACGACACATCGCGTGGATGCCTCGGATGAGGGGGCAATGGCAGAGCTTTTCCGTCAGATCGGGCCGCTTGATGCGCTTTGCGCCAATGCGGGCATTGCGGGCCCGACGGCGGGGATTGAGGATGTGGCCTTGGAGGACTGGCGGCGCTGCGTCTCGGTCAATCTCGAGGGGGCTTTCCTGGCGGCGAAATATGCCGCGCCCGCGATGCGCGAGGCGGGGCGGGGCGCCATGGTATTTACGAGCTCGACGGCGGGCCTCTACGGCTACCCTTTCCGCGCGCCTTATGCCTCGGCGAAATGGGCGATTATCGGGCTCATGAAAACGGTGGCGATGGAGCTCGGGCCTCATGGCATCCGCGCCAATGCGATTTGCCCCGGGGCCGTGGAAGGCCCGCGGATGGAGGGCGTCATGGAGCGAGAGGCCGCGGCCAAAGGGATGACGCGCGATCAGGTTTATGAGGGTTATGCCTCGGGCGTCTCGATGCGCAGCCTTGTGACGGCGGATGATGTGGCGAATATGGCAGTTTTCCTGTGCTCTGAGGCCGCGCGGCTCGTTTCCGGCCAGGTCATTGCCGTCGATGGGCATACTGAGAACCCCGATCCAAAGCTCTAGAGGCCGCGCCTCAGGAGGTCGACATAGTCCGGGAAGTCGCGGTCACCGATCTCTGCCTCCCGCACCATGCGGTCGAAATGGCGGGTGATGAGGTCGACACGGTCGCTGTCGCGAAACGCCAGGTAATTGGAGCCGAGATAGATCACCGCGAGCAGCGGGCCAAAGATCGTGATCGGCGCGGAAAACAGGCGGCGCGCATCGAAGAGGTGGATGCGGAGCGTTGGGTAGAGCTGATCATGGAGCTCGGTAAGGCGGTCAAGCTGGGCGGCGCGGATATCGCGCGGGAGGTTCTGGTAGTACCCCTCCGCCTGAGCCATGCCGCGCAGATCGTGGATCGGGAGCGCGATTTCGTAATCTGAGCGCGCGCCGCGCATCCAATCGAGCCGGTCCTGGCTGGCGCCGATGGCCTGATCGGTCGTGCGTCCGAGCGATGGCTCGTATTCCCAGCGGAGCATCTCGGTGGATTTCAGCATATCCGGTAGGCCCGCGGGCACGTGGCGGATTTTGTAACCTTGAGCCTCGCGGTGCCACTCAAAGATGCGTTCATCAACGAGGGCGCGGGGCGCCTCGGTGACGGTGAGCGCCGCTGCCACGAGGTCAGAAGCACTTTCGGGCCGGTCTGAGAGGCCCAGCAGCCAGTCCGCGCTGACCCCGAGCGCGGTGGCGCATTCGGCCACGAGCTGTGCATTGGGGAGGCGCGGGCCGGCATCGCGCAAGAGCTGGGAAATGGTGGAACGGTCCACGCCCGCCTGCCGTGAGAGGGCGCTTTGGTTAGTGCCGGCCTCTTGCATGGCCTGGGCGAGGCGGTCCCGAAAGATGCTGGCGCGGTCGCGCTTGTCGAAAGAAATCTGCATCAGTGATAATTATCACAGATAGGTAAATTTGTGAACTATGGCCCTAATTGTGCGCTGGTCGCGGCGGGGCGTAGCTAGGTGTCATGGAAACAAAGGTACGGACGGTTGTGAAGGCGGTGCTGTGGTCCCTGATCGGGTTTGCAGTCATGGCGATGGTGGGCTTTGCCGCGACGGGGTCTTTCGCAGTGGGCGGGGTGATGGCCCTTGTGAACACGGCTATCGGCCTCCTCACCTATGTCATTTACGAGCGTCTCTGGGCCCGCATCACATGGGGCCGGGTGTGATGCGGGAATGGCCAACTTTTGCGCTCATTGCGCTTTGCTATGCGGGGTTTGGGGCCGCGCTTTTTGCTCCACTGGCGTATGCAGTGCCCTTTTTGGCCGTTCTCATCGCGCTCCACGCCTCACTTCAGCATGAGGCGATCCATGGCCATCCCTTTAAGTCGCCGCTTGCCAACGCCGCGCTGGTCTGGCCGCCGCTGACGCTGGCGATCCCGTATCTGCGCTTTTACGATACGCATTTGGCGCATCATGAGGATGTGCGCCTGACAGACCCGTTCGACGACCCGGAGACGCAGTACCTCGATGAAGGTGTGTGGGAGACGCTGCCGCGCTGGGCTCAGGCGGTGCTGTCGGCCAACAACACGCTGCTTGGACGGCTCTTGATCGGGCCCGTGGTGGGGCAGGCGCTCTTTATGGCGGCGGATTATCGGGCGGCGCGGGAAGGAGATCGGCGGGTTCTGCTGGGGTGGATGCTCCATGTTCCCGCTGTGGCCCTGGTTCTTTGGGGAGTGTCGTTGGCGGGCTTTCCGGTCTGGGAATACCTGGTGGCGGCCTATGGTGGGCTCTCGATTTTGAAAATTCGAACGTTCTGCGAGCATCAGGCCCATGAGCAGACGCAAGGTCGCTCGGTGATCATCGAGGATCGCGGGCCGCTGTCGCTGATCTTTCTCAACAACAATCTGCATGTCGTCCATCACATGCACCCAAAGGTGCCGTGGTACGACCTGCCCGCGCAGTACAGGGCAAATCGGGCGCGGTACCTACGCGCCAATGATGAATACAGCTTTGCCTCCTATGGCGAGATTTTCCGGCGCTATCTCTTCCGCGCGAAGGACCCGGTGGCCCACCCGCTCTGGCGCCGGTAACGCCGGGCCGCTAAGGCGGGGGCATGTGGGTCCCCGTCACGCTTTTGGCCGCGTTTATTCAGTCGGTTCGCTTTGTGCTGCAAAAACAGCTGCGTATGACGGCGTTGTCGACCGCTGGGGCGACGTTTTCGCGGTTCCTTTATGCCTGGCCGCTCTTGCTGGCGATCTCGCTTGCTTACGGCGCTTTGCGCGGGCTCGAGCTGCCGCAGACGACTTTGCTCTTTTGGGCCTATGGCATCGCCGGGGCGCTGGGGCAGATCTTTGGGACGGTCTGCACTGTGGCGCTTTTCCAGCATCGCAACTTTGCCGTGGGCGCGGCGTTTAAGAACACGGAGACGCTCCAGACAGTGCCCATTGGGCTCTTG
>JBCCYG010000157.1:0-5571 GCA_039190145.1 Pseudomonadota bacterium | reverse complement strand
GCCCATCTGCGCCGCGAATTCCTCTTCGAGCGCCGCGGTCTCCGCGACCTCACCGTCCGCCTCATTGTAGCGGTGCAGCCGCCCGTGGCGCAGGACCTCAAGCGCCGCCGCGATCCCGTCCTCCGGGATCGGCTCCTGTTGTGTGAATGAGCCGGTGAATGTCTCCATGACTGCAGCTAGCTATGCTGCGCGCACAGGGTCAATGCCCGTTTGCGCCGCCCGCCGTCGCTGATGGGCGCGCGCTCCGGCCTCCGGCACCGAAGCTAGCGCCATGACGACCCAAATATTCGACTTCCTGGACGGCCTGAACTGGGCCGACCTTCCGGAACGCACCCGGGAGCGCGCCAAAACCTCCCTCCTCGATCTCATCGGTGTCGGCTTCTCGGGCCGCAGCACAGAACTCTCGGGCATCATCTGCACCCATGCGAAGCAGAGCTTTGGCGGGCCAAAACCCCTGCTCTTCGCGCCAGGCCAAGCCTCCGCTCCGGGCGTTGCCTTGGCTGGCGGGATGACCATCGATGCAATCGACGCCCATGACGGCTGGAACCCGGCGAAAGGCCATGTGGGCTGCGCCCTCCTCCCCGCCCTCTATGCGCTAACGCCAGAGGGAACGTCTGGAGAGGCTTTCCTCTCGGCCTTCGTCGCGGGCTACGAGCTCGGATGCCGCCTCTCCGTGTCCCTGCATGACACTGTTTCAGACTATCATACATCCGGTGCCTGGATGGCGGTCGCCACCGCACTTGCGGGCGGCCACCTCGCGGGGCTGCCGCGCGACGCGCTCGCCCACGCCGCGGGCATCGCGGAGTATCACGGCCCCCGCTCGCAAATGATGCGCTGCATCGATCACCCGACCATGGTCAAAGACGGCTCCGGTTGGGGCGCCATGGCAGGGGTCAGCGCCGTCGAGCTCGCGCGCCTTGGCTTCACCGGCGCGCCCGCACTCACGCTCACAGGCGAAGGGTGGAAGGATCTCGGCCAAAAGTGGCACATGGACGATCAATACTACAAAAACTACCCGGTCTGCCGCTGGGCGCAGCCACCGGTAGAGGCCTGCCTGACGCTCCAGCGCACCTATGGCTTTGCGGCGACGGACATCGCCTCGATACACATCACGACGTTCCACGAAAGCACACGCCTCGCGACCTTCGCCCCGCAAACCACAGAGGAAGCACAGTATTCCACCGCGTTCCCTGTTGCCCTTGCCCTAGCGCATGGCAAGCTCGGCCCAAGCGAAGTTCAGGGCGACATGCTCTTTGATCCAGAGGTACAACGCCTCGCCGCCGCGCTCTTGATGAATGAAGATGACCACGCGAACGCTCTCTTCCCTCAGCGTCGTATCGCACGCGCAACCATTACGCTTGCGGATGGCACAATTCACGAAAGCGACTGGCACGATGCTGTGTGGGACCCCCTCGCCCCGGCCACTGCCTCTGAGATTGAGGCGAAATTCCGAGACTACGCCGCGCCCGCCATCGGCACCGAGCGAGCCGAAAGGATCATCGCCGCCGTAGAGAACCTTCCGAACACGCCTGCAGAGGCGCTCTTTACCCTTCTAACGGAATAAGACGCTCAGCCAGCTCAGGCAGTTCTGCGTAGTCGGAGAGCCACGCATCCGGCGTCATTTCCTCCCGGCTCGCCGCGTCAGGGCTGAATGTCACCGAAACCGACGGCACGCCCGCTGCCCGGGCGGTCCGCTCGTCGGTCATGGAATCCCCGACGAGGAGCGAGCGTGTGCCACCCACTCGAGACACCGCTTCCAAGTAAGGGGCCGGGTCCGGTTTTCTAACGGGCAGTGTATCAGCGCCCACGAGCGCCCCAAAAGCGCCCCGCACGCCTAAGCGGCTCATCAGGCTTTCCGCCAACCCTTCCGGCTTGTTGGTGCAAATTGCCACCGCAAAACCCGCTGACGCCAAACGCTCGACGGCGTCTATCGCCCCTGGATACATCTGCGTATGCACATCAAGTGAACCTGCGTAATGCTTGAGAAGATTTGGGTATTCTGCCTCGGCGGCTGCCTCGCCAAAGCCCGTCACACGCGAAAAACCAAGCCGAAGCATCGCCATCCCGCCGCGTAGAGCCGTGCCCGCATCTCCCGCATCCAGAAGCTTGCCCAAGCCCAAATCCACAAAGCACGCATTGGCTGCGGCAAGCAGGTCACCGCTCGTATCCGCGAGCGTCCCGTCGAGGTCGAACACCACCGTGCGCGTCATCTTGCCCATTCCCGTTTCAGTGCGTCACCACTTGTGACGGCCAAATCTCTTGCGGCAAGCCCCTCTTTGGTGCTTTTGAGAAGAAAACACAGGCTCGAGCAATGCCCAACGCCCTTATCGTCCTCGCCGCTGGCCGCGGAACCAGGATGCAATCCGACCTGCCGAAGGTGCTCCATGAAATCGCGGGCGCCCCGCTCTTAGTGCACGCCCTTGAAAGCGCGCGCGAGCTCGAGGCCGAGCGAACCGTCGTGGTTACCGGCTACGGTGCCGAAGACGTTGAAAAGACAGCTTTAACCTATGATGACAGGGTCGAGTGTGTCCGGCAGGAGGACCAACTCGGCACCGGGCATGCCGTCCTCCAGGCGCGCGACGCGCTGGCGGGGTTCAATGGCCCTGCCTTCGTCCTGTTCGGCGACACCCCCTTCATCCGTGCCGAAACGCTCGCAAAAATGGCCGACGCCCTGAAAGAGGCAAGCGTCGCTGTCCTTGGTTTCGACGCGGCAGATCCCGCGCGCTATGGAAGGCTTGTGACCGAAGGCGACCGCCTACTGCGCATCGTAGAATACAAAGACGCGTCAGAACAAGAACGCGCTATAACCCTCTGTAATTCAGGAGTTCTCGCCGCCGATGCATCACTCCTTTTTGAGCTTTTGTCGGAAGTCACCAACGACAATGCGGCGGGTGAGTACTACCTAACCAGCCTACCCGGGCTCGCAGGGCGCCGCGGTCTGGTCACGCAAGTCGTGCGCTGCGATGAAGCCGAAACGCTCGGCATCAACTCCCGCGCGGAACTCGCGAAAGCAGCGGAAGCTTTTCAAGTCAGCGCCCGAGAAGCAGCCCTAGAGAACGGCGCACAGCTAGACGCCCCGGACACGGTCTTTTTCGCCTATGACACCGCGCTTGGCCGCGATTGCGTAGTCGAGCCAAACGTTGTTTTCGGCCCCGGCGTGACCGTCGAAACCGGCGCGCGCATCCGCGCATTCTCCCACCTGGAAGGCTGCCATGTGAGCCGCGGAGCCGTAGTGGGCCCCTACGCGCGCCTTCGCCCGGGAGCAGAGCTCGCTGAAGACGTCCGTGTGGGCAACTTCGTTGAGGTGAAACAGGCCAAGATCGCCGAAGGCGCCAAAGTCAATCACCTGAGCTATATCGGCGACGCCTCTGTGGGCCCTGGCGCAAATATCGGCGCAGGCACCATCACATGTAACTACGACGGCGTTTTCAAGCACCGCACCGAGATCGGTAAAGGCGCGTTCATAGGCTCAAACACGATGCTTGTGGCTCCAGTGAAAGTGGGCAGCAACGCGATGACTGGGTCGGGCTCCGTCATCACGCAAGACGTCCCCGACGGCGCCCTCGCCATCGCGAGAGGCAGGCAGGAAAACAAGCCAGGGCTGGCCATGAAACTCATGACAAAGCTCCGGCAGTTAAAGGCGAAGAAGGGCAAGTAAATGTGCGGAATTGTTGGCATTCTTGGCAATCACGAAGCCGCCCCCATCCTCGTCGACGGCCTCCGCAGGCTCGAATACCGCGGCTATGACAGCGCGGGCATTGCCACAATCAACGAGGGCACGCTCGACCGCCGTCGCGCCGTAGGCAAGCTCGTCAACCTCGCTGACCTCCTTGTCCATGAGCCGCTCGCCGGGAAAGCGGGTATTGGCCATACCCGCTGGGCCACGCACGGCGCGCCCACAACCCAAAACGCCCATCCGCACCGCGCGGCGAAGGTCGCCGTTGTGCATAACGGTATCGTCGAAAACTTCCGTGAGCTTCGTCAAGAGCTCGAGGCAGCGGGGGCAGAATTCACGACACAGACCGACACGGAAACCGTCGCCCGGCTGTGCCAGCGCTACATGGATGAGGGTCATTCCCCGCGCGATGCCGCCTATGCCACCGTCCAACGGCTCGATGGCGCGTTCGGCCTCGCCTTCCTGTTTGACGGCGAGCCCGACCTGATGATCGCTGCGCGCAAGGGCTCGCCCCTCGCCATTGGCCATGGGGAGGGCGAGATCTATCTAGGGTCCGACGCCATCGCGCTCGCGCCGCTGACTGACAAAATTACCTATCTTGAGGAAGGCGACTTCGCCGTCCTGACACGCACATCCGTTGAAATCCGCGACACCAAGGGTCAGCTCGCCAACCGCGCGACCCACACGATCCAAATCGACACGGCCCAGGCGGACAAAGGCGGCCACAAGCACTTCATGGCCAAAGAGATCGCCGAGCAGCCTGCAGTTATAGACCGCGCGCTCAAGGCATATCTTGATGGGGATACAATCACCCTGCCGGAAGAGTTCGACTTTGAGGGTATCGAGCGCCTGACTCTCGTGGCCTGTGGCACGGCTTATTACGCTTGCATGGTGGCCAAGTACTGGTTCGAGCAGCTCGCGGGCCTCCCTTGCGAAGTCGACGTGGCCTCCGAATTCCGCTACCGCGAACCGCCAGTAAGTCCGGGCACGCTCGCACTTTTTGTCAGCCAGTCCGGAGAGACCGCCGACACCCTGGCTGCGCTCCGTTATATGACCGGCAAGGCGGATAAAATTGCCGCAGTCGTGAACGTCACGACCTCTACGATTGCACGTGAATCCGACCTCGTTTTCCCGATCCATGCAGGAACCGAAATCGGCGTCGCTTCGACGAAAGCTTTCACCTGCCAGCTCACTGTGCTCGCTTGCATGGCGCTTAAAGCCGCCCAGACTAGAGGCAGGCCAATGCCAAAAGCCGCGCTCGAAAAGCTGCGCCTCGTGCCCGGGCTCGTCCAGCACGCCCTGACCCTCGCGCAGCGCTCGACCGAGGTTTCCCGACATCTATCTGAGGCTCGCGACATCATTTTCCTCGGCCGCGGCGCGCTTTACCCTTTGGCCATGGAGGGCGCATTAAAGCTGAAGGAAATCAGCTATATACATGCCGAAGGTTATGCGTCAGGCGAACTTAAACACGGGCCAATCGCCCTCATCGACGAACATGTCCCGGTCGTGGTTATGGCGCCAAGCGACGATCTCTTCGACAAAACAATCTCTAACATGCAGGAGGTCATGGCCCGTGGTGGCCGTGTCCTCCTTGTCACCGACCCAAAAGGCGCCGAAACCGCGCGCGATGGGGTTTGGGAAACCCTCATCCTGCCAGAGATCGACCCGCTTTTTGCGCCCATCCTCTACGCCGTCCCGGCCCAGCTCCTGGCCTATCATACGGCTGTCGCCAAAGGCACCGACGTGGATCAGCCGCGCAACCTCGCAAAGTCCGTCACCGTCGAGTAGCGCCTTGGCACCGGTCGCGCGCGACCCTACACTAACTCCATGAGCTTTGACGCCCTACCCGAGCCCGCGCCCCTGGTAGACCCGTTCCAACGGGAGATCACCTATCT
>JBCCYG010000156.1:0-5599 GCA_039190145.1 Pseudomonadota bacterium | reverse complement strand
GGGGCGGGTGACGTCCCAGGGCTGCTCGGTGATCGACATGTGCCCGCTATGGGGGATCTCAGCGAGTTCCCCACCGAGTGCTGCGTGGAGTTTGCGGCCTGCCTTGATCGGGGTCATCTTGTCTTGTCCTGCGAGGATGCAGAGCGTGGGGCAGGTGATTTGCTCGGCGGCGCTGGGCCCGTTTGTGTATTGGTTGCAGGCGTTTAGGTCAGCATAGAGCGCGCCGGGGGCGTTCGAGGCCATGAGTTGGCCGCCGTAAAGCATGTGGCTCGTGCCCGGCATGGAGTGATCATGGACATGGCCGGTAGGCCCGTGGCCCCAATCCATCATCGCTTTGATCGCCTTTGGCTCTTTGTCCTTTGCGAGCCCAATGAGGTAGTCGTTCACGGGGATGCCGAGGGCCGTTGAGATGAAGGTGGCTGAGCGCACTTTGTCCGCGTAACGCGACGCGAGTTCCAGCGCGACGAGGCCGCCCTGGGAATGGCCCGCGATGTGGGCTTTCTCGATCCCGGCTGCCCCCATGAAGGCGGCGAGCCAGTCTGCCATTTCCTCGATCGAGCCGAGCGGGTCGCCCGCGCTTTGGCCGTGGCCGGGGAAATCGGGTGTGATCGCCTGCCAGCCGCGATTGGCGAGGAAGCGGTGCTGGAGCATGTAGCCCAGGTGGTTTTGTCCTGAGCCGTGGATGAAGAGGACGACATCGCCGGACGCATCAAATGCGCGGCCGCCGGTGGAGGCAAAAGCCTCGGTTCCGTCGACGAGAACCCTCATTCCGCGGCCAGTTTGGGCGCGGCGCGCGATGCAGCCTTGAGTGCCTGTGCGAAGTCGGCGGAAAGATCGTCGAAATCTTCGAGCCCAACGGAGATGCGCACGAGGTCATCGGTAAGACCCGCCGCTTTCATGGCGTCCGCGGTGATATGGCTATGCGTTGTGGAGCCCGGATGGATCACAAGCGTCTTGGCGTCGCCTACATTGGCCAGGTGACTGGCGAGTTCCACACTTTCTATGAAGGCTGCAGCTGCCGTCCGCCCGCCATGAACGCCCATTGAAATGATCGAGCCTTGGCCCTTTGGCATAAGCCGGAGGGCGGCTTCATGGTCTGGGTGATCCTCCATAGCGGGGTGTTTGACCCAAGCGACCTGATCATGATTGGTCAGGAAGTCGAGCATTTTCGCCGTATTGGACATGTGGCGCTCCATGCGGAGCGGGAGCGTCTCGAGCCCTTGCAGGATGTAGAACGCATTTTGCGGCGACATGCAGGGGCCTGCATTCATCATGCCCTCCGTACGGACGCGGAGAGAAAAGGCCATCGGACCGAACTCTTCCCAGAGGTTCACCCCCTGGTAGCCGAAATGCGGCGTCGTCAGTGTCGGGAACTTGCCTGGCGTCGCGCCCCAATCAAAATTGCCGCCGTCGATGACCGCGCCGCCTAGAGCCACGCCGTGGCCACCCATCCACTTTGTTAGCGAGTGAATGACGATGTTGGCACCGTGCTCGATGGGTTTGATCATCCAGGGTGTGTTGAAGGTGGCATCGATAACGAGGGGAACGTTAGCCTCTTTGGTGATGGCGGCGACGGCGGGAACATCCATGATATCCATCCCCGGGTTTCCGATCACTTCGCCAAAGACCATCTTCGTTTCTGGTCGGATGGCAGCGCGGATCGCCTCGGGGTCATTCGGTTTCACGAATGTCGTCTCGATCCCATAGCGGGAGAGCGTGTGCTCAAAGAGATTGATGTTGGCGCCATACATCTGGCTTGAGGCCACGATGTGATCGCCGGACGAGCAGAGCGCCAGAACGGTAACAAAGAGGGCGGACATGCCAGATGCGGTGGCCACTGCGGCGACACCGCCGTCCAGCGCGGCGAGGCGTTGCTCGAGCACGGCGACCGTCGGGTTCGTCAGGCGCGAGTAAATGTGGCCGCCGATTTCCATATTGAAGAGTGCCGCGGCCTGTTCGGTGTCCTGAAACACGTAAGACGTCGTTTGGTGGATTGGGACCGCGCGGCTCCCAAAACGAGCGTCTGGCGATTGGCCTGCATGGAGGCTCAACGTGTCGAACTTGTAGTCAGCCATGGATGCTCCTCCCTAATGAACAACGCGATGTGTTTGCCTGCACTATGACCACACGGCAAGAGGGCGCGGCCAAGATTCGCCGTCGTGACGCGTCCATGCCCTTTGCTGGCCTAGAAACAGTAAATCATCCGTGGCGCGACTGTCTGTCCTCGAACGGCCTCAAATGGAAAATCAGCGCTCGTCCTGACGTGTCCATTGAGCCTCGCCATAAGTTGTCTATTCTGCACTGGCGCGGGCGCGTGGGGCTCGCGCGAGTTTAAGTGGGGGTGAGTGAAAAGATGGCAACTATTCTTGAGACTTTAGTCGGTGATCCCAACTACAGCATACTGGTCGCGCTAGCTGTTGAAGTTGATGATGCGCTGGATGCTGGGATCGTCGAGGCATTAGGCGACCCAGACTTCGGATCGACCATATTTGCTCCGACTGATGGAGCGATGATCTCAGCCGCCAACTCGGTTGGATACCCCGGTAGCGATGCAGCAGGCGCTGCAGTGTACCTCGTGGCTGCTGCAAACGCCCTCTCAGACGGCGAGGCAGCGCAGTTCTTTTCAGATGTGCTCTTGTATCATGTCACGCCGTCCGAGCTAACATCCGATGACCTCACTGAGGGAGCGGTATTCGAGACCTTGCTCGGGACAAATCTGTCTGTGGCATCTGGCGCTCTCGTGGATGTGGATCCTGGAAGCCCTAACGCCCAGCTTGGCGAAGTCAGCACGTTCGACAACGGGGTGGTCGTCCCAATCGATCAGTTGTTGTTGCCCGTTGTTATTGAACTCGACGAAGTCGGAACAGAAGGCGCAGATATCGTTGTGGGCAGCGACGAGGACGATGAAGTCTTCCTTTTCGGAGATCTTGACGTGTTCAGCGGCGGCGGTGGCAATGACACTGCAGACGGTGGGCCGGGCAGTGATCTGCTGTTTGGTGGAGAGGGGGACGACTCTCTTGTTGGCGGGCAAGACTTCGACTGGTTGTCTGGTGGACAGGGAGAAGACACGCTCAGGGGCGGTGATGGCGAAGACCTGCTTGAGGGGGGCTTAAGGGATGACTCCCTCTTTGGCGGAAATCAGGAAGACCTTCTCATTGGAGATAAGGGAAATGACCTCCTTGCCGGGCAAAACGGTAGTGATGAATTGCGTGGCGACGGTGGCGCAGACCGGGTTTTCGGCGGGGCTGGTGATGACACCGGTTTTGGCGGCGGTGGGGATGACATCCTCGTCGGCGGTCTTGGAAACGATCGCCTAGCAGGTGGGAACGGTGCCGACTCGTTGTATGGCGGCGCTGGCTTCGATGACCTATTTGGTGGTGCCGATGATGACCTTTTGGTCGGTAAGGATGGCGATGACTTGCTGGAGGGCGATGGTGGCAATGACCGCCTGTTCGGGGGACGCGGTAATGATGAATTGAGAGGCGAAGCTGGTGCAGACAGACTCGTTGGCGGTGGCGGCGCGGACTCGATCGATGGTGGCGCGGATGCGGATTTCTTAAGCGCGGGAGCCGGAAATGACACCCTCACAGGTGGTGAAGGGCAGGACACCTACTTCTTCGCGACCGGGGCGAACGGCGCGAACAGAATTACCGACTACAACGCGTCGGAGGACCGACTTGAACTTTCAAACCTAGACGACGATGAGGTGATCTCAATCCTGCTCGGCCAGGGTGACGGCAATGATGCGCTGCTCGTCTCCAGCATGAACGAGAATTGGAGTCTGCTCGTCGAAGACGCCGAAGACCTCTCTGAGGACGATCTAAATTTAATCTGATCCTGCTTGAATTCTGCAACGGGCGTCTTTCGTGGGCGCACGTTCGCTTTTGGGCTATCACGCCGCGCAGATTCCAGCTTTTAACGCGCTATGACAGTCGACCCCATCCCTACCGCTTCGCACTTCGTCAATGGCGCGTATCTGGAGGATGATGCGGGCGATGTGATTAATGTCGTTTACGCGGCGACTGGGGAGAAGATCGCGCAAGTTCATGCGGCGACGCCCGCCGTTGTTGAGGCTGCACTCGCGGCGGCAAAGGCAGCGCAGCCTGCCTGGGCTGCGATGACGGGGACAGAGCGGGGCCGTATCCTCCGCAGGGCAGCCGATATCATACGCGAGCGCAATCGGGAGCTGTCCGAGCTTGAGACATTCGACACCGGCAAGCCGCTGCAGGAAACACTCGTCGCCGACGCAACCTCAGCGGCCGATGCGCTGGAGTATTTCGGCGGTTTGGCGGGCAGCCTGACGGGGGAGCATATCCCGCTTGGGGGAGACTTTGCCTATACGATCCGCGAACCGCTTGGGGTTTGCGTGGGCATCGGCGCGTGGAATTACCCGACGCAGATCGCTTGTTGGAAAGGTGCGCCCGCGCTTGCCTGCGGGAATGCCATGGTCTTCAAACCCTCTGAGACGACCCCGCTTTGCGCGCTTAAAGTCGCGGAGATTTTGCATGAGGCCGGGCTTCCCGCGGGGCTCTTTAATGTGGTGCAGGGAATGGGCGCGGTGGGTGCGGCCCTAGTGGATGACCCGCGGATTGCGAAGGTTTCCCTCACCGGCTCCGCGCCCACGGGCAAGCGTGTTTATGCCGCCGCTGCGGCGGGGATGAAGCACGTCACGATGGAGCTCGGCGGGAAATCTCCGCTTGTCATCTTTGATGATGCGGATGTCGAAGACGCCGTTTCCGGCGCGATCTTGGGCAATTTCTACTCGTCTGGTCAGGTCTGCTCTAACGGCACGCGCGTGTTTGTTCAGGGCGGGATCAAGGACGCGTTCTTGGCGCGGTTGAAGGCGCGTACAAAGACCGCGATTTTGGGTGATCCCATGGACGAGGCCACGAGCTTTGGGCCGATGGTGACAGAGGCTCAGATGAAGATCGTCGAGGGATACATCGCCAAAGGTGTCGAGGAAGGAGCGACGCTCATCACCGGCGGGAAACGCGCGGACATGCCCGGGTTCTTCCTTGAGCCCACGATATTCTCCGATGTCACGGACGACATGACGATCGCGCGCGAGGAGATCTTTGGCCCGGTGCTTTCCGTCCTCGATTTCGACGAGGAGGAAGAGGTCATCGCGCGCGCGAATGCGACGGAGCTCGGTCTGTCGGCAGGCGTCTTTACGAAAGACCTCACCCGCGCGCACCGAGTTATCGCAGAGCTCGAAGCAGGTTCTTGCTGGATCAATCAATACAATCCCGCACCGGTCGAAGTGCCTTTCGGCGGTGTTAAAGGCTCAGGCGTGGGTCGGGAGAACTCCAAGGCCGCTATCGAGCACTACTCTCAGCTAAAGAGTGTCTATGTCGGCATGGGGCCGGTGGAGGCCCCTTTCTAGGGTGGAGGCTGACTACGTCATCATTGGGGCGGGGTCCGCGGGCTGTGCGCTGGCCTATCGGCTTACCGAGGCTGGGCATTCAGTGATCGTTGTCGAATTTGGCGGGAGCGACTGGGGCCCACTCATCAACATGCCGGGCGCGCTGTCTTACCCCATGAACATGAAGCGCTATGACTGGGGCTATGTCACAGAGCCTGAGCCCCATCTGGGTGGTCG
>JBCCYG010000155.1:0-5608 GCA_039190145.1 Pseudomonadota bacterium | reverse complement strand
GCGCTTAAGCGCATCGACATGGCTCTTCACAAGCGCTTCAGCGAGGATCAAATCCCCGTCCTCAATCGCATCGACGACGCCGCCACACGCCTGCGCCTCGACGTCGACCCCAATGGCCCGGAAAGCCAGCTCGCGCTGGAATGCCCGGGAGGCCACCGTGGCAGGTGTCGCAAAAAGCGCGACATGTTTCACATCCACCTCGCGCGGCGGGGAGTTATCGCCCCAGCGCCGCTCGGTAAGCGCCTCAATGAGCGGCACAAAAACACCAAGGACGCGCTTTTCCCGTGGCACCCAGCCCTCCTGCATCCGCCTAAGCGCCGCTGCTGAGGCCGTGTTGCAAGCGAGGATGACAAGATCGCAGCCCTCATCAAAGAGCCTTCCGACAGCCGATGTCGTCAATCCATAGATATCATCCGCATCCCGCACGCCGTAAGGGGCATGGGCGCTGTCGGCAAAGTACTTAAACGGCATGTCCGGAAGACGCGCCATGCACGCATCAAGGACGGTCAGGCCGCCGAGCCCTGAATCGAAAATTCCTACGGCCATTAGCGGTGCTTTTCTTCAAGCTCGAAGCCACGCTCGGTGACATCGACCGGATTGGGGCTGAGCGCATACGTGGCCGAACGCAAATATTCCATCATCGCGCGGCTATCCTTCGACCGAGCATCTAGCTCCGCTTGCGGAAGCGGCTCGCCCACAACAATGCGCACAGGCTCATCCACGCGAGACTTAAACTCCTTGATCAGGAGAGCCATGCGCAAAGTAAAATGCAGGTGTGACGCGACCTGGAAAAGCCGACTGTTGTGTCCGTCAAAGAAGATGGGAACAACTGTCGCCCCACTCTTGGCTACCATCTTTGCGGTAAAACTCCGCCAGCCCGGGTCGAGTGGCCGCCCAAAGGGCTTCACTGCGGTTGAAACTGTCCCTCCGGGAAAGATGCCAATGGCCCCGCCATCATCGAGGTATTGCAGCGCCGTTTTGCGCGTCTCCAAGTTCAACCGGGTCGCCTCTTTGGTGTCCTCAAAAGAAACTGGGAGAACAACGCGTTTGAGATCTTCGGCTTTTCGGAAAACCTGGTTTGCAAGGATCCGAAAATCACCACGAACATCGGAGAGAATGTGCCCGAGCATAAGCCCGTCCAGAATGCCGTAAGGATGGTTCGCGATTACAATGAGTGGGCCCTCTTTCGGGATATTGGACAAGGATCCACCCACTATGTCGAGACTAAGCCCGTACCGGCTCACCATCACTTCCCAAAAGTCTCGACCTTGGGCGACCTCGGCTTCATAGCCCTTTGCCCGCCGAATTAGCCGCAGCCTGCCAGTCGCGTTCTCCATGGCCCGAATGAGCGCACGCCCGCCTTTCGTCTCCGCGGAATGCGAATACGAAATGTCTCGCGCCACTTGACGCGTCTTGCGATTACCCTCGGTGCGGACTGAGCGCATGTCTGACTCTATCGGCTCGATTTTGCTGAATGTCGTTTAGCGTCTGATGCCTATGCTTCCAAGCTCGTTTGCAATGCTGGATAGAATGTGACTGATGCCACATAGATGTAGGTGAAAAAGACTGCTGACAAATTCCGAGCTTGAGCGCAGACTACGATGCAAGTGAGCGCTAACAGAAGCGCACGGTATTGTTCAGCTCACAGGCGGGCAAATGGACTGGGACAAACTAAGAATTTTTCATGCGGTAGCGGACGCCGGGAGCCTGACGCATGCGGGTGACACACTGCACTTGTCTCAGTCTGCTGTGTCTCGCCAAATTCGCGCCTTAGAAGAAAGCCTCGCCGCGACACTTTTCCATCGCCATGCGCGCGGTTTGATCCTGACCGAGCAAGGCGAACTTCTCTTTGATGCGACGCGGCACATGACCAAGCGCCTAGATGCCGCCGCTGCGCGCATCCGCGACAGTGAGGAAGGTGTCTTTGGCGAATTGCGTGTGACCACCACGATCGGATTTGGTACGCTGTGGCTGTCCCCCCGACTGCCAAAGTTTTTCGAGCTTTACCCAGAGATGAAGATCGATCTCATGCTGGAAGAACGCGTACTCGACCTCCCTATGCGAGAGGCTGACGTCGCGATCCGCATGAAAGAACCGTCGCAAGCTGACCTGATCCGCAAACGTCTGATGTCGATACGCATGGGGCTGTACGCGACCGAAAGCTACCTGGCCGAGCGCGGCACGCCGACCGAGGTCTCCGACATCGCAAAGCATAGGCTTATCTGCCAAAGCGCAAAGTCCCCGCAGGTCTCTGCGGGCGCAAGCCTAGTGCAGCACCTAATGACCTTCGACATCCGGTCGCTACTCACTGTGAACAACTACTTTGGCGTGCTTCAGGGCGTGATTAACAATTTGGGGATCGGCGTTCTTCCCAACTACCTCGCGATAGATACGCCAGGTGTCGTGCCCGTTCTGCCAGAAGTAGACAGTTCAGAAGTCCCAGTATTCCTGGCCTACCCAGAAGAGCTGCGGCAGTCAAAGCGCATCGCGGCGTTCCGCGACTTTGTGCAAGATGAGATCTCAGAAATGCGCCGGCAACAGCGGGCGGCAGAGTAAGCTCAGCGCCATGCGCGCGGCGCATACCGGGTTTGCAAAAATGATTGCATTGTCACGCTTGTCAGCCCGACCCAGCATTTCTATCTACCTCCTCGAAGGCAGCATTATGCGTCCTTCAACCTCCCTGTTGGACTTACGCCGGGCCTTGAGCCCGGCATTTTTTTTGATCCGGACCACAGCGGACAGCCTAGCATTTTGCACGAGTAGTTTCTGCTCCCGAATGCTCGTGAACCCAACGCTGAGAGCTTAAGGCAAAACGCTCTGCGCCATTGACAGGAGCGGCAGTCAAGCTCCAGCTGTTACTATGGACAAAAACCCTGCTCCCATTCGGGCACTCGGCGAGCTCGCCATCAGATGTAAAGACCACGCGGCCATGGTTGCCTTTTATCGGGACATGGTGGGCCTTCCCATCTTGAAGAGCTTCCCTGCCTCAGGGATCACCTTCTTCAAGATCGCGGAAGGCTATGGCGGCCATACAACGGTCCTCGCACTCTTCAGATACGATGCCATCCAACGCGAATTCCACGATAAGCCCATAGACCCGCCCCAAGCTGGCGCAAACTCGTCACTCCACCACCTTGCCCTGACCGTTGACCACGAGCGTCAGGAAGCACTCTGCGAATTTCTCAAAGCAAATGACCTCCCCTATACAATTCAAGACTTTGAATGGGTCGGCTGGCGCGGCGTTTTCATAAAGGACCCAGACGGCAACACCGTGGAATTCGTCGCAGGCGTCCCGAAGCCCGATTGAGGGCCTTTTACCGCCTTCTCCCTTGGCCTAAGACAGCCGCGCAGGGGGACGAGCATGGACGATCCAAAGATCACCGAAGAGGTCATCGCGGCCCACGGGTTCACACCGGAAGAGTATGACGAGGTCGTGCGCATCCTGAACCGCGCGCCAAACTTCACGGAGCTCGGCATCTTTTCGGCCATGTGGAACGAGCACTGCTCTTACAAATCCTCCAAAAAATGGTTGCGAACGCTCCCTACCGAGGGCCCGCAGGTGATCTGCGGCCCCGGGGAAAACGCGGGCATCGTTGATATCGGCGATGGGCAGGCCGTGGTCTTCAAAATGGAGAGCCATAACCACCCTTCCTACATCGAGCCCTACCAAGGCGCGGCGACGGGCGTTGGCGGTATCCTTCGCGACGTCTTCACTATGGGCGCGCGCCCCATCGCCGCGATGAACTCACTCTCGTTTGGCGAGCCCGAGCACCCCAAGACCAAGAGCCTCGTTGCAGGCGTGGTGGCGGGCATCGGCGGCTACGGAAACTGCTTCGGGGTTCCGACCGTCGGCGGCGAGGTCCGCTTTGACCCGGCATACAATGGCAACTGCCTCGTCAACGCCTTCGCCGCGGGCCTCGTCGATACCGACGCGATCTTTTACTCCGCGGCGTCAGGCATTGGCATGCCGGTCGTCTACCTCGGCGCCAAGACAGGCCGCGACGGCGTTGGCGGCGCAACAATGGCCTCCGCAGAATTCGACGAGACCATCGAAGAAAAGCGCCCCACCGTCCAAGTCGGCGATCCTTTCACCGAAAAGCGTCTGATGGAGGCGTGTCTCGAGCTCATGGCCACCGGAGCCGTGATCTCAATTCAGGATATGGGCGCGGCTGGCCTTACTTGTTCGGCGGTAGAGATGGGCGACAAAGGTGGGCTCGGCATCCGCCTCGACCTCGAAAAGGTCCCGCAACGCGAAGCGAATATGACCGCCTACGAGATGATGCTTTCAGAGTCTCAAGAACGCATGCTCATGGTTCTGAAACCCGAGCTTGAAGTTGAGGCGCGTGCCGTATTCGACAAATGGGACCTCGATTTCGCCATCGTCGGCGAAACGATCGAAGAAGACCGTTTCCTCATCATGCACAATGGCGACGTGAAGGCCGACCTCCCGCTCTCGAAACTCTCCTCCACGGCCCCAGAATACGACCGGCCTTGGGTCCCGACGCCTGCGGCAGACGACCTGGCCGACGTGCCGAATGTCGATCCCATCGAAGGCCTTAGGGCGCTGCTCTCAAGCCCGAACTATGCCTCTAAACGCTGGGTCTTTGAGCAATATGACAGCCAGGTTATGGCGGACACGCTTCGCCCGCCCGGCGCAGGCGCCGGTGTCACCCGCGTACATGGCACGCAAAAGGCCCTCGCCTTCACCTCCGACGTCACCCCGCGCTATGTCGAGGCGAACCCTGTAGAAGGCGGCAAGCAGGCCGTCGCCGAGGCCTATCGTAACCTCACGGCGCTCGGCGCACGGCCCCTGGCAACGACCGACAACTTGAACTTCGGCAATCCGGAAAAGCCCGAGATTATGGGCCAGTTTGTCGGCGCGATCCAAGGCATCGGTGAGGCGGTGAGAGCGCTCGACATGCCCATCGTCTCCGGCAACGTCTCGCTTTACAATGAAACTGACGGGCAACCTATTCTGCCGACACCAACGATCGGCGCGGTAGGCCTCATTGACGATATTGAGGCGATGATCCCAGGCGACGTGCGCGAGGGTCACGTGGCGCTGGTGGTCGGCGAAACCCAGGGTCATCTCGGCCGGTCGGCGCTCCTGCTTGAAGTGTTCAATCGCACGGATGGCGATGCCCCTCCTGTCGATCTCGAAGCTGAAAAAGCAGCCGGCGACTTTATCCGCGCCAATGCGCAGTGGATCAACGCTTGCACCGACCTCTCAGATGGTGGCCTCGCACTGGCAGCCTTTGAAATGGCCCATGGCGTCGGTGTCAGCCTCGACGCAAGCGACACCCCCACCCTCTTCGGTGAGGACCAGGGCCGCTACCTGATCGCCTGCTCCTTTGATAAGGCCGAGGCGCTCATGATCGCCGCTGGCAAGGCCAGCGTCCCGCTCCAATCGGTCGGCCGCTTTACGGGCACTGAAATCCGTTTCGGGCGCGCGTCTGCGCCCCTTGCCGAGCTATCTGCGCTCTTTGAACGCGGTTTCGAAGACGCGCTGGCGTGAGAGCCGCTTGCGCCACCCCGCGACGGGCTCTACCTTACCGAGAGAAGGCAAAGGACCTTTAGCCCATGAGCATCACCCCCACCGAGATCGAAG
>JBCCYG010000154.1:0-5638 GCA_039190145.1 Pseudomonadota bacterium | reverse complement strand
TCTGCCATTTACGCCTCCAAAAAGGTTCCCTGAGATGGGGCGGCTAAGAATGCCCCAGCATCTGCAGTGATATTGGCAGTCTACCCGTTGATTTCAAGCACTTCCGGCGCGGTTTTGCCGCCGCGCCGATGCTGTGGTTTTTAGGTGATTACCCGAGGGGCTCTTGGGACCGCGCTTTGGGTTAGCCGCGCCAGTGAGCCGGGGCGTCCCAGAATGAACGTGTTGCCTCTTCCAGTGCGTCGCGGCGGTCTACTCCGATATCGGCGAGTTGCCTCGCGTCAAGCTTTGCAAGCTCGCGGCGCGAACGGGCCAGAGCCAGGAGAGACATCAATTTTGTCAATGGGTTAGACGTGCGGGCGGTGCTGGCATTGCGGAGGGAGAGCGAGAGCATGTTCATATCCTATGGTAGATGAGACTTTCGTTTAACTTCACGATGCTTGATACTATGGGGTGAACTGATCTATATTGGAAATGAATGATAGTTAGATGAATCATCAGGGATCGTGATATGGCTCGGAACCTCGACCTCACCTCACTACGCTCTTTTGTCACGGTGGCCGATTTGGGCGGTGTGACGCGGGCCTCTAGCGCGCTCAATCTCACGCAATCTGCGGTCTCCATGCAGCTCAAACGGCTGGAAGAAGGGCTCGGGGTGGGGCTGCTGGACCGCTCCTCCCGTGCCGTGGCCCTCACTGCTGCAGGGGAACAGCTCGTCGGCTATGCGCGTCGGATGCTCGCGCTCAATGACGAAGCGCTGAGCCGATTGATGGATGATGGCTATGAGGGGGAGCTTGTGATCGGGATCCCCCACGACATCGTTTATCCCCATGTCCCGCACGTGTTGCAGAGCTTCGCGGCGTCCTTTCCCAGGATGAAGGTGCAACTCATTTCATCCTTTACCCGAGGGCTGAAGCAGCAATTCGCAGCAGGCGAGTGCGATCTCATTCTGACGACCGAAAGCGAGCTGGGCCCCGGAGGTAAGACACTTTGTGAAGCCTCCCTTATCTGGGTCGGTGCACCGGGGGGGAATGCGTGGAAGAGCCGGCCGCTCCGCCTGGCCTTTGAGCATAACTGTATTTTTCGGCGGGAAGTGCAGCGGGCACTCGATAAGGCAAATATCGATTGGGAAATGGCGGTGGAGTCTAACTCAACACGGACAATTGAGGCCTCAGTCAGTGCTGACCTTGCGGTGCACGCCATGGTGGCCGGGTCTGAACCGCCCTACTTTGAGCGCGTATCCCACAGCGGGGCCTTGCCGGAGCTTACGCGGCAAAAGATCAACATCTATGTCCAGGAAGGCAAGGGAAGCGAACCCCTGGAGGCGATGGCAGATCTCCTGACGCGGGCCTATGCCGGGCGCTAAAGCGTAATGACGACCTTGCCGGTGGTTTCGCGCTTGCGGAGCTTATCGAGGGCAGCGGGCGCTTCTTCTAGCGGTACGGTGAGCCCGATATGGGGCTTGAGTTTGCCGGACGCATAAAGCCCGAAGAGCTCGGTCATCGATTTGCGCAAGGGCCCGGGATCAAAGGCCAGATACCCACCCCAATAGAAACCATGCACGGCGATGTTTTTGACCAGGAGGTGGTTGAGTTTGACCTCCTGAACGGTGCCCGATGCGAACCCGATCACCAAGAAGCGCGCGCCGCGGGCGGCGGCTTTGAGGGATGTGGTGGCTAGATCGCCGCCGACGGGGTCGTAGATGACGTCGATGCCGCCGAAAGCCTTGAGCTTTTCCGCGAGATCGGGGTCGGTGGCGTCGAGGAGATGGTGGGCGCCTGCGGATTTCGCGACGGCCAGCTTATCAGCCCCGCGGGCGACGGCGATGACCTCGGTGCCGAGAACGGCGCCAACCTCGACCGCGGTCAGGCCCACGCCGCCCGCGGCACCCAGGACCAGGAGCTTTTCACCTGATTTCAGACCCGCGCGGTGGGTGAGCGCCATGTGCGACGTGCCATAGGCGATCTGGAATGCGGCGGCGTCCTCGAAACTCATCTCATCTGGGAGCGGCACGCATAGGACGCTCGGCGCAGTGAGATACTCCGCTAGGCCACCGGAGCCACCAAAGACGGCGACGCGTTGACCTAGTGCCAGCTCAGAGGGGCCAGGGCCCGCGGCGTCGATCGTCCCCGCCGCTTCAAGGCCCAGCGTGAAAGGTGGCCTTGGTGTCTCTTGGTATTCACCGCGGATCATAAGGAGATCGGCGAAATTCAGACCACAGGCGGCCACCTTTATGCGCACTTCTCCCGGTGCAGGTTCAGGCGTCTCGACTTCGGTGATTTCCGGCGGAGTTTTGAATTCAATGACTTGGAGTGCGCGCATGGGATCCCCGTGTTTTCGAGACAAAGACCTGATCGAAGAGCTGCCCGCAACATAGAGTCGTGCCCTCACCATTTATGGGGAGGGTCACGGTCGCTAAATCTGCCTAATTTTTAGGCATAGTCTGCACCGCGTCTGTCGGTTGGGGTAGGGTGCGGCGGTTCTGAGAGCCAAAAACCTGACAAAACGTCAGGTTGTATGGCCGCTGACCCCTCGTGCTACACGGTAGCCGCTTCGATTGGGAACCCGAAGCAGTCAGGGAGTACAGTAATGAAGCATCCAGTGGATGTGCATGTGGGCAAAAGAATCCGTCATCGTCGTTGGATGGTGGGTATGACACAGCAGCAACTTGCAGAGACGGTGGGCATTAAATTCCAGCAGATTCAAAAATACGAAACTGGAATGAACCGGGTGAGCGCGTCTCGTCTGTGGGACATCGCCGAAACGCTAGACGTGCCAGTCAGCTTTTTCTTTGCAGGTCTCGAAGGCGGCGATGAGGCTGCGGACGGCGAATGCGCCCCGCAGGATGTCCAGGGAGACATTTTAGCCGACAAAGAGGCACTGGAGCTTGTCCGCTCCTATTACGCTATTCCGGAGAATCAGCGTCGTCAGCTGTTTGAGCTTGCGCGCGTTCTCAGTGACGTCGCCTGAAAGGAAAGCGTGGGCGGGTTGACCGCTCGCGACCCTCTCACTAGCCATCCGTCATCAGGCGGAGGCGCGGCGTTGGACCTTAGCGACACTGAGATCGAAGAGCTTCGGCGCGTGGCCGCAGCCTGCGCCGATGCGGCTGCCGTAGAAACACTGAAGTGGTTTCGCGCGACCGGTTTGCGAGCGGATGATAAGGACGCGGCTGGCGGCTTTGACCCGGTCACGGAGGGGGATCGGGCGGCTGAGGCGGCCATGCGCCGTGTTTTGGTCGAGGCGCGGCCAGACGATGCAATCCTAGGCGAAGAAGAGGGTTTTGTCGCCGGGACGAGCGGGCTCACCTGGGTGCTGGACCCGATTGACGGGACGCGAGGCTATGTCACGGGGACGCCTACCTGGGGCACGCTCATTGCGGTGGGCGGCGCGGATGGGCCGCTCTATGGCATTGTGGACCAACCCTATATTGGCGAGCGTTTCGAGGGCGGATTTGGCTCGGCGCGATTTACCGGGCCTCATAGCTCAGGTCCGCTTGCGACGAGTAAGGTAAAGGCGCTGTCGGATGCGGTGCTTTTCACCACGTTTCCGGAGGTCGGGACCGACGCCGAGCGGGCGGCATTTGAGGCTGTTGCGCGGCAGGTGAAGCTCACGCGCTACGGGATGGATTGCTATGCCTATGCGCTCGTGGCGGCGGGGCATGCGGACCTTGTCATCGAGGCGGGGCTTCAGGCCTATGACATTCAGGGGCCCATGGCTGTCGTGCAAGCGGCGGGTGGTGTCGTGACGAATTGGGAGGGCGGTCCTGTGCATGACGGTGGCCGGGCGATTGCGGCGGCGACACCGGAGCTGCACCGTGCGGCGCTAGCAATGATCAAAGAGGCTGGTGGCGGTGTCTAAGACGCTCGTCCGGGGGGCGGATGTGGTCGTTACCATGGATGAGGCGCGCCGGGTTTTGAAAGGTGCCGATATCCGCCTTGAGGACGGCGTGATCGCGGAAGTAGGGCTCGGTCTTGAGCCGCAAGGGGCCGAGGTGATCGACGCAGGCGGGTGCCTTGTGACGCCAGGGCTCGTGAATACGCATCACCATCTTTACCAGACGATGACGCGCGCGGTACCCGCGGCGCAGAATGCGAGCCTCTTTGGCTGGCTCCAGGCGCTTTACCCCATCTGGGCGCGGATGACGCCGGATGACATGTTTGTCTCGGCGCAGATCGGGCTGGCGGAGCTTGCCTTGTCGGGCTGCACGACGACGTCTGACCATCTTTATCTTTATCCAAATGGCGTCCGCCTGGAGGACACGATTGAAGCGGCGCGCGAGGTTGGGCTGCGCTTTCACCCGACGCGCGGGGCGATGTCGATTGGGGAAAGTGACGGCGGGCTGCCGCCGGATAGCTTAGTGGAAGATGAAGGGGCGATCCTCGAGGATAGCATCCGGGTGATTGATGGCTTCCACGACCCAGAGGAAGGCTCCATGTGCCGGGTCGGGGTGGCGCCTTGTTCGCCGTTTTCAGTCTCCCGCGAGCTCATGCGGGATGCCGCGCTATTGGCGCGGGACAAGGGCGTGATGCTCCACACGCATTTGGCAGAAAATGATGAGGACGTGGCCTATTCGCTGGAGAAATTCGGCTGCCGCCCGGGCGACTACGCTGAGGAGCTGGGCTGGGTTGGCGACGATGTCTGGCACGCCCATTGCGTGAAGCTCGATAGCGCAGAGATCGACCTTTTCGCGCGGACAAAGACGGGAGTGGCCCATTGCCCTTGCTCGAATTGCCGTTTGGCGTCGGGTGTGGCGCCAGTGCGGGCGATGCGTGATGCAGGGGTTCCGGTGGGGCTGGGCGTCGATGGCTCGGCCTCGAATGATGCGGGAGCCCTCGTCGAAGAAGCGCGTTATGCGATGCTGCTGCAGCGGCTCGTGGGCGGGGCCGAGGCCATGGGCCCGATGGAGGCGCTCGAAATCGCAACGCGGGGAGGGGCAGACGTCCTCGGGCGGAGCGATGTGGGGCAGATCGCGGTGGGTAAGCGCGCCGACATTGCGATCTGGGATGTCTCGGGCGTGGAGAGCTCAGGCAGCTGGGATCCGGCAGCGTTTTTGCTCGCGGGGCCGCGGCGTGTGCGGGACCTGCTCGTTGAGGGGCGGTGCATCGTTGCCGGGGGAGAGATGGTGAGTTTCGACCTCTCGCGCGCCTTGTCGGGTCAGGCAGCCGGCGTCGCGCGGCTCATGGGCTGATTTCCCGATGACAGGGCGTTAGCGCCGTGCCAGTCTCGCCCTGACGCAGCGGAGCACGCCCATGACCGCCGATGGCACGCATCTCACCTCGAACCACTGGGGGATGGGTCTCGTGCAGATAAGGGATGGGCGCGTGATCGGTGTTGATCCGCATCCGCGAGACCTGGAGCCATCGGCCATTAATGACAATATTGCGGGCTCGCTCGCGGGTCGGGCTCGGGTGCTGAGACCGGCGGTAAGGCAAGGCTGGCTCGAGGGGCGGCGCGGCGTGCGCGGGCGCGAGCCTTTTGTGGAAGTGAGCTGGGAAGAAGCGCTGGGTCTAGTCGCGCAAGAGGTCGCGCGGTTGCCGGGCGAGGCGGTTTATGCGGGGTCCTACGGGTGGGCCAGCGCCGGGCGTTTTCACCACGCGCAGAGCCAGCTCAAGCGGTTTCTGAACACGCAAAAGGGCTTTGT
>JBCCYG010000153.1:0-5639 GCA_039190145.1 Pseudomonadota bacterium | reverse complement strand
GCTTTATGCGCGCCTCGCGTGGAACCCCGTTGGCAGCATCCTTGGCGGCCTGTTGTTCGGCTATGGCATGGCGATGGCCGGCAATTGCGGCTACGGCGCCCTGGCCCGGCTGGGCGGCGGCGATCTGCGGTCACTGATCATTGTCATTGCCATCGGCATCGCCGCTTACATGACGATCAGCGGCCCGTTCAGCACTGTGCGCGTTGCGCTGTTCCCCAATCCCGAAGCAGCGCCGGATGCGATCACCAGCTATTTTAGGTTCGGCGCCTTCATCTTTCCAAAATAACTCCCGCCGGAGGCAATCTCGGCCCCTCCGCGCTTGCCGTTCCTGCCAAACGGGCACACATATCGCCCAAGCACTCTGAAAGGCATCCCATGTATCATGACGCGAACCCGAGCCACGGCACCAAGGACCTGGGCGACCTGCCCGAATGGGATTTGAGCGATCTCTATGCCAGCCCGGAGGACGCGTCCTTTGAGAAAGACATGGCCTGGCTTGAAGGCGAGTGCGCGGCCTTCGCGGCGGATTACGAGGGCAAGCTCGCGGGTCTCGATGCGGCGGCGATGCTCAAAGCGGTGGAGCGCTACGAAGAGATCGATGTCATCGGTGGCAAGCTCATGTCCTATGCCGGCCTGCGCTATTACCAAGTCACGACCGATGCAGACCGCGCGAAGTTCATGGCAGACGCGCAGGATCGCATGACGGTCGCCACGACCCCGCTTGTATTCTGGTCGCTGGAATTCAACCGCCTGCCCGATGATCACCTGGACGCGCTTTTGGCCGAGAACGCCGCGCTTGCCCGCTACAAACCCGTCTTTGACCGCTTGCGCGCGATGAAGCCGCACCAGCTCTCTGACGAGCTCGAAAAGTTTCTGCACGACCAGTCCACGGTGGGCGCGGCGGCGTGGAACAGACTTTTCGATGAGACAATTGCGGGCCTTGAGTTTGACGTCGATGGCGAGGCCATGGGCATCGAGGCCACGCTCAACCTCCTCTCCGAGCAAGACCGCGCGAAGCGCGAGGCTGGCGCGCGAGCACTGGCAGCGACATTCGGCGAAAATCTCAAGATCTTCTCCCGCGTGCACAACACGCTCGCCAAGGAGAAGCAAATCGAAGACACGTGGCGGAAGATGCCCACGCCGCAGACTGGGCGGCACCTGGCCAACCACGTGGAGGCGGAAGTTGTTGAGGCGCTGCGCAACGCGGTCGTGGCTGCGTATCCGCGTCTTTCACACCGCTACTACGCCCTTAAGGCCAAGTGGCTGGGGCTTGATACGCTCGAAGTGGGGGACCGAAACGCGCCGCTCCCGCTCGAAGACGACACGGTGATCGGCTGGGACCAGGCTGAAAAGACCGTCATGGAGGCCTACGGCGCCTTTGATCCGCGCATGGCCGACATCGCTGAGCCCTTCTTCAAGCAAGGCTGGATCGATGCGCCGGTAAAGCCGGGTAAAGCACCTGGTGCCTTCGCGCACCCGACCGTGACCACCGCGCACCCCTACGTGCTCCTCAACTATCTCGGCAAACAGCGCGATGTGATGACGCTGGCCCACGAACTCGGCCACGGCGTGCACCAAGTCCTGGCCGCAGACCAGGGCGAGCTTTTGAGCTCCACGCCACTCACCCTGGCAGAGACGGCCTCAGTCTTTGGAGAGATGCTGACCTTCCGCAAACTCCTCGCCGCTGCCGAGACGCCAGAGCAAAAGAAAGTCCTGCTCGCGGGCAAAGTCGAGGACATGATCAACACCGTCGTCCGCCAGATCGCGTTCTATGATTTCGAGTGCAAACTCCACGCCGCCCGCGCCGAGGGCGAACTCACGCCCGATGACATTAACGCGCTGTGGATGTCGGTTCAGGCCGAAAGCCTAGGCCCGGTTTTCAACTTCATGGAAGGCTACGAGACCTTCTGGGCCTACATCCCGCACTTCGTCCATTCGCCCTTCTACGTTTACGCCTATGCCTTTGGCGACGGCCTCGTGAACGCGCTCTACGCAGTCTATGAGGAGGGCGACGCGGGCTTCCAAGACAAGTATTTCGAGATGCTGCGCGCGGGCGGATCAAAGCACCACAAGGAGCTCCTTGCGCCCTTCGGCCTCGATGCCTCCGACCCGGCTTTCTGGGACAAGGGCCTTTCCATGATCGAGGGCTTCATCGACGAGTTGGAGGCGATGGAGGATTAAAGCCGCCGGGCGACCACAAAGCGGCGCGGGGTTGCGCCCGGTTCCTGCTCTGTCTCTTCGATTGCAAATCCTGCGTGTGTTATGGCCGCATCAAGCATTTCGGGCGTGAGGGTCAGCACGGTCCGAGGCGCCTTTCCGATCGCACGCATGGCAGGCAGCAAGACCTGCATTGCCGCGCGGCCATACCAAGGACCGGCACCCAGGCAAGCTGTCTTGGAGATAAAGAGCTTACCCGGCGCCAAGCGCGACGCAATGGCGGTAAGCGTCGCCGCGAGATCTGGCAGGAGGTGCAGAAGGTTAAGGGCGAGCACAGCATCGAAGTCGCCTTCGGCGACCCCATGGGCGACCTGCAGTCTTAGAGTAGGCAGCCGCTCCCTACCCTGCTTTTCGTCGCCGATGCGGATCATTTCAGGTGAGATATCCGTGGCGAGGTAGTCTTGCACAAACGGGGCCAGCTCCCGCGCGGTCGAGCTCGTCCCCGCCCCGAGCTCAAGAACCCTGTCTGTGGGTTTCAGCAGTGCCTGCATCCGCGCCAGCGTGAATGCGTAGCTTTCCATATTGGCGATGGGGTCACGCGCGTATTTCCGCGCGCTGCGATCCCAAAACTGCGCGTCTTTTTCGGACATGGGCGACCTCTTTTGCCTTGCACCCGCGAGGGATAGCGGATGCCCGCGCTTTTCGATAGCGATGGTGGCAAGGAGACACAGGATGCACATCACCCCTTTCGCCGTCGAGCAGTGGATGAACGAGACGGAAACGCGGTGCATCCACAACCTGGCGGAAACCTGCGTTCATTCGATCTCCCTCAGCGAGCTGCGCGAGCTTAGTGGCGTCAATGGCGGCTTGCTCGACGGCCTTGAGAGTCGGCCCCTGACCTACGGGGCGATTGAAGGCTCTGAGCGGCTGAGAAATGCTATTGCTGCGACTTACGCGGACCATGATCCAGCGCGCATCCTCACGACACACGGCACAATCGGGGCCAATGACCTTGTCTGGCGCGCGCTTGCGGAGCCAGGAGATAAAGTCGTTTCCATCGTGCCGACCTATCAGCAACACACGGCGATACCCGCGAGCCTTGGGGCCGAAGTTGTAGAGTTGCGCCTGCGCGCGGAGGAAGCCTACCTCCCCGACCTCGACGCCCTCAAACGTCTGGCGCGCGGGGCGAAGGCCATCTCGCTGGTCAATCCGAACAATCCAACTGGTGCCCTCGTGCCAGAGGAGATGCTGCGAGGCATCGTGGAGATCGCCGCCATTGAGGGCGCTTACGTGATTTGCGATGAGGTGTATCGCGGCACAGGCCAATCCGGTGACGGGCTCACCGCCTCTATCGTCGATCTCTACGATAAGGGCATCGCCACGGGCGGGCTTTCCAAAGCCTATGCCCTTGCAGGCTTGCGCGTTGGCTGGATCGCGGGGCCTAAGGACGTGCTCGCAGCCGCGATGCAACACCGCGATTACACCACGATCTCCGTGGGCGTGTTGGACGAACATCTAGCGGCCCTGGCGCTTGAAGCCCGCGAGGCGCTCTTGAGGCGCGCGCGGCAGATCACACGGGCAAATTTGGACGTTTTGAGCAATTGGGTAGATGAGACGCCTGAGGTGAGCTGGGTCCGGCCCACGGGCGGCACCGTCACTTTGTTAAGCTACCAGGCAAGCACTGGTTCCTACGATTTCTGCCGCGCGCTTTTAGAGGAAACTGGTGTGTTCCTAACACCCGGCGCCGCCTTTGGCGAGGAAGGCACGCTGCGTATCGGCTTTGCCAATAAACCACAGGCGCTTAGAGACGGGCTGCCGAAACTGGGTAGCTTCCTGAGGGCGCAGGCCTAGTCGAGCTCGGTCCAGGGCCACGGCTTCACCTCAGATGCCCCGGACTGGTAGCGCGCGGCCTTGGCCACCCAGATCCCCACATCCTCACCAAAGCCCGCGAGCCGCTTGTTGGGCTTTTTTTGCTCGATCAGCAAAAAGATGAACTGCACGACAGTGATGATCGCGATGAGCGTCTGAGCGAGTTGCAGCATGAACCAGATGATGATCGAACTCAAAGCGCGGCTCCCGAGCCCCTCCTCCAGCGCCGGATCGCCATCCGCCCGCGCCGTGTTTTCCGGCATCACGTCGTCAAACTCACTCTTATCCGCCATCAGCCCAGCACCTCACCGATCTCTAAAACACGGTCTATCATGACCTGGGTGCCTTTGGAAAACTCAAGCGGGCAGGCATAGGCGCCGCCACGCAACGCCGCGTCACAAAACGCCTCCACTTGGTTCACATAATGATTCACTGCGGGAAACCGCTCGATCCGGAGGCCCAGTTCGGGCTGGTGCAGCTCGATGCGCGCCTGGTCAAAGACATTGGGGTTAAAGGGCCCCGTAAGCCGGATGAGCCCGTCAGAGCCGTGGAACTCCATGCTCTGGGTCGGGTGCATGCGCGTGGAAACGTAAGCCGAATAGGTGACGCCCGAAGGAAGGACCGCCTGGACATCTGCGAAAGTGTCAAAATCCTGTTCCATGCGCAGCCGGGCCGAAGTGACCTCAGGCTCCTCTCCAGTCACGAAGCGCGCCGAGCCAAAGATGTAGACGCCAATATCGCGCAAGGCTCCGCCGCCCATACCGGCCGTGTTGCGGATGTTGGTGGTTTCCGAGGAATTGTCGAAAGAGAATGCCCCCCGGATATGCCGCAGCTCGCCAATCGCGCCGTCTTCGATGAGATGTTTAGCGCGCTGCCATTGCGGGTGGTGGACGATCATGTAGGCCTCCGCGGCAAGCTTGCCCGAGGCATCGCGCGCCGCGATCAGGTCGTCGAATTCCGACGCCACCATGGTCGCAGGTTTTTCGACGAGGACATGCTTGCCAGCCTCAAGCGCCTTGAGCGCCCAGGGCACATGAAGATGGTTGGGTAACGGGATGTAGACGGCGTCAACGTCGCCCTCAGCTAAAAGCGCATCGTAGTCGGCCACCGCCCGACAGCCCGGCGCAAAGGCCTCGAAAGGCGCGACTTTCTCAGCAGAGCGCGACGCCACCGCCACGAGCTCGGCACCCCTCGCCATATGGATCGCAGGGCCCATATGCTCACGGGCAAACTTAGCCGCCCCCAGAATTCCCCAGCGCAAATGGTCCATAGCTCACTCCTCCAGACCACAAGCTTGCCAAGAAAGCAGGGGCGTCGCTACCCCGCCCCCTTCATCTTTCCAAAAATCCCTCCGGAGAGCGCGAGAGGCAGCGCCTCTCGCATCGGCCTCGGGCCGATACGCGCGGAACGCGCGCCACCGATGGCCGAACACAACGTGTGAGGGGGAGGCGGGAGGGCCCGCCTCCAAAATCACGCGCTCAGCATACCCTTTGAGCGCGCCAGCTCCCGCATGCGCTTTTGCAGCTTCTCAAACGCGCGCACTTCGATCTGGCGGATCCGCTCGCGGCTGACATCATACTGGCTGGAGAGATCCTCGAGCGTGATCGTCTCTT
>JBCCYG010000152.1:0-5649 GCA_039190145.1 Pseudomonadota bacterium | reverse complement strand
TCCCGTAACCTGGGAAAAAAGCGATGGGGCGGGCCCGGTGACAGAGGCCGATCTCGCCACGGACAAGCTGCTGCGCGAGCGCCTCTTGGCCGCACGGCCAAGCTTTGGGTGGCTCTCTGAGGAGACAGAAGACAGCCCCGATAGGCTAGAGCAGGAGACGGTCTATATCGTCGATCCAATCGATGGCACGCGGAGCTTTATCGGGGGCTCCAACACATGGGCGATCAGCGCCGCGCTTACCCACCAAGGCAGCCCGGTTGCCGCTGTCGTTCACTTGCCTTCCCGCGGGCTCACCTACATGGCAGCGCTTGGGCACGGGGCCACCAAGAACGGCGCGCCTATCTCGGCCAGCCACACATCTGATCCAGTTGAGGCAAAGCTCCTCTCGGCCAAGATCAACTTCACCGATAGCTTCTGGCAGCGCACGCCGCATCGGCCCGACCTCTCCTTTCGCTCCTCGCTGGCCTACCGCATGGCGCTCGTTGCTGAAGGCAAGTTTGATGCCATGATCACGCTGCGCCCGACATGGGAGTGGGACGTGGCCGCCGGGGCACTCCTCGTCACCGAGGCAGGCGGGGCTGCCTCGACCACCCAAGGCGCGCCCCGCTTCAACAGCGCCGGGGCGCAGCTCCCTGGCCTCCTTGCGGGCGCGCCGACCCTCATCAAGCACTACGTAAGCCACGGGCCGCGCCTCCCCACCGCTTGACCCAGAACCGGCCCCAGTTAGGGTGCCGCCAATGCCTAGAAGAACGCCCACCATGGCCACAAAACGGCTGCCTAACGCACCTGTGATGCCGCAACCAAAAGCGCGCGCCACTCACAGTCAAGGCGGCTGAGAGCTGGCTCAAGACGCACCCTCAGGCCCTCTTATTTGGGTCCATGTGCCACAAGAGGGGGCGCTTTCACCTGTGGAAGACCTCGCCAAACGCCTGATCAGCGAGCTTCCTGCCCTTCGCGTTCTCATCACAACCCAGACCGTTCCTGCCAATGCGCTGGTGGGGGCTATAACCTATGTCAAACCGCCCACTGATAAGCGTTCAGAAGTACAGCCCTTCCTGGCCCGCTGGGCACCTGACCTCTGCCTTTGGACGCGGGGGGCAATTCGCCCCGTTCTTCTGACGGAGGTGGAGACGCTCGGCATCCCCTGCTACCTCATCGACGCCTCAGAGGCCTCCGTGAGCTCCGGCCGCGCGCCCTGGTCTAAGCTCGCCCAGCGCGGGCATCTCCGCCGCTTTAGACGCCTCCTGGCTCAAGACGAGCGCACCGCGCAAAAGCTTGCATCCCAAGGGGCGCGGTCCTGGCGCATAGAAGTCACTGGCGCTCTCCTCGAAAGCGCGGCCGCGCTGCCTTTTGCCGCGGCCGAGCGGGATGAGTTGGCCGAGGCACTGGTGAGCCGCCGCCTATGGTACGGGGCCGACATCCCTGATCCGGAATTTGAGGCCGCCATAAAGGCCCACCAAGAAACCCTCGGCCGCGCCCACCGGACGCTCGCCGTCATTACACCCAAGCAGCTGACCTCAGCGCCGCAACTCGCTAGCATAGCGCGCGACCAAGGGCTCCGCGTGGGTATGCGCAGCGAGACTGATGATATCGATCCGGAATGCCAACTCCTCGTGGCCGACTTCCCCGATGAACACGGCCTCTGGTTCCGCTTGGCGCCCGTGAGCTACCTCGGAGGGACGCTCAGCAATGGAAAGTGCCGTGACCCGTTTGAGCCCGCCGCGCTCGGCTCCGCGATCATCCATGGGCCCGCCCTCGGCGCGTACAAGAGCAAGTTCGACCGCCTCGCCCATGCCCAGGCCGCAAAGGCCATCGGCAACGCATCAGAGCTCGGCGCCGCGCTCAGCCATCTCGGCGCGCCCGACAGGAGCGCCATGCTAGCTCACGCCGCGTGGGACGCTTCCTCTGCCGGTGCCAGCGCCGCGGACCGCGTCGTTGAGCTTGCGTTAGAGGCCCTCGCCCAACGCGAGGTCTCGTAATGCGCGCGCCCACTTTTTGGTTCGAGCCTCCCGGCCTCCGATCTGCACTCCTCAGCCCGCTTGCAGCGATCTATGCGAGCGGCACAGCGCGCCGCTTGGCAAAAGCGCCCAGTTACAGCCCGCCGATCCCCGTCATCTGCGTCGGCAACATCAATGCGGGCGGCACGGGCAAGACACCCACCGCCATGGCGCTGGCCATGAAACTGAGCGGCGACGGGCACGCGCCCTTCATCGTGTCCCGTGGCCACGGCGGTAGCCTGGACGGCCCAATCCGCGTCGACCCGGCTGCGCACAAGGCAAGCGATGTGGGCGACGAGCCCCTTCTCCTCGCTGCCTTCGCTCCGGTGATCATTGCCAAAGACCGCGCCGCAGGGGCACGCATGGCTTTTGAGAACGGCGCAAGCCACATCATCCTCGATGACGGTTTCCAA
Source organism: Pseudomonadota bacterium (assembly GCA_039190145.1). Taxonomy (GTDB): domain Bacteria; phylum Pseudomonadota; class Alphaproteobacteria; order Rhodobacterales; family Rhodobacteraceae; genus Shimia_B. Next base: position 3,239 of record JBCCYG010000152.1, on the reverse strand, counting down.
AACCCAGACGTCCCCAAAGACCTCTCTATCGTCGTCGTCGACGCCTTCCGAGGCTTCGGAAATGGCCGGGTGATGCCCGCCGGCCCACTCCGCGAGCCGCCCGCGACCGGCCTAAAACGTGCTGACCTCATCCTGAGCATCGGAGAACCGAATGCCCAGGCCCGCTTTATCGAGAGATGGGGGAACCTGATCAAAGTCCCCCATGTCAAAGCCCGCCTCGAAACTCTGCCCACGGGCATGCCCTGGCAGGGAATGCGCGCGCTGGCCTTTGCCGGTATCGGTCACCCTGAAAAATTCTTCGCCACGCTTCGGGGCCTCGGCGCCAATGTGCTACGCGCCGAGGCGCTGAGCGACCACCAGCCGCTCACTGACGCGCTCATGGCCAGGCTCGATCAAGAGGCCAAACTCCTCGGCGCCCAACTCGTCACAACCGAGAAGGACGCGGTTAGGCTCCCTGACAGCTTCCGTGCCCGCGTGGTCACGCTCCCCGTGCGTTTGGAAATCGAAAACCCGAGAGCCCTTGATCTGGCATTGGACCGCCTTTCTGAAAGCACGAAGCCCCGAACTTAATCCGGGGCTCCTGCCAAACCTCTGTCGGAGCTTCCGAGCCAAGCCCGGTATGGGCGGTCGCTAGCCCTCGAGCTGACCGTCGATGATACGACGGAACTCAGCGAGCGACATATTCTGGTACCGCGTACCATTGATCACAAAGCTCGGCGTGGAACGCACACCATCCTCGGCGGCATTGGCCTCATACCAGGAAACAAGGCTCTGCGCCTTCGCGCCATCGCTAAAGCAGGCATCAAGCTCTTCATTCGTGAGCCCCGCCGTCAGCCCGATCCGGCGCAGGTTCGCCGCGATGTCCGCTGGCGCGCCTTGCGTCCACTCGCTCTGTTGCTCGTAGATCAGGTCGGTAATGCCGAAAAAGCGTTCTTCGCCGCCGCAGCGTGCCACCATCGAGGCCCACAGCCCGAAGCGGTCAAAGTAAACCTCACGATAAACGAACTGTACCTTGCCAGTGTCGATGTAATCCGCCTTTAGCTCCTTAAAGGGCCCTGCATGGAAGGTCCGGCAGTGCGGGCATGTGTACGAGGCGTATTCCACAATCGTCACCGGCGCGCTTTCGTCACCCATCGTCATCTCGACGATCTCGACCTCCGCGGCGCTCTCTACCGTCTGAGCATTGGCGGCGCCAAGCTGCGGCAGCTTCGATGTGGAAGACCCGGGCATCAGCATATAAGCTGCGCCGCCAACCACGACGACAGCGGCAAGAAGTACGGGGATCATGCGCTTCATATCAGGATGTCCTTTTCGATGATCTCATAACGTTTTCGCCCAGCGCTTCCAGCGCCTGGCGCAGTGTTTCGTTTTCTACCCCACCCGCCAACATGCTTGCTTTTGCGCGAGCTTCTGGGTCGTCTGTCGGCTCGGGCTTCCTAGCAGGCTCAAAGGCCACCTGTCCTTCCGCAAACCCGGTCGGTGCCGTTTGCGTGATACGTATGCGCGATATCGCATTGTACCCATAGCAGGCGTTCACCTTTTCGCGAATTTTGGGCAATTCCATCTGCAGCATCGGGGCCTGGGACGAGGTGGTCAAAAGCACAAGCGTGCCCCCGAAACCGCCCTTCGAATAGCTCACCTCTAAGGGCCGCGCCACTTTTGCGGTCGCATCGCCGACGATCTCTGCCCAATGGGTCAAAAGCCGCGTCACAGCAAAACCACGCGATTCACTCACGCGCCGAATGCGCCGCTCCAGCAGCTGAGAGGCGCGCTTAAAGCCTTTCCCGCGGGGATATGTAGGGCTCTTTGGCAGGATAAGTCCTTTTTGCGAACCGTTCGCAATTACTATAGCTAGAATCCTCCGCAAAGCCATCTAGGATTACGAGGGAGGAGACCCACAATTGCGTGATTTTGCCCCCGATACCAGCGCCGATTTGCTGGAATGGTACGACCGCCATGCGCGGGTCATGCCGTGGCGCGTGGGCCCGGCGGACCGCGCTCGGGGGGAGCGGCCCGACCCTTACCGCGTCTGGCTCTCAGAGGTCATGCTCCAGCAGACGACGGTGGTCACCGTCCGCGACTACTTCCTCAAGTTCACCTCGATCTGGCCGACTGTGAACGACCTCGCCGCGGCAGAGGATGCCGACGTCATGGCCGCCTGGGCGGGCCTCGGCTACTACGCCCGCGCGCGTAACCTCCTCAAATGCGCCCGCGCTGTCGTCGCAGACCACGGCGGCGTCTTTCCAGACACCCGGGAGGAGCTCCTTACGCTCCCAGGCATCGGCCCTTACACAGCGTCAGCCATCGCCGCCATCGCCTTTGACGAGCCTGCTACAGTCGTCGATGGAAATGTGGAGCGTGTGATGGCCCGCCTCCACGACATCCACACGCCGCTTCCCAAAGCCAAGGCCGAGCTAACGGAGATCGCAGAACTCTACACGCCCCGTCACCGCCCCGGCGACTACGCACAAGCGGTGATGGACCTCGGCGCGACGATCTGCACCCCGCGCAACCCCGCCTGTGGGATCTGTCCGGTCAGAACGCCTTGCGTTGCGCGCCGGGAGGGCACCGCTCTCGACTTGCCTAAGAAAGAACCGAAGAAGCCGAAACCAACCCGTCGGGGCACAGCCTATGTGGCCTTTCGCGAGGACGGCGCGATCCTCCTGGAAACCCGTCCAGAGAAGGGCCTCCTCGGCGGGATGCTCGGCTTTCCCACCACCGAATGGTCGACCGGCCCGGTCGCGCCCGCTCCGCCGCTAGACGCCGTCTGGCAAAGACTCGGTGCCGAGACGCGCCACACGTTTACGCATTTTCATCTTATCCTCGATATCGAGGTCGCGACCGTCCCTATGGGCACCCAACTTACGCGAGGAGAGTTTCGCCAGCGTGCCGCATTCCGGCCATCGGATTTGCCTACTCTCATGCGAAAAGTGTATGACCTGACCAAAGACCGCATGAACGAGCGGCATCCCGTAGCCTAGAGCAGGTGCCCCATGGCTGACTTAACGAATATCCCCGCCCGGTTTGGGCTAACTCAAGCACTCCCCTTTTGGCTATCGCTCGCACTGCCCCCCGTGGCCGTGCTCGGTGCGGTAACGGGCGGCTGGGCCGTGCTGCTCCTGCCTGTCTGCACCTGGTATCTCTTTTCCATCATCGACGCTTTCGCAGGCCTCGATGAAGAAAACGCTGACCCCAATACGGATGACGCCCAGCTCTTTTGGTACAAGGCCATCACGATG
>JBCCYG010000151.1:0-5661 GCA_039190145.1 Pseudomonadota bacterium | reverse complement strand
GCCGCGCTCTGTGAAACTCAGTACCATGGGCAGGACCCTAGCGGATGCGCGCCGCTTGCCAAGGCGGGCGGGGCGTGATGCTCTCCCGAAAAAGGGAGGACCCCATGGGCATAGCCGATTTTAAATCCCGGATGCTGGCAGGAGAGATGCTCGCGGGCACGTTTCTCAAGACACCGGCCTATGAGCTCATCGAGGTGTTGGCGGGCTCCGGGCTCGACTTCCTGTGCCTCGATGCGGAGCACGCCCCCTTCGATCGCGCGCGTATGGATATGTGCTTGGCCATCGGACGCGCGCTCGATTTCCCGCTTCTGGTGCGCCCTGGCGCAGCAACGCCGCAGGACATCTTGCAAGCGCTCGACGCAGGCGCCGTTGGGATCGTCGCGCCCCATATCGACACGCCTGCAAAAGCGGAACAGCTTGCCCGCGCTGGGCATTTTGGGGTTGGCGGGCGCGGCTATGCGGGTTCCACGCGCTGGGCGGGCTTTGCGAGCCGAAAGATGCCCGACATCCTCGATCAGGATGCTGAGACTATCATGATCGCTCAGATGGAAGAGCCTGCAGGCGTTGATGTGGTCGACGCAATCGCCGCAACTCCGGGCATCGATGGTCTCTTCCTTGGCCCTGCAGATCTTTCTGTCGGTTACGGCAAGCGCGATCAGTCAAGCGACGAGCTCGCTCAGGCCTTTGAAAGATGCGGAAAGGCCGCCAAAGAGAACGGAAAGGCCTACATGACCTTCGTCGGCAACGCCATGCAGGCCGAAAGCCTCGCGCATTACGGGCTCACCATGTTCTTCATCGCCTCAGAACACAGTTGGATGCGCTCGGGCGCGGCTGCAGAGGCCATGGGCGTCCACAAGATGAAAGTCGGCTAAGCCGGTTTTGAGTATTTCTGGAACAAAGAAGAGGCGGGCGCTCCATCGCCTTCTTTGTTCTGAAAATACTCCCCCGCCGGAGGCGTCCCGTTGTCGAATGCCAGCGCTAAGCAGCCCGAGAGGATACCGCGCTCTGGAAAAGCGTGTCCGCCTCGTCAAAAACCCGTTTCCGTACGGCGGGCTCTTCCATAATCACTTCATGCTCCGCTTCGGGGAATTCCACGAGCTTCCCGCCGGGCCAAGCGGCCATGCGCGCCTTGATGCGGCCCGGGTCAACGATCCGCTCGTTTGTCCCCAGGAAACAGGTACAGGGCAGATTGGGTGCCGGTCGCCTTGCAAGGCTGAGCATCTCGCGCAGCGCCTCGCGAAGCCAGATTATGGAAGGGGAACCAAGCGATAGCTCCCCATGGGCGCTCGCATGTCGGCCCATATACTTCCACATGTCGAGATCGTTGGTGAGAACGTTGTCCTCAAACGGCTCGTCCAGGACATAGACATTGTGCCGCGTGCCGGGCGATCTCAGGTTGCCCAAGCCCAGCGGTGGCAGGATCGAAGACAGCGTCCATGCCACGGGCCGCAGCGGTACCGAAATCTGCACACCCCACATGGGCGCGGAGAAAGCTACTGCCTCCACATCGATCCCCTCCATCACGGCGCGCAGGCCGATGCAGCCTCCCATGGAATGGGCCAGAAGGAACCAGGGGCGCGGCAGGTCGAGCTGCCGCGCGGCGTCAAAAACCGCCGCGACATCGTGCTGATAATCCTGAAAGCGCATCACGTGACCGATGCGGGTATTTCCGAGCATCCTGTCCGCGAGCCCCTGACCGCGCCAGTCGATGGAGAGGCTCGCATAGCCGCGCGCGGCGAAATCCTTCGCCGCACGACCATATTTTTCGGCGTATTCCGTGCGCCCTGGAAAGATAAAGACCGTGCCCTTAGCGCCGCCCTCTGGCCAGACCGCCATGCGGATACGCAGCCCGTCATCGGCGGTCAGCCAGTAGCCGGCGCCTCCCTCGGGCCCTTCGGCGACATCGTTAAAGAGCGGTGCCGCCTCCATGGATTAGCCGAGCGCGCCTGCAAGTTTCATGGCCATGCCCATGTCGCCGTCGAGCGTGAGCTTACCTGACATGAAAGCGGTCGTCGGGTTCACATCACCGGCGAGGATCCCCTGGAATGTCTCAGCATCTGCTTTGAGCGTCACATCCGCGGCGTCATCGCTCGCGCGCACACCGTCGCTATCCACAACGATTGAGCCTTCACCGTCGATTTCAAATTTGGCCGAGCCGTCAAAGCCGCCGCCGAGTTTCTCCTGAAGTGCCGCCACGGCACTGTCGATCATGCTCATGTGAGCTCTCCCTTGGTGTTGCTGGGCTGGTATTTGCCCTCGCCTCGTCTACATTCAACCGCGTAATGGATGCGTTTACAAATTCTCTGCGCTCTGCCGTTGCGGCATTTCTCTTAGGGGTAGGGTTTTCCTTACCTTTGGCTGCGTCGGTGAGCGCCGACGACCTCGAACCGCTCTTTGAGCGCCTCAAGACGGTCGAGCCCGCGGATTACCTGCCTATCGAAGAGAAGATATGGCGCGAGTGGTCAAAATCAGGCTCTCCAGCCATGGACCTGCTCCTAAAACGCGGTGAAGACGCGATGGAGACGGGCGATTATCCCAAAGCTATTGAGCATCTCACGGCGCTCACCGACCATGCCCCAGGCTTTGCCCAGGGCTATCACGCACGCGCCACCGCCTACTACAACGTTGAAAAGTACGGGCCTGCCCTTGCGGACCTTGAGATGACGCTCGCGCTTGAACCACGGCATTTCGGCGCTTTGTCTGGCCTCGCGGTAATCCTCGAGGAACTCGGCATGCAGGACGAGGCGCTCGAAGTCTATTACGAGGTCAGGGCTATACATCCCCCCCGTGAGAACCTATCCGAGACCATCGAGAGACTGGAAAAAGCGACGGCGGGCCGGCGGCTTTAGAACCGGCCCCTGATCATGGGGATGAAGCATGGCTGAGATGGGGCGGATCACCGCCGTCTTGGGGCCAACGAATACCGGCAAAACCCATTATGCGATTGAGCGCATGCTGGCCTACCGCACAGGCGTTATCGGCCTGCCGCTGAGGCTCCTTGCACGTGAGGTCTATGACCGCATCGTGGCCGTGCGCGGGCCATCCGTCGTGGCGCTTGTCACCGGCGAAGAGCGCATCGTCCCCGAACGCACTCAGTACTGGGTCTCCACCGTTGAGGCGATGCCCGAGGGGCTGGGTTGCGAGTTCGTAGCGGTCGATGAGATCCAGATGTGCGCTGACCCTGAGCGCGGCCACGTGTTCACAGACAGGCTTCTTCACGCCCGCGGCACCCATGAGACGCTGTTCATGGGCGCTGATACGATGCGCTCGGCAATCGCTGCCATGGTCCCTAAAGCGCAGTTTCTATCGCGCGAGCGCTTTTCAGAGCTCACTTATACGGGCGAAAAAAAGATCTCTCGCATGCGCCCGCGCTCCGCCATGGTGAGTTTCAGTGTCGAAAACGTCTACGCCATCGCCGAACTGCTCAAACGCCAAAGAGGCGGCGCAGCGGTTGTCATGGGCGCGCTTAGCCCGCGCGCGCGCAACGCTCAGGTAGATCTCTACCAGAACGGCGATGTGGATTTTATGGTGGCCACGGATGCCATCGGCATGGGGCTCAACCTCGATGTCGATCACGTGGCGTTCTCAGGGACAACAAAGTTTGACGGCCGCCGCATGCGCCCGCTCCTACCCAACGAACTTGCGCAGATCGCGGGCCGGGCCGGACGCTATCGTACCGATGGCACTTTCGGCGTCACGGGGGAGGCGAGCCCGCTTCACGAAGAGGTTGTGCAGGCGATCCAAGACCACCGCTTCCCGCCGGTGCGCAAACTGCAATGGCGCAACTCAAAGCTCGAATTCGGCACCCCGGAGCGGCTCATCCAATCTCTCGAGGCACCCACTAGCGACGACTGGCTCACGCGCGTCCGTGAATCCGATGACCTTGCCGCGCTTAAGGCCCTCACCGGCGATGTGGAGGTCCGTGCCCGTGCCACAGACGGGCAAGCAGTGCGCTTGCTTTGGGATGTCTGCCGCGTGCCAGATTTCAGGGGCATCTCACCGACAGAACATGCCGGTCTACTCTCCGCGATCTTCAAGTTTCTCCATGAGAATGGCCGCGTCCCCAACGACTGGTTCCGTCGCCAGGTCGCCCGCATCGACCGCACTGAGGGCGACATCGACACCCTCTCCAAACGACTGGCATATATCCGCACATGGACGTATGTGGCGCAACGCACGGGCTGGGTAGAAGACGAAAGCCATTGGCGCGGTGAAACCCGTGCCGTAGAAGACCGACTGTCAGACGCACTTCACACTGCACTGACAGCTAGATTTGTCGATCGGCGCACGAGCGTGCTCATGCGGCGGTTGAAACAGAAGGAGAGCCTCGTGGCAGAGGTAAACGACCAGGGCGAAGTAACCGTCGAAGGGCAATTTGTCGGTAAGCTCGAAGGCTTCCGCTTTCGCCAGGATGAAAGCGCGACGGGCAGCGAGGCGAAGACCCTGCGCTCCGCGGCGCTTCAGGCGCTCGCGCCTAAGTTTCACCTGCTCTCTGATCGGTTCTACAACGCGCCCGACACCGAGATAGATTTCACCGAACAGGGCGGCCTCATGTGGGGCACCGAGGCCGTAGGCAAGCTCATCGCCGGATCGGACCCGCTCAAGCCGCAGGTAAAGGCCTTCGTCGACGATGAAGCCGGGGCGGAAGTGGCCGAAAAGGTCACGCGCCGCCTCCAGCATTTCATAGACCGTAAAGTCGCAGCGCTCTTTGAGCCGCTCGTGAACCTCCAGCGTGACGAGACGCTCACGGGCATGGCGCGCGGTTTTGCGTTCCAGCTTGTCGAGGCCATGGGCGTTCTGCCCCGCACTCAAGTGGCGGATGAGGTAAAAGCACTGGATCAGGATGCGCGTGGGCTTCTGCGCAAGCACGGCGTCCGCTTTGGCCAGTTCACGATCTTCCTGCCACTTTTGCTTAAACCTGCGCCGACGCGGCTTCGTCTTGTTTTGCTGTCGCTTGCCAAAGGTATTGATGCCTTTCCCGAAAGCCCCCCGCCGGGCCTCGTCTCTATCCCCACGGATAAAGGCGCGCCCGACTGGTTCCACATCGCCGCAGGTTACCGCGCAGCCGGGGAGCGCGCGATCCGCATCGACATGCTTGAGCGCCTCGCCGACATGATCCGTACGCAAGATACGCGGGCGGGCTTTGAGGCCTCCGCCGACATGCTCTCGATCACCGGGATGACGCTCGACCAGTTCGCTGACCTGTTACAAGGCTTGGGGTACAAGGCCGGAAAGGGCGAGCGGAAGAAGGCACCAAAGCCCGTAGAGCCAAAGGCCCAAGAGAAGAAAGACGCTGAAGCTTCACTAGCCGAGACACCAAAGCCCGAGGCACCTGAAGAGGCCGCTGCGCCAGAGCCGGCGGAAGCGCCAGACGTGGCTACGGAGGAGGCCGTCGACGAGCTTGAAGTGTTCTACACCTTCACCTGGGGCGGCATGAACAGGGGCCGTGGACGGCCTCAAGGCGACCGGCCCAAAAGTAAACCTCGTGGAAAGCCGAAGGGCAAACCGCAAAACCGGGGCCCGAAGACCTACGAGGCGAAGCCTAAGAAGACTGACAAGATCGACCCTGACAACCCCTTCGCCGCGCTCCTCGCGCTCAAGGACAAAGGGTGAGCGAGGCAGAAAGGGCCACGATCCGCGTCGATAAATGGCTTTGGCAGG
>JBCCYG010000150.1:0-5702 GCA_039190145.1 Pseudomonadota bacterium | reverse complement strand
GCTGCAAGATATGGCAAGGTCGAGATCCGCGCGAGCGCCATGCCCGCCGATGACTAAAGATGCGGCGCGCGCGGAAGAGGTCGCGCGCGCCTCTTACGGTAAGCTCGTTGCCATCCTCGCTCGGCGCGGGGGTGGCGACATCATGGCCGCGGAGGACGCGCTCGCCGATGCTTTTGAGCGCGCGCTGTCGATTTGGCCAAGGGACGGCGTGCCCGACAATCCCGAAGGATGGCTGCTTACGGTGGCCAAGAACAAACAGACGGACGCGGCGCGTCGGGGCGCGCGCATTGTCCTGACCGATGAGGTGCCTGAAATGGTCGAGATATCTGAACAGCAGGAGATCACGGATGATCGGCTCAGGCTGATGTTTGTGTGCGCGCACCCCGCCATTGATGCCAGTGTCCATACGCCGCTTATGCTTCAGACCGTACTGGGGCTTGAGGCGGATGCCATCGCACGCGCATTTCTTATCTCACCGGCGGCCATGGCCCAGCGGCTCGTGCGCGCCAAAAAGAAGATCAAAGCGGCGGGGATTCCGTTTGTCTTGCCCGGCGTGGATGCGCTACCCGCCCGGTCTACAGCCGTGCGAGAGGCGGTTTACGGCGCCTTTTCTGTGGACTGGCTTGAGAATGCCGATGATTTGACGCGTGAAGCGCTCTTCCTCGCGGCCACGCTCGTCGATCTCTCACCCGAGGATGCGGAGGCAAAGGGGCTTGCCGCACTCATCGCATTTTCCGCTGCGCGCCAACGGGCCCGGGTCGTGGATGGCATGCTTGTACCCGTGCATGAGCAAGATGTGGCGCTTTGGGATCAGGCGCTCATTGATCGCGCGGCACGGTGGTTGACCGAAGCCTCGGCGCTCAGGGCGCCTGGTCGGTTTCAGCTTGAGGCGGCGATACAGGCGGTTCATGCCGCGCGCTTGGTGAGCTCGCGGACCGACTGGCGCGCCTTGTCTCAGCTCTATGTTGGCCTCAATGCGCTTGCCCCGTCTATCGGGGCGGCTGTCGCTCAGGCTGCAGTGGTGGGGGAGGATGTGGGCCCAGAACAGGGTCTTGCTATGCTTGACCGGATCGAACCGGACGTCCTGCGCAGCTTCCAACCGGGCTGGGCCGTGCGGGCGCATCTTTTGGCGCAGAGCGGGCAACATCAGGCAGCCGCGAGCGCCTATGAGAAGGCGCTATCGCTCGCGACCCATGGGCCAACGCGGCGATTTCTTGAGGCGCGATTGGCTGGGTTGAAACTATCCTGAGGGAGCGGCCTCACCCAAAAAACAAAAGGCCGCAGTTGCGGCCCTTTGAACTTTGACTTTTTGAGCTTTTAGCGGCGGATGCCGAGGCGCTTGATCAGGTCCTGATAGCGGGCCTCGTCCTTGGCTTTGGTATAGTCCAAAAGCTTCCGGCGCTGGGCGACCATTTTCAGGAGACCACGGCGACCATGGTTGTCCTTCTTATGGGTCTTGAAGTGCTCGGTGAGCGTCGTGATGCGCGAAGTCAGGATGGCTACTTGAACCTCTGGCGAACCGGTATCGCCGTCTTTGGTCGCGAATTCCTTGATCAGGCGCGCTTTCTCATCAGCTGTGATCGACATCGGGGTCTCCTATCGGTTTGTGTGGATGGCGCGAGCCGGGATGTCGTCCAGCAAGGCCCATGGAGTACTGCCGCAACCGGCAGAGCGCGGCGTATAGCAGATTTGAAAGGCTTGTATAGGGGCTCGTCGCGGCCGCCTAAAGCTGCACACTTATCGCACTTTGGCCCATGAGGCTGATATCGGCGGCACGCAGATCGCCAGCGTCCTCGATAGCGAGAAGTGATGCTCCGTCCACGACAAGGTAGGTGATCCCAGGGAGATCAGAATCTTCGACCAGCTGGATGACCGGATCCTCTGCGACGGCGTCGTCGTAGACCACGACTAACTTGTCTTCTGACACGTTAAAATCCTGTACAAGTGCCTCTGTTTCCCCGACCCAGGTGCCAATAAGGACCGTGTCTTCACCCCGTCCGAGGTGGATGATGTCGCTGGCTCCTGCATACACCTCGTCGTCACCTGCCCCCCCGTTTAAGAAATCGGTTCCGTCATTGTCGTTGCCCAGGTCGTCTAGAACGGTGCCAATGAGCGTATCGTTCCCATAGCCGCCAAAAACCGTATCCTGCTCTTCGCCTCCAACAAGCATGTCATTGCCGGACATGCCTTGGAGCGCATCACTTCCAGTTTCACCATAAACGGCGTCGTTCCCTGAGCCGCCGACAAGCGCATCAGCGCCATTGCCCCCCCACAGGTCGTCGTCCCCTAGATCGCCGTAAATGCTGTCATCGCCGCCGTCACCGTAAACACGGTCGTCGCCGTCATCACCGTGGAGGTTATCGTTTCCGTCGTGACCATGGATTGCATCTTCGCCTGTACCACCATGGGCATAGTCATTGCCGCCTCCGGCAAGGACTGTGTCATCTCCTTCGTACCCATTGATCTGATCCGAGCCATCGAGGCCGAGAAGCTCCTCTGCTTCCTCTGTCCCCGTGATCGTGTCGCTGCCTTCGGTGCCAACAATTGCGTTAGCGTCATCTCCAATGTCAGTGAGGATCTCATCCTCGGCGGTCAATTCCGAAGCATCGTCTTCGGCTTCGATCTCTTCTTCTTCGCCAGCAAGGTCACCGACAAAGGCGGCGCCCATCATCATTACTCCAAGAAGGCCTGCCATCATAAGCATCGCTCTTCATCCCTTCACCAATCCCCGCGTTCCTCATACGGGCGAGGATGTGAACAATCACTGAATGGCAACAGTCTAGGTTAACGGCCTATTGAGTTTCTTCCGGGGTTTGGATTTCCTCCGCGATCTGGGTGGCCCAGTCGCCAATTATTGGGATGAAGTCGATCTGGCTAAGCGAATAGGCCAGCGCTGAAACTAAAATCGTAGCGCCGACGACAGAGCCAAGACCAAAGGCGAGGCCCCGCAAAAATTGGGCCGCCATCATACGAAATCGCGAAGACATGGAGCGCATAGCGTAATGATCTTGGAGCTTTCGGAGCTCTTGGGTCAGCTCTTCGATGTTGGAGTTCATCTTTCGCTCCAGAGAATGGGTTGCTGATCATAGGGGATATACAGAGGGTGCTTTGGATGGCCAGCTTTTGAGAGCCCTAGGTGATAAATGGGCCTGCCAGAGGCCCGTAGCATCTCGGCCACCGCCGAGCCTCTCTCAAGATGCTCCCCATGGGTGCCCCAGGCGGCGATGATCTGATCCGCCCAAGCAAGGCTTTCTAGGATTGCTGCATCGTTTGCGGGACCCACGGGATCGGTCGCAGCGCGCATTTTCTTGGGATCGGTGTCACGCCAAGCGAAGATGTTGAGCACCCGAAACGCGCCAAATCCCAGCGCCCGTGCTCGGCGCTCGCAGCGCTCGACGGTGGGGTCATTTTGCACCTCGGTAGCGGTAGAGGGGTTGAGCATGATGAAAAGTGCTTTGCGACCGCCCGGCTCCCAAACCCGAGTGAGCATGTACCGGTAGCGTTCGCAATCTGAGTAGACGGCTGTAGACGGCGCGTCGCCCTTAGTATGGGTGCGAGTGATCATAGGGGCGCTTGTGGCGCGGCGGGTGGCGCTGTGCAATGCGCCGTCGTTGACGCGTTGTCCGACGATGACTAACGCCGGGAAGCGATATGTGATGGCGATCGGGCGATGCAGGACAGGCAGGGCCGCGCAGTTTTGGCAGTTTTGGGAGCGGGCCTGTGCCTCTCTTTTGGCGACGCCGTCGTAAAGCTAACAAGCAGTAGCTTTTCGCTCTGGCAGGTTTTCACCCTGCGCTCATGGCTCGTGGTCCTAGCGTTTGGCACTTTTGCCGTCGTGGCGCGTGTTTCTATGAAGCCGGGTCCCGGGCTCATGCGCTGGGGTGTCGCGCGGGCGGTGATTTTGGTGATCATGTGGCTTCTCTACTACGCGGCGCTGCCGCAAATGGATTTCGCGCTCGCTGCGGCGATCTATTACACGGCGCCGATCTTTATGGCGCTGATGTCTGTGGTCTTTCTGAGCGACCGCATGACCGTGCTGGGCTGGGGCTCAGTGGCGCTCGGGTTTGCCGGTGTCTTGCTGATCCTCAAACCCGCGGGGAACATAAATCCAGCGGTGCTCCTGCCGGTGCTTTCAGCAGGTTGCTATGCCGCTGCAATGGTTCTGACGCGAGCGAAGTGCAGGGATGAGGCACCTCTGACGCTGGCGTTTCTTCTGCACGTAACCTTCGTTCTGGTGGGGATAATTGGCATGCTGGCATCCCCTATGCTGGGCCTCGAAGGGTATCTCGGCCCCCATTGGGCTACGATGAGCGCCCAAGCTTGGCTCGCAATGGTGGTGCTCGCCGCAGCCGCGCTCGTGGGCAGTATCTTTGCCGCCATTGCGTACCAAAACGCTTCGCCTGCTTTGGTTGGCACGGCTGACTATTCCTATGTGATCTTTGCGGTTGTCTGGGGCGCACTTCTTTTCTCGGAAGTTCCCGATGCGATGAGCGCAGTCGGAATCGGGTGCATCGTCATAGCCGGGGCAGCGATGGCGACGCGCGGCCTCCGCTAGGCCAGGAAAACCCGGCTTGGGTGGAGCTCACCGCCTTTAGCGATGCCTACTGCCACCGCTTTGCCATCAAGGGAGGCCCAGGCTTCGTCTCCGTACTCCGCGTCTCCGGGATAGATGAAGCCGGGGTTGCCGTTGCGGAGCCGTGCGGCGCCTTCCGCTGTTGTGCGGAGCTCGGGCAGCTCTTTCAGGCCGGTTTCCAGCGGGAGGAGGTGGCTGTCCAGCGCTTCGGTGCCTGCATACTTCTCAATGGTGTCGAGTGAGAGTGCGTTTTCGACCTCGAAAGGACCGGACCACGTTCGTCTGAGGGTGTCGACGTGGCCGAGGCAGCCTAGTACGCGCCCCAAATCGCGGGCGATCGAGCGGACATAGCCGCCCTTGCCGCAGACCATGTCGAGCACGGCAAAGTCTTCGCTTGGGCACTCAACCAAGGTGAGCTCTTCGACCCAAAGCGGGCGCGGGGCGAGGGTCACTTCGTCGCCTTCTCGCGCCTTCTTATAGGCACGCTCGCCATCGATCTTTACAGCAGAGAAGGCAGGAGGAACCTGCTCGATGTCGCCAACAAAGGCATTGAGCGCATCTTTGATTTCGTCTTCTGAAGGCCGGGAGGCGCTGGTCTCGATCACCTCACCTTCGGCATCGTCAGTGTTCGTAGCCGCACCCCAACTGACTGTGAAGCGATACGCCTTAAGCGCGTCGGTAATGTAGGGGACGGTCTTTGTCGCCTCGCCGAGCGCGATGGCAAGAACGCCGGTTGCAGCGGGGTCGAGCGTGCCTGCATGGCCGGCTTTTTGCGCGTCAAACGCCCATTTCACCTTGTTCACCACTGCGGTGGAGGTGAGGCCCGCTGGCTTATCGATGACGAGCCAGCCGGAGACGTTCCGGCCCTTTTTCTTGCGTGCCATAGTGGAAGCTATTCGATGATTGCGAGGATCGGGCCCATGCGGGCACCGGGGTCGGATCGGCCATTTTCCCGGTCGTAAAGGCGGGTGATGGGCCGTCGGTGAAGAGCGCGTTGGGTGTCCCGAGGCCGTCGCGGAAGAGCGTGGCGAAGCTGTGAAAATTCACGGCGTTGCCGGTGACCGCGATGAAGAGGGTATTGCCGTCCACGCTGACGCCAACACCGCCGCGCCGTTTGCGGCTTGTGCCG
>JBCCYG010000149.1:0-5739 GCA_039190145.1 Pseudomonadota bacterium | reverse complement strand
TGCGTATCGGCAGAGACTGGATCAGCTCGGGGTCATAGAGGACAATGTCGGGCGTGACCTTCGCGTCGGTCAGCGTTGTCTTTAGCCCATTTTCCGTCTGGCCAAGGATCGGCGTTGCTTCGCTGCCCGCGTAGGTCGTCGGGATCGCCACCTGGGGGAAACCCGTCCGGTAGGCGAGCGCCTTGCCGAGCCCGGTGGTTGAACCCCCGCCCACTGCGACAACGCAATCGGCGTTAAGCTCTCGCATGTGGGTGAGGGCGGCCTCTGTGACATCTACGGGTGTGTGCATGGCGGCCTTGGAGAAGATACCGGCGGCGAGATCGCCGAGATCCGAGGCGGTCTCTAGCGCTGTGTCGCATTGGTTTGGGGTGGAAAGAACGAGAGCGCGCGTTGCGCCTAGCTCGCGAACCGCGTCGGCCACGTGATGGCGCAGTCCGACGCCGAAGCGCGCGGCGCCGTCTCTTTCCTGTACCTCAAGCTGAAGCATGAGTCCTCCCTATGGGGGACAAGGTTAACCCCGCAGAATGCGATGTTGATCGAAAAGGGAGTTAAAAATATAACTCGGGGTTATGCTAATTGATCCTAGACATCTTCAATTGCTTGCCGCGGTGGTGGATGCGGGAGGCGTTTCCGAGGGGGCAACGCGGCTTGGGAAGTCGCAGCCGAGCCTGTCGCGGAGCCTTGCGCTCCTTGAGGCTAGGGTCGGGGCACCGCTTTTCCTCAAGGGACGGCGCCCGCTCCAGGCGACAGCCTTGGGGCTTGCCTTGGCTGAAGAAGGTCGCGCGGTGAGCCGGGCGGCGGAGGCGGCGTCGAGTAAGGTGGCGAACCATGCGCGGGGTCATGTGGGGGCGATCCGGCTCGGCGGGACGCCCGTTTTCATGGATGGGGTGATTTCGCCCATGCTGGCCGCATTTCAGCGGGAATATCCTGACCTGAGGATCGACCAGACTTATGGCTTCCTTCACGACATGCTTGCCCAGCTTGAGCAAGATCAGATCGATCTTGCTGTGTGCCCGCTGGTGCCAAGTGAGTTGCCGGATGGCTTTGCCTTTGAGGCGCTGTTGCCCGGGCGGAATGTGATCGTTTGCGGCATCGCTCACCCGCTCGCGCGGCGAAAGTCGCTGAGGTTGGATGACATCGCGCCGTTCCCGTGGATCGCGCCGCCCTCGAATAGCCCGCTCTTCCGCGACCTTCGGCAGGTGCTGGCTGAGATCGGGATAAACGACATTAAAGTGAGCTTTTCTGGCGGGTCTCTGACGTCGATCCTGAACGTTCTGGACGGCTCGGAGGCGCTCACCGTGCTGCCCTATTCCGTCCTTTTCACGCAGCGGGATGCCCATGGCCTCCACGCGCTGCCCATAAGGATCAGCCACCCGGATCGTGAGCTGGGGCTCCTTTCCAAGGCGGGCGCGTCTGAGAGCCCGACCGTGCGGCATTTGCAACGGCATTTTGCCGCGCAGTTTGCGAGCCTGTCGCGGCGGATCGCAGAACGCGAGCGGCGCCAGGTTTGGAACGCGTGACGTTGGGCTAAATCGCAGAGGCGGCTTCGTGATTTTTCAGAAAGCTTCGCAGGTCAGTGACGTGTTTGGCTTCGATTGAGACATAGACGAAGCCCAGATTGGTCCGCTCCGTTACCAGGTCGCCGGGATAAGGCAGGTAGGAGAGCTCCCGCGAGCCGAAGGAGGGGGAGGCGGTGCCGACCTGCCATTCGGTGGTGAGTTGGACGTCAACGAGCTTCATAGAGGGGCCACCGTCGGGACCTTCGATTTCGAGGGGCACACCGGCGAGACGCAGATAGGCCATTTTGTCCTTCGCGGCGACAAAGCCGTCGATGAATTGGGTGGCGAGCACCTGCAGGTCTTTGGCCCGGTCGGCATCGGGCACGTGGCTATTCAGGTGATCGCCATGGGCATGGTTGTGGCCGATATGGCCATTGACGATGTCATGTGGCATTGGACCACCTCCGGCCTTCGAACTCTCCATGGGGGATGGTAACGGGCTTATCGATATGGGGCTTGTGGGCGCCGAGCTTTCCGGCGGCGACCATGGAGCCCAGAACATCGACGATCACGCGAGTGCCCATGAGCGCCGTGATCTCGGAATTGTCATAGGGTGGGGCGACCTCGACAAGCTCCATACCGCAGATGCCTTCTGCTGCGACTTTCGACGCCAGCGCCAGCGCCTCCCGGGGGAGGAACCCGCCCGGTTCCGGCCAGCCGGTGCCGGGGACGAAGCCGCAATCGATACTATCGATGTCGAAGGACATGTAAACCATGTCGACCCCGTCCCAGGCCATTTCCAGCGCCATTTCAGCGGTCTTATCGACGCCCATCTCCTCCATATCCGACATGGTGATAATGTTGGTTTCGCGGAGTCGGGCTTCTTTCACCGCGCCACGAGGCACCTGCCAGCCGCCGATGCCGACCTGGACAAGGTTCTTGGCGGGCACGTTGGGCAGGTTTGTGGAGTGGAACCAGGGTGTCGTGTGCATCCGCTCATCGAGGTCTTTTTCCTGAATGTCGGCGTGGCGGTCGAAGTGGACGATGCCGATTTTCTTGGACGTGCATTCCGCAATACCGCGCACGCAAGGGAAGCCGATGGAGTGGTCGCCGCCGATCATGATGGGCAGACTACCCGAGGAGAAGACATGGCTCACCGCGCGGCTGATCTGGTCGAAACTCTTTTCGATATTGGCTGGGATCGTGAACACATCGCCCGCATCGCAGAGCGTCATCTGTTCCCGAAGATCGACACCCATTTCGTAATTGTACGGCGTGTAAAGCGCCGAGATTTTGCGTACCCCTTGGGGTCCAAATCGAGTCCCGGCGCGGTAGGTTGTACCCCCATCAAACGGGATGCCAAGAACAGTGGCGTCATAGTCTTTTACCTCCAGGACATCCTCGGCATAGGGCGCTTTGAGGAATGTGTTGATACCCGCGTAATGGGGAAGCTCGCCCCGTGCGAAAGTGGGGATCGCCTTATCTTCGATGCTGTCGGCTCCGGTGAGGCCCATGCGGAGCGCCCAGCGAAGTTCTTGGTCCCAGCGGCCTTCGGGGATGTCGGCTTCCGCCTGCATGGCCTTCCAGCCTTGAAGCTTCGTGAGGTCCGGGTGGTGAAAGCGACGTTCATCGTGGTGGCCGTCGCGCGGGTTGTGGGAACGGGTCCTCTCGGGTGGGTCAAAGAACATCGGGCTCCTCCTGCGTCCTAGTGTTTGGGGGTGGCTTCGGCGGCCAAAGCGGGGATTTCATCGAGAATGCGCTGAAACGGCATGCCGCCATCGCGCGCGTCGAAATCGTAGGTGATGGTGGCGCCGTACGCGTTCGGGTCGTGCGGGTCCCAGCGGACCTTATCAAAGACAAGGACGCGGTCGCCGAGCTTGAAGCCTTCTTCAAGGTCGTGGGTAACCATGAACACTGTCATGCCGGTTTCCTCACGCAATTCGGTGAGGAAGTCGTGCATGGAAAGACGGGTGCCAGGATCGAGGGCGCCGAAGGGCTCATCGAGCAAGAGGATGCGGGGCTTGGCGGCCAGCGCCTGCCCGATGGCGAGGCGTTGCTGCATGCCGCCTGAGAGTGTGGCGGGGTATTGGTCCGCGACATGGTCGAGGCCGATCCGGGCGAGCACGTCATCGGCACGCTTCTGGGCGTTCTTCTTGGCGGCGCCAAAGAAGCGGCCCCAGGTCGTGCGAAAGCTCTCTCCCGCCATGACGTTTTCGCGGACGGTCATGTGCGGGAAGACAGAGTAGCGTTGGAAGACGACGCCGCGGTCGAGCCCCGGTTCTTGGGCGGGCTCCGCCCCGGCGACCCTGATCTCGCCGCGCGTGGGGCGCTCTTGGGCGAGAAGGAGCCTCAGAAAAGTGGACTTCCCGCAGCCGGACGCGCCGACGATGGAGATGAACTCCCCTTCCTCTACGTCGACATTAACACGCTCAAGAATTGGGCGCGCGCCGTAGCTTTGGAAGATATCCGTGGCAGTCACAAAGCTCACAGGGTGGCCTCCGTCCATGGAAACAGACGTTTGGAGAACCAGCGGAGCGCCGCGTCCATCAGGAAGGCGAGGAGCGTGATCCAGAGCACGTAAGTCAGAATGACATCCATCGCGAGGAAGCGGCGCACGAGGAAGATGCGGTAGCCGAGGCCTTCTCGCGAGGCGATAGCCTCTGCCGCGATGAGAAAGAGCCAGGCGGGGCCGAGGGAAAGCCGCACCGATTGGATTAGGCGCGGTAGAATTTGGGGCAGGGCGACGCGCAGTGCGATGACCCAAGAAGAGGCGCCTAGGGTCTCGGCCTTCACGATCATTTCGCGGGGGATCTCAGCGACGCGCGCGCTGAGATCACGGATCATAAACGGCAAAATACCCACGACGATCAGCACCACCTTTGAAAGCTCCCCAAGCCCGAAGACGATGAACAGGATCGGCAGGACCGACAGCGGTGGGATCATCGAGACCACCGCGACGAAGGAGGCCAGGCCCGCGCGAACGTGAGGCAACAGCCCGATGAGGAGGCCGAGGATCGTGGCAAGCACGGCCGAGATGCTCACGCCCCATCCGAGGCGGATAAGACTCGCGGCCGTGTCGCGCCAGAGCAGGATTTCTTCTGATCGCCGGTCAGGCTCGGTAAAGAGCCTTTGCGCGGTGGCCGCGATGGTCGAGGGGGCAGGCAGCAGCCGGTCTTGCGGATTTTCCGCAAGACGTATCGCGGAACCAGTAATGTAGGCCACAAGGACCAGCACGAAGGGCACTGCGATGAGCGCGGCCTTAAGAGCCACGCTCGGTTGCCGATTGATCAGACGCATCTGCCTGTCCCGTGAGAGCGCCTAGAGCGCGCCGTCCGCCGCCATCTGCATGTAGGTGGTGTCGAAACGGAACTGCACATTGCCCGCATCCCCGGTGATCGAGCCGTCGGGGTATTCGACGCCCACGAAATCGGCGGAGGGGGCACCTTCGCCCAGGATGCCCTTATCGAAAAGGAACTCTGCCACGCTCACCATCGTCTCGGGGAGCGCGGGGCTCTCGGTGAAGGTGACCGCGTCGGCGGGGTCATAGAACATCTCTGTGGAGGCGAGCTGGGCATTGTAGCCGGCGAGATCGGTGCCCGAGGCCTCTGCCAGCGCCGTCAGCACGCCTTCATCGCCCGCTGCCATGAGGCCCATGACCTCGTACCAGGCCCCGACGAGCGCCTTACCAAAATCAGGGTTGGCCGCCAGCGTTTCGGTATTCACGACCATGAGGTCGATGATTTCCCCGGGAATGTCGGAACTGTCGAAGAGCTTCTTGGCGTTCGGGTCCTCGAGGATCGTGGACACAAGCGGGTTCCATGTCACCACAGCTTCAACATCTGGCGTGGCGAAGGCCGCGATCATGTCGGCATCAGACGTGTTGATGACCGCCTCAAGCTGGCTCTCGCGGAGGCCTACGGAGTCGAGCGCGCGGGCGAGGAGGTAGTGAGACACGGAAAGTTCGACGAGGTTAACGGGCTTACCTTCGAGGTCAGCCAATTCGCCGTCGCCTTTGACAATCACGGCGTCATTTCCGTTGGAAAAGTCACCCACGAAGAGGGCTGTTGTATCAACGCCACCGCCGGCGGGGATCGAAAGTGTATCCATGTTGGTGGCTGAGACGCCGTCGAACTCACCCTCAGTGTACTGAATGATCGACTCGACGTAGTCGTTGATCTGCACGATCTCTACGTCGATGCCGTATTTGTCGGCCCACTTGTCCATGATGCCGCTGTCTTCG
>JBCCYG010000148.1:0-5792 GCA_039190145.1 Pseudomonadota bacterium | reverse complement strand
CGATGATGATCGCGCAAAACGGCCCGGGCATCACAAACTTCGTCACCGCTGTTAAAACCGCCTATTGGAACCATACCCCACTCCTCCTCGTGACACCTCAGGCGGCGACCAAGACAATTGGCCAAGGCGGCTTCCAGGAAGTGGAGCAAATGGCCCTTTTCAAAGATATGGTGGCCTACCAAGAAGAGGTGCGCGACCCCTCCCGCGTGGCGGAGGTGCTGACCCGCGTCATTTCCAAGGCCAAGCGGCTCTCTGGCCCGGCGCAGCTCAACATCCCGCGCGATATGTGGACCCAGATCATCGATATCGACATCCCGGAACCCATCGAATTCGAGCATTCCCCAGGCGGCGAAAACTCCGTGGAGGCTGCGGCGGCGCTCCTATCTGAGGCAAGGGCCCCGGTCATTCTCAACGGTGCTGGCGTGGTGCTCTCTGACGGCGGTCTCGACGCCTCTCAGGCACTAGCCGAACGCCTCGATGCACCCGTCTGCGTGGGATACCAGCACAATGATGCCTTCCCTGGGTCTCACCCACTCTTTGCCGGGCCGTTGGGCTACAATGGCTCGAAGGCGGCGATGGATCTCATCAAAGACGCGGATGTCGTTCTCGCCCTCGGTACCCGCCTTAACCCGTTCTCGACATTGCCGGGTTACGGCATGGAATACTGGCCGTCCGACGCAAAAATCATCCAAGTCGACATCAACCCGGATCGCATCGGTTTGACGAAAAAGGTGTCGGTCGGCGTCGTCGGAGATGCCGCAAAAGTAGCCAATGGCATCCTCGCCAACCTCGCCGAAAGCGCGGGAGACGCAGGGCGCGAGGAGCGTAAAGCGCGCATCGCGCAGACTAAATCCGCCTGGGCGCAGCAACTGTCCTCCATGGATCACGAAGACGATGACCCTGGCACCAGCTGGAACGAACGCGCCCGCGCAGCAAAGCCCGACTGGATGAGCCCGCGCCGCGCCTGGCGCGCGATCCAGCAAGCGCTGCCCCGTGAGGCCATCATTTCCTCGGACATTGGCAACAACTGCGCGATTGGCAATGCATACCCCTCCTTTGAGGAAGGTCGTAAGTACCTCGCACCTGGGCTCTTCGGCCCCTGCGGCTATGGCCTACCCTCAATCGTCGGCGCCAAGATCGGCCGCCCGGATGTGCCGGTCGTGGGCTTTGCGGGCGACGGCGCGTTCGGCATCTCGGTCACAGAGCTCACCGCCATCGGCCGCTCCGAATGGCCCGCCATCACCCAGATCGTTTTCCGCAACTACCAATGGGGCGCGGAAAAGCGGAACTCGACCCTCTGGTTCGATGATAACTTTGTGGGCACGGAACTCGACGAGGAAGTTTCTTATGCCGGCATCGCCAATGCTTGCGGCCTCAAGGGCGTCATTGCCCGCACCCAGGATGAGCTGACCGCTGCGCTAAACCAGGCCATCACCGACCAGATGGAAAACGGCATCACCACGCTGATCGAGGCCATGATCAATCAGGAGCTTGGAGAACCTTTCCGCCGCGATGCGATGAAGAAGCCCGTGGAAGTCGCCGGCATCAACCCTGCGGATATGCGCCCGCAAAAGCTGGCACAGGCGGCCGAGTAACGGGTAGCACGGGCCAAAGGCAAAGGAGACGCCCGTGACGCACCCGTTTCTCTCTGAGCGCAAACCGGAGCCACCTCTGGCCTTGATCAAACTGGCCCAAGCGGCGGCAACACCGCGCGTTGCGCTCGTAAATGCAGGGTCACCGACCGCGCTCAGGGGTATACGCGAAGCAAGCGAAATGGGGCTCGCCACCCCAATCCTTGTAGGCGATCCCGACAAGATTGCTCGTTCAGCCGAGGAAATCGACTGGGATATCTCGAGCCTCGATCTGATTGTTGCGCCGGGCCCAGCAGCAGCGCATGAAGCAGCGCGGCTCGCCCGCGAGGGGACGGCAGATGCCGTGATGAAAGGGCAAATTCACACGTCGACCTTCTTGAAGGGTCTTTTGCCAAGCAGCGCTGGCCTAAGGGAGAAGGGCTCACGCTGCGGCCACGTCTTTCACATCACGCTTCCGGGCCGCGACGCCCCTCTTTTTCTCACCGACGGCGCCCTCAACGTAGACCCCGACATTGAAACGCGGAAAGCCTGCCTAAAGCATGCCATCGACGTGGCCCAAAGGGTCGGTATCAAGCGCCCCCGCGCGGCAATGCTCGCCCCATCCGAGGACCCAACACCGGGTATCCCAAATACATTTGAGGCTGCCGTGATCGCGGAATGGGCCAAGGACGCGCTACCGGAGGCTGACGTCGCTGGTCCGATCTCGATGGACCTTTTGCTCTCGTCTGCGTCCGCGCAGATCAAAGGCTACGACAACCCCGTGGCAGGCAAGGCCGACATCATCTGTGTGCCCAACATCACCTCGGGCAATGCCCTCTTCAAACTGATGGTTTTGGGCATGGGCACCTGCGCGGCCGGGATCGTCCTCGGCGCAAAGGTCCCCATCCTGCTCACATCCCGCGCGCAAGGTGATGCTGCGCGGATCGCATCCGCTGCCCTCGGCGTGGTCATGGCACAACAGGCATGATGCTCGTCGTCAATGCGGGCTCCAGCTCGCTCAAATACGCGCTCTTCACGCCCAAGCTCGACGAAATCCTCGATGGCCGCATTGAAGAAATCGGGACACCGCGTGCCAAGCATGTCTTTGGAACGACAGCGGCCAATGTGGCCGCACCGGACTACCAGGCAGCAATTACTCTTCTTCTCGAAAGGCTGACGGAAGCAGGGCACCCACCATCAAGCCTCACCGCTGCGGCGCACCGCGTCGTTCATGGCGGCACGCGCTTTTCAGAGACGGTCAAGATCGGGCCCGAGGTGCTTGCCACCATTGAGGAGATGATCCCGCTTGCGCCACTCCACAACCCAGCAAACCTTGCGCCGATCAAAGCCCTCCAGAACCTCGCCCCTGAGCTCCCGCAATATGCGGCGTTCGACACGGCCTTTCACACGACGATCCCGGAGGTCGTACAAGCCTACGCCCTCCCCGCTGAGGAACGCGCGCGGGGCTTGAGGCGCTACGGCTTCCATGGGCTGAGCTATGCAGCCCTGGCGCGTCGCCTGCCGGATGTAGCAGGGCACATGCCAGAGCGTGTGCTCGCCTGTCATCTGGGGAATGGCGCATCACTCTGCGCGATCAAAGAGGGTCGCTCGGTAGCCTCCTCCATGGGATATTCGGCGGTCTCTGGTCTCACGATGGGCACGCGAGCGGGAGAAATTGATGCCACGGCGGTCCTCGATCTTGCAGATCGCCACGGTACCGAAGGTGCCGCAAACATCCTCAACCGCCAAAGCGGGCTGAAAGCGCTCGGAGGCACGTCGGACATGCGCGCATTGCATGCAGCTAGCACCGAAGAGGCAAAGTTTGCGATCGACCACTTCGTTACCTCGGCCCTGCGTGAAGCGGGCGGCATGATCGCCCTCATGGGCGGTCTCGACGCCGTGGTCTTTACCGGCGGCATTGGCGAAAACGATCAAAAAACCCGCGCTCGCATCTTGAACGGCCTCGCCTTCCTCGGCGTTGACCATGACAGCGACGCAGAAGGACCAACGCTTCACCGAGACGGATCCCGCGTCACCGCGTGGGTCATCCCCGCCGCCGAAGAAGAGCAGATCGCGCTAGAGGCCTACGCACTCCTAGAGGCGCGTTGACAGGTAAATGCCGGTTGATACAGGAATGCTCCACTGACCATGGCTGACCGAAGCATCTCTCTCCCCAGCGCTGAAAGCCTGTGGACGCGCACGCGGCAGCTGGCCCCGGGCGTTGCGATGGCCGTGATCGTCGCCATGTGCGCGCAATTCCTGGCCGAACACTACGCGACACCTGCCATGCTCTTGGCGCTACTCCTCGGCATCGCGCTCGGCTTTTTAGGAGAGGAAGGCCGCACTGTGCCTGGCGTGGCATTTGCGGGTAAATCGCTCTTAAGGCTTGGCGTTGCGCTCCTCGGGGTGCGGATCTCCGCGCAAATGATGGTCGGGCTTGGCATTGAACTCATCGCACTCGTCATCTTCGCCGTCATTGCCACCATCGGCTTTGGCCTGCTGGTGGGTCGCGTTTTCGGATTCCGCTGGAAATTCTCGCTTCTGACCGCGGGCTCCGTTGCGATCTGCGGCGCCTCAGCGGCCATGGCGATCTCTGCAATCCTGCCCAAAGATGAACGCTCCGAGGAGCGGCTGATCTTTACAGTCATGGGCGTGACCGTCCTCTCCACCATTGCCATGGTGGTCTATCCCATCCTTGTGGGCCTTCAGGGCTTTGGCACGTTTGAAGCCGGCATCTTTATCGGCGCATCCATCCACGACGTCGCCCAGGTTGTGGGTGCCGGATACACGATCTCGGAGGAAGCGGGAGACGTGGCCACCCTTGTCAAACTCTTCCGCGTCGCGATGCTCGCGCCAGTGGTCCTTGTGGCCTCGCTCTTGATCCGCCGGTACGTAGCTGTCGAAGCAGGCGCAACCCGCCCCCCTCTACTACCCGGCTTTGTCATAGGCTTTCTGGTCCTGGCCACGCTGTCCTCCGTGGGCGCTCTGCCCCAAGCATTCATCGACACCATGAGCTCCGCATCGCGGTGGCTACTGCTGACGGCCATCGCGGCGGTGGGTATGAAGTCGAATATCAAACAAATCCTGTCGCTCGGTGGGGCAGCGGTAGCGCTCATTGTGGCGGAAACGATCTTTATCGCCTGCGTGGTTTTTGGTGGGCTGCATCTGCTGACTTAGGCGCACCAAAACATTCCTTGCGCCATTCCCAAGAGCGGGCCCGCCCGCCTCCCTCCTGCGCCTGTAAGGCTTGGACCCCTAGGGGCGCGCGCTGCGCGCGCGAGGCCGCCTGGGGCAGACAATACGGCTTAAGTCGAGCTTCGGTGAATGAGGCTGACGGCGGCGGGCGCCACGGCCCCTTCTCGGCCCAAAAGCAGGTTAACGGTGCCCCGGGCGAGTGCATCAGCGTCCTGCCGGATCGTCGTGAGCCCATAGGCAGGCCAAGCCGCGGCTGGGACATCATCGAAGCCCATGACAGCCACGTCCTCAGGCACGCTGAGCCCAAGCTCATGGCGCAGGGTGTCGAGGACCACGAGCGCCATGTAATCATTAGCGACAAAGAGAGCATCCGGCCTTGTGCGCGTATCTGAGAACATGGACAGCGCTGCCTCGCGCGCTTCCGCCGCATCAAAGTTTCCCACCTCACGCGCATAGAGGCCGAGACCCGCCTCTCGCAGGCCTGCGAGCAGCCCAGCCTCACGCTCCCGCTGTGTGCTTGCTCCCTCCCAGCCCGCGATATGGCCCACCTTCGTAGCACCCCGGGCCACCAGGTGACGCGCGGCCATGAGCCCCCCCGCACGACTGTCAGACACGACAGCGAGCTCCCCAGGCTCACCCTGGCGCCGGTTCAATAGGACAACGGGCACGCCCATGGCGCGGCAGCGCGCCGCGAGATCAGAGCTCAGCCCCACCGAGGCGAGCACGAGGCCATCCACCTGGTAATCAAGGATGTCTTCCACGACGGCGCCCGTCTCACCCTGCTCCGGCCCCGCCATGAACATCAGGATGTGGTATCCTTCGGCCTGCAACGCATGGGAAAGCTTCTCGAGCACCTTCGGATAGAAGTGGTTATCGAGATAGCTCACCACGAGGCCGATCATCTTGCTCCGCCCTGTCAGCAAAGATCGCGCCAAGGCATTGGGGCGATAGCCTAGCTCATCGGCGGCGGCACGCACCTTGGCCACCGTCGCTGCAGAGGCCGACGCTCCTGGCGTGAAAACCCGG
>JBCCYG010000147.1:0-5834 GCA_039190145.1 Pseudomonadota bacterium | reverse complement strand
GCAGGTCATCAAGGGGGTCGACCTTGAGATCGAGGACGGTGAACTCGTTGTTTTTGTGGGCCCGTCTGGGTGTGGGAAATCCACGCTCTTGCGGATGATCGCGGGGCTCGAGGAGACCTCGCGCGGGGCGATTGTCGTTGGCGGCAGGGACGTAACGGCCGACACCCCCGCCAAGCGCGGTCTTGCCATGGTGTTTCAGTCCTACGCGCTCTACCCGCACCTCTCGGTGAGAGAGAATGTGGGCTTCCCGCTCAAGGCGGCGGGCCTGTCGGCCACTGATATTGCGGCCAAGGTCGAAGAGGCGGCGCAGGTGCTGCGTTTGGGCGAGTATCTCGACCGGCGGCCCAAAGATCTGTCCGGCGGGCAGCGCCAGCGGGTCGCCATTGGGCGCTCAATCGTCCGGGAGCCTGCGGCGTTTCTCTTTGATGAGCCGCTCTCAAACCTGGATGCGGCGTTGCGCGTGGAGATGCGGCTCGAGATCGCGAAGCTGCACCGCGCGCTGGGCGCAACGATGATCTACGTCACCCATGACCAGATTGAAGCGATGACGCTCGCCGACCGGATTGTCGTCCTTGAGGCCGGTAAGATTGCGCAGGTGGGGACACCGCGCGAGCTATACCTGAGGCCCGCAAACCTCTTTGTGGCGCAGTTCATCGGGAGCCCGAAGATGAATGTGTTGCCCGCAAGTGCCGTTGCCGCCTGGGGCGGGGGAGCGGAGCACGTGGGTGTGAGGCCTGAGCATTTGAGCGTTGGGGAAGGCCCGCTCAAAGGAACGGTCGACGTGGTCGAGTATCTCGGAGCCGAAAGCTATGTGATCGCTGATTGTGGCGCGGCGGGGTCGATCACGATCCGCGTCTCGGGCGAGAGCGCTTTTCAACCGGGGGAGGCGATTGCGCTTACGGCGGATGCCGAGAACATCCACCGCTTCAATGCGCAGGGGCTTGCGATTTAGCGGTGAGCATGGGGGGCAACGTCCTCCCCCTTCTGATAGAAATATCCGGGCTTCAGGATCACGTTCTTGAGGCTCGCATCGTGCCAGACGTTGGAAAGATTGCCGCTCATCGGGGGCACGATCCAGGGCCAGTGGCCAAAGACGGGGCGCCCCTTAGCGCTCTCGTCGGCTCGGAACCGGTCGAACCAGCGTGACAGCTCGTGGTGATCGAGAATGCGCACGCCGTTTTGTCGGAAGCTGTGCATGACAGCGCGGTTCAGCTCGAGAAGCGCTTGATCGCGCCAGAGTGGGTTTGCCTCTGAGGTGTCGAAGCCCATTGCCTCAGCTATGGCCGGCATTCGGTCATAGCGGCGCGGGTCGGCGAGGTTAAAGGAGCCGATCTCTGTGCCCATATAAAACCCGTTTGAGGGGGCCGCGCTATAGACGATGCCACCGAGATCTAGCGCCATGTTGGCCACGGCGGGCAGCGCGAACCAGCGAAGATTGAGGTCCGCAACGGCTGACCTTTCGGGATGGGTCAGCGGCACTTCGAGCACGGTGCTGTCGGGGAGCTCAAAGAGATAGGGCCCTTCGCCCTGGATCGAGATCATCAGTGGGAGGATGTCGTAAGGCGTGCCGGGCGCTGTCCATCCGAGCGCCTGGGCTTGCCTGGTCAGGGCCAGGTTCTTTGGGTCGCCGGTGACTGTGCCGTCGGCGTTTTCATAGCCCGCGTAGAGGATCACCTGAGGGTTCTCGATGAAAATGCCCCGGTCCGGCGGGAAGATCGTGATGGACGGGCGCAGATCGCCGCCATTCGTGCCGAAAGTGACGTGGCCGATGACCTCTTTGAACACAGCCTCCGCTAGGGCGCTGCCCGAAAAGTCGGTGGGCAGGTCGCGGCGATCGCGGACGGTGAGGCTCTGCCAGAAATACCGCCCGATGCAGCGGTTTGAATTCCGCCATGCGAGTCGCGCGCCGAAGGCGAGTTCTTCTGTTGTATGGCTATAGGTGCCGTCACGGCGGAGCGATTTGGTTACCTCGTCGAGCCGGTCGGCATAGGGCTGCGTGGCCCCGATCTCGTAGTAGAATTGCTTTAGGAAGGCTTGCGCCTCTCGGATTTTGAGCGCCACGCCTTCGGCCGCGCGGAGGGAGAAGCTCGGTGTCGTGATCGTGTCCTTCGGGATCACGAAGTCCTTCACGCGGTGGAGTTTGGATTCCACAGCGCCAGGCCCCTGACCGGGAGTGTAGGCAAAGCTTGCGATCTGGAGCCGGTCATCAGCCCAGTTGAGTTCGGCGAAGGCGGCGACGCAGGTGTCCAGGAAGCCCTGCGGGCCGCAGACATGGACGGCATCCCGATGTGGGCGCAGCTCTGCCCTAAGCCAGTCGGCGGCTATCTCCCTTTTGAGCCGGGTTCCTGCAACACTCGTGTCGATCACGTGCAAGTCGATGCCGGCAGCCTCAGCCGCCTTTTGAACCGTCGCGAGGAGGCCTTGGGAGCGGTCGCCGCGGAGCCACCAGAAAAGGCGGGTGCCCGGAATGCGACGGGTTCGGATGAAAGAGAGCGCCGGGGTGATCCCAATTCCGCAGGTGAGGAAGACGGGGCGGGTATTTGGCGCGAAGCTCACGCCACCGAAGGGCTTTGAGAGCTGAAAGACATGCGTGTCATCCCCCTCGTCGCAGAGCCACCGTGAAATAAGCCCATTGGGCTCACGGCGGAGCGTAAGCTCCACATCGGAGGCACCGATCTGGGTGATTGTGTAACTACGCGCATGGGCACGCCCGCCGAGCGGGACCTCAAGGAGGAGGTCACTGGCGGGCAGTTTGGCGATCATTGGCTCATCGAGCGTAAAGCGCAGCCGCCAGTGGCTCTCATCGAGTTGCTCTTTTTCGGCGAGCGTGGCGGGGACCATTGTCTCCTGCCCGGCGAGTTGACCGATCTTAGGCGTGCAGCCTCCGCAGATGGACCCTGCCCCTGTCGCCTTTGTGATTGCGTCGATGTCGCTTCCTACCCGCGCAATGGTGTTGAGGATCATCGCTCGCGTTATCCCCTGGCAGTGGCAGACCACCTCATCGTCGCCCTCATGGGAAGGTCCTTCGGGATGTCGGAAAACTGTATTCACGGCCTTCTCCGCCACGGCAAGTTGCAGTGGCGGCGCGCCGAATACGCGCTGCTATGCGACCCATAAAGGTTGGACGTTGCCGGTTTGTCGCCCGGCCAGCGGCCTTCCTCGCCCGGGACTTGGGTACCCAATGCGACCGCTTCGCGCGCCTCGCTGATCTTGGGTAGGCAAGGCTGCCCTAGATAAAAGTTCAGGTTTCTCTGCGCTGCGGCGGCATTTGTGCCGTTGCGTAACAGGGGGCTGGGAGCAAATTGTGTCGCTACGTCAGGCTTACGCGCACGTCAATTGGCCATAAGGTTATCGTATCCGAATACGACCTTGGAGGAGAGGGCCATGACGATCGTTGTCTTTATACTCGCGAGTTTTGCCGCCGCCTGCGCGCTAGCCATGTGGCGCGCGCCGCTCATTGCCTGGGCCGGTCTTGTGGCGCTGATTGCATTCGCTGGGTTGGGCGGCTCGGTTGGCCTGAGCTTCGGCACGATCCTCGCCTTCCTCCCCGCTGCCATCCTGGCGCTCCTATCCGTTCCTGCCATCCGCCAAGCCACCCTGACCAAGCCGGTCTTTGGCGTGGTCAAACGCATCCTCCCGCCGGTTTCCCCTACTGAGCAGGAAGCGCTTGATGCCGGGACCGTGGGGTGGGACGCGGAGCTCTTCAGCGGGCAGCCCGACTGGACCAAACTACGCGCCATCGCCTCTCCCGAGATCAGTGAGGAAGAGCAGGCGTTCCTAGACGGCCCGACCGAAGAGCTGTGCGCGATGATCAGCGACTGGGACGTGCGGCACACTGAAAAGGACATCCCTAAACACATCTGGGACTTCATCGCCGATCACGGCTATTTCGGCATGCTCATCTCCAAGGAGCATGGCGGCCTCGGCTTTTCCGCCCAGGCGCAGTCACTCATCCTAGGTAAAATCTCCACGCGTTCGCCAGACATCGCAACGGTCGTCGCTGTGCCGAACTCTTTGGGGCCAGGTGAGCTCATTGAGAAATACGGGACGGACGCGCAGAAGGAGCATTACCTGCCGCGCCTCGCCAAGGGGCTTGAGGTGCCTTGCTTTGCTCTGACCGGGCCGACGTCAGGCTCCGACGCAGCCTCCATGCGTGACATCGGCTATGTCACGAAGGGGATGTATGAGGGCAAGGAAGTCATTGGCATCCGCGTGAGCTGGGACAAGCGCTATATCACGCTTTCGCCCAAGGCGACTTTGCTTGGCCTTGCCTTCCGCCTCTTTGATCCTGAAGGTCTCCTCGGCGACGAGGAAGACATCGGTATCACGCTCGCCATGATCCCTACCGATCACGAGGGCGTCCAGATCGGTCGCCGTCACCTGCCCTCTGGCGCCGCGTTCCCGAACGGGCCGAACTGGGGCAAGGATGTCTTTATCCCGCTTGACTACATTATCGGGGGGCAGGAGCGCGTGGGTCAGGGCTGGCGCATGCTGATGAACTGCCTCTCCGTGGGCCGCGCGATTTCTCTCCCCGCCTCTGGGACAGCCGGGTCAAAGGGCGTTCTGCGCACTACGACCGCTTATGCGCGCATCCGCAAACAGTTTGGCATGCCCATCGGCAAGATGGAGGGCATCGAAGAAGCGCTCGCGCGGATGGTTGAGGCGGCCTATATCACCGAGTCCGGCCGTACGATGACGGCCGCAATGGTGACAGGCGGCGAAAAGCCCGCTGTCCCCTCTGCGCTCCTCAAGTACCAGTCCACGGAATGGCTCCGCCGTGCTGTCAATGACGCGATGGACATCCATGGCGGACGTGCAATCTGTGACGGCCCGACGAACTACCTCCAAGGCGCCTATCAGGCCGTACCGGTGGGCATTACTGTTGAGGGCGCAAATATCCTAACGCGGACGCTCATTACCTTTGCGCAAGGGTCTCTACGCTGTCACCCGTATCTGCTCGCAGAGATCAATGCGGCCGGCGAAGCGGATACGCGCAAGGGTCTTAAGGACTTCGACGCGGCTTTCACAGGCCATGTTGGGTTTGTCTTTGCCAATATGGCGGGCGCGCTCTTTCACAATTTGACGGGTGGCTATTTCACCTCGATCCCCTCGGGCACGGCGCGCACTGCACAGCACTACAAGCAACTTGCGCGCGCAACCCGCAACTTTGCGCTCGTCGCCGACCTCACCGTCTCGCTCCTCGGGGGCGGCCTTAAGATGAAGCAGCGGATCACGGGCCGTCTCGCCGACGCTCTGAGCGAAATCTACCTGATCTCTGCGATGCTCAAGCGCTTTGAAGATGACGGCAGCCCGGCGGAGGATCTGGCGACGCTAGAGCTTTGCGTCACCAATGCACTCTATCGGTTTGAGCAGGCGCTCTATGGCGTGATCGTGAACTTCCCCGTTGCACCTGTGCGTTACCTGATGCGGGCGCTGGTGTTGCCATTCGGCCTGCGCCGGTCGCTCGCCTCGGATGCGCTCGGTAAGAAAGTTGTGGCCCAGGTTCTCGAGCCCGGCGCGTACCGGGATCGGATGACACGTGATGTCTACGTCTCCATGGACCCGAAAGACCCGATGGGAGTGCTGGAACACACCCTGCTCAAGGTCATCGCAGCGGAGCCTGTGGAGCGCAAGCTAGAGAAGGCGATCCGCAAAGGCGTCGTGCGGCGCTTCCATGGGCTTGATTGGCTGGCTGATGCCGAGACAGCGGGCGTGCTGACGGGTGAGGAGGTCGCTCAGCTACGTGAGCTTGAGGGCCTCGTGGCCCGTGTGATCGCAGTCGACCATTTCGACCCTGAGGAAGTTCGCCCCAATTGGCAGCCAGTCGCTCCGCT
>JBCCYG010000146.1:0-5835 GCA_039190145.1 Pseudomonadota bacterium | reverse complement strand
TTTGTGGAGGGTTGAGATGAAGTGTCAGGTCCTCATTCTCGGCGCGGGCCCCGGCGGCTATGTCTGCGGCATCCGCTGCGCCCAGGCGGGGCTCGACACAATTGTCGTCGATGAAGCCAAGGCGGGCGGCACTTGCCTCAATGTCGGCTGCATCCCGTCCAAGGCAATGATCCACGCCGCTGACGAATTCCACCGCTTTACCCACGCAGAAGAAGGCCCTCTCGGCATCTCAGGCGCCGCACCCAAGATCGACTTCGGCGTCACGCAAGGCTGGAAAGACGGCATTGTCAGCAAGCTTACCGGCGGTGTCGAAGGGCTCTTAAATCGCGCGGGCGCCAAGCTTGTCACAGGCTCGGCGCGCTTTCTCGATGGCAAAACCATCAGGCTTGAAGACGGCACAGAGATCAAAGCCGACAAGATCGTCATCGCGACCGGATCAGCGCCCGTAGAGCTTTCAAGCATCCCCTTCGGCGACGATGTACTCTCCTCGACCGAGGCCCTCGCCCTGCAGGAGGTGCCGAAATCGCTCGCCGTCGTGGGCGCGGGCTATATCGGCCTCGAGCTCGGGACAGCCTTTGCCAAACTCGGCGCAGCGGTGACTTTGGTTGAGGCCGCAGATCGTATCATGCCGCTCTATGATGCCGCTCTTACCCGACCTGTCGCAAAAAGGCTGGAGGCGCTCGGAGTGCGTGTTCTGACGGGGGCCAAGGCACTCAGCTATGAAGACAACATTCTTGCCACCGATGTCGGCGATGTTGCTGCGCAAAAGCTTCTTGTGACGGTAGGAAGACGCCCAAGGACCCGGGGCATTGGCATTGATGAACTCGCGCTGACCCTCGACGGCGCCTTCATCAAGATCGATGAACACTGCCAAACCTCCATGCGCGGTATCTACGCGATAGGAGATGTCACCGGTGAACCGATGCTCGCCCACCGCGCCATGGCCCAGGGGGAGCTCGTCGCAAGTCACATCCAAGGCAAGCCCGCCGAGTGGGACAAGCGCGCCATCCCTGCTGTGTGCTTCACCGACCCCGAAATCGTCAGTGTCGGCGAGCTGCCAGGCGCTGACGGCACAACAACGGCCGAGTTTCCCTTCGCCGCCAATGGGCGCGCCATGACAGTCGAACGGGAGGACGGCTTTGTCCGCATCACCTTCCGCACAGCCGATCATGCGATCACCGGCATTCAGGCCGTTGGAGCGCATATGTCCGAGCTATCGGCTTCTTTTGCCCTCGCCATCGAAATGGGGGCAAGGCTCGAAGACATCGCTGAGACGATCCATGCGCACCCCACGCAGTCGGAGGGTTTTCAGGAAGCTGCTCTCAATGGGCTCGGCGCCGGGCTGCACCTATAGCTAGTAGACGTCCTTGAGGTACCGCCCCTGTCGCCGCAGCTGCGCCAAACGGTCAGCGGCGTAGCGCGCATCCATCTGCCCATGCTCCGCAATGACATCCGTCAACGCCTGCTCCACATCAGGCGCCATTAACTTTGCGTCGCCGCACACATAAATATGAGCGCCGGCCTCAATCGCCTGCCAGAGCGCGGCTGCCTGGGCGCGAATGAGATGCTGGACGTAAAGCTTCTCTTCCTGATCGCGGGAGAAGGCGAGCTCGAGATGCGTCAGCGCACCGGATGCAACAAACGCATCGAGCTCCGCCTCGTAGCAGTGATCGCAGGCCCGGTTGCGGTCGCCCGTGAAAAGCCAAGTCTCGCCCCTGGCATCCGTCGCCTCACGCTCCTGCAAAAAAGCAAGGAAAGGCGCGATGCCCGTACCCGGGCCGATCATGATCATGGGCGTGTCACCGCTCTCAGGGACCCGGAACCGCTTATTCGGGACCATGAACATCCCCGCCTCTTCCCCGACTTCCAGACGGTCCGCGAGATATGTCGAGCAGACGCCGTTGTAAGCCTTTTCCCCCTTCTGCCAGCGGACGGCGGCCACCGTGAGATGTATCTCTCTCGGGTGTGCCTTTGGCGAAGACGCGATGGAATACGCCCGATGCTGGAGCGGGCTCAGAAGCGGGAGCAGGATTTCAGCGCCGACCACGAGACGGGGGTCGATGTCGAGGACATCGAGCACATCCTTCCCCCAAAAATAAGCCTCATACGCCTCGCGCGATTGCATAGCCTCCGTGAGCTCCGCATCCTGAACGACGGCCGCGACACCTTCGATGAGGTCTTTCGATGGCGTGAGTATCTCAAGCTTGGACGTCAGCAGATCGCCGAGGGATAGGTCATATCCCTCCACCCGGGTGGGCCACGCTTTGCCTAGGCGTGTGAGGAACTTCTGAACGAGCTCTGGGTCATTCTTGGGTATGATGGCGAGGCTGTCACCAGCCTCATAGGTAAGCCCGCTCCCCTCGATAGATAGCGCAATATGGCGCATCTCTTTGGAGGAGCCCTCGCCACTCAGAAGCCGGTTCTCAACGATCTTGGCCGGGAATGGGTTCGCTCGTGACCAGACCTTTTCTTCGAGCTCCGGCCCTGCATCAACCGCCTCTGCGGAACCTTCGCTCGCGATGGGGATCGCGCGGTCGATCCAGGCCTCCGCATCAGCCTCGTAGTTCAGATCGCAATCCACCCGGTCGACGCGGCGCGTGGCCCCGCACTGTTCGAGCATAGCGTCGATGTCTTTGCCCGCCTGGCAGAACTGTTCATAGGCTGTGTCGCCGAGCGCAAGCACACCGTATTGCAAGCCTTTGAGCACGGGCGGCGCCGCCTCGATCTCGTCCCAAAACATCTCCGCGTTAAAGGGCATCTCTCCTTCGCCGTAGGTCGACACGACGATGAGCACATCCTCCATCTCTGCGAGCTCTTCCATGGAGACCTCGTCGAGCTCTGACAGATGGACGCTATGACCGCGCTCTTTGGCGACCTTCGCGGCGCTGCGAGCTACGTTTTCGGCGGTGCCGGTGACGGACCCAAAAAGAATGTTCACCGTTGCTCTCCCATGACTGTTGCAGGTGCCACACGTTCGCAGCACCGCGTGGAAGCGGCCGAGCTTTGATGAAGGGCGAAAGCCCGATTTTGGCTAGGCGGTTACCTTTGCTCGTATGTAAACACAGCGCGCAAAAAGTGTCTATTCAAATTGACACTTTAGCCTTTGTCGAGGACCGCCCGCTCCTGCCTGCCAAGGAGGTAAAGCGTGACAGCCGTCACGATCACGCCCGACAGCAGGTAGAGCGCCGCGGCCCAAAGCCCGAATGCCGCCGTGAGACCCAGGCCACAGAGCGGGGCGAAGGCTGCCCCCACGATCCAGCTCAGATTTGTAGAGAGCGCGCTCCCGGAATAGCGGAAGCGAGGCGGGAAGAGATTGGGCACGATCGCGGAGGCTTGCCCATACGAGAAGCCAAGAAGCGTAAATCCGAAGAGGATGTAGATCGCCGGGTTGGTGTCCAGCGTTGTAATGGTAAGGCACAAAACCGGGATCGCGAGCGTCACGATCCACTGCACCCGGCGCTGGCCGTAGAGATCCGCAAACCAGCCGGAAAAGAACACGCCAGTGATCGCAAGACCACCACCAATGAGCTGCCATAGGAGGATCGTGGCTATCTGCACATCCGTGTAGAGCAGCTCATAGGCCAATGGGAAAATCGTCACCATGTGGAAAAGGGCGTAGGAAGCGAGCGGGATCATCGTGGAAAGTAGGATCGGCCGCCATTGCGTCTGCAACATTTCCCCCAGCGGGGCCATTTGGAAGCTTTCCTCCTCACCCCCAAAGTCCGTTTGAAGGAGCCTAATCCGGGCAAACAGCGAGACGACGTTGACTGCCATCACCGCAAAGAACGCGAAGCGCCATCCATAGTTGATGAATTCTTCGGGCGTCAGAAACCCCGTAAGCACGTAAAACATTGATGCAGCGACAGAAAACCCGATAGGTCCACCTAGCTGAGCTACCATCGCGTAACGTGCCTCATATCCCGCTGGCGCGGCCCGGCGGAGCTGAAGAGTTATGCCGTCCCAGGCGCCGCCCAAGCCGATCCCTTGAGCAACGCGCAGCACGCAAAGCGCGATAGGTGCACCCCAGCCCCAAGCCTCATAGCCAGGCAAAAGCCCGATAGCGACAGTAGCCGTGCCCAAGATGAAGAGCGCGATTGTGATCTTGGTGGTTTTACCAACGCGGCGTAGCACCGCTCGGCTCCCAAGCTGAGCAAAGGGACGGACGACAAAAGCGAGCGCAAAGGTTCCAAACGACAGCATCGTCGCCGTAACAGGATCAAACGTTGGGAAAAAAAGCTGCGGAAAGACGAGGGCACAGGCGATGCCGTAGACAAAGAACCCAAAGAAATCCGTCACCCGAGACATGATCACTGTGGTGATCACCTCGTCGATGGTGGCGGTGTGTTCATGTGTCGCGCGCGCATCGGACATCTGGGCAGCCCTCTAATTTATCGAATACGTTTCGATGCATTACATTACACAGCGTGGCGAGAGCTGACGCAACGTCCTGAAGGTGCGTGGTTTTGTTGCAGTGCAGCAACCTCCCAAAACACTACGTCCGGGCGTAGAGATGTAGCGGCAGCAAGGGCTCAGATCGGTACCCAAGCCACCGTCGCGAAAACCGAGAATGACAGGTACGAAAGAGATGCCTCCACTTTCAAATATTGTTTTCCGAAAGCTCCGCCCGGCGATGCTATTAGCGGCATTCGGCCTGTTGAGCGGTTGCAACCTCGTTCTGCTGAACCCGGCGGGCGACGTTGCTCAACAGCAGGGCGATTTGATCGTCTACGCGACTATTCTCATGATGCTTGTGATCGGCCCGGTCATGGCCGCGACGCTCTTTTTTGCGTGGCGTTATCGCGACTCAAATAAAGAGGCCCGGTACGAGCCCGAATGGGGCCACTCCATCAGCTTGGAGATCGTGGTCTGGGCGGTGCCCCTCGCGATCATCATACTTCTCGCAGGCCTGACTTGGGTCGCCACACACCGGCTCGATCCCTACGCCGATCTGCGCCGCATTTCTGAGACCCAGGAAATCGACCCAAATGTCGAACCGATGCAGGTGCAAGTCATCGCGCTCGATTGGAAATGGATGTTCATCTACCCCGAGGAGCAGATCGCAACCGTGGGCGAGATGGCCGTGATCAAGGACCGCCCGGTTGAGTTCAAACTGACCTCCAACACGGTCATGAACGCGTTCTACGTTCCCAACATGGCGGGCATGATCTACGCAATGGCGGGGATGGAGACGGAGCTCAACGCTGTTCTTAACGCGCCCGGCACGTTCGAAGGCTTCGCCGCTAACTATAATGGTGGCGGCTTCTCTCACATGCGCTTCGACCTCAAGAGCTTCGACACCGAAGAAGAGTTCAACGCATGGGTCGAAACTGTCCGGGCCGACGGCGCGCCTGAGCTGTCTGACGACACGTTTAATGCCGTTGCCGCGCCCAGCATATTTGAGGAGGTGGAATACTTCGCCAGCCTCGAAGACGGGATTTACGACCGCATCCTCAACATGTGCACGCGCGAAGGCGAGCTTTGCCTCGATGACCAGATGATGGTCGATGCCTTGGGCGGCGGCGGGCTCGACGGGCTGCACAACCGTCTTGTCTTTGCCGGGCTCTGCGACGCGGACGACCCACGCGCGCTTCTGGCCCTCCTGCGCCCTGAGGTGCGGGATGATGAAGAGAGCCTGCTGGCGGTCCTGATGCCGCCCACCCAATCCGAACCCATCTTGCAATCGCGGAGCAACTGACCGTGGCAACCAGCGTACCAGAGTTCTCAGGCCAGCTCATCCGCGGCACCCAAGGTGCTGAGATAGCCCACCCATTCTGGGGTAAGCTCACCTGGGACATCTTCCCGTTCTATGATCCGATCCTGCTCGGCACGTTCCTC
>JBCCYG010000145.1:0-5853 GCA_039190145.1 Pseudomonadota bacterium | reverse complement strand
GTATCGGAGGCATGGGAAATCACGTCAGAGACGGCATTGCCCATCCCGACCACGTCATAGGTTTTGCTCACGCGCAGGCTCCTTCACAGCCGACCAAATCCGAGATGATGCACACCTCGCATTTGGGCTTGCGCGCCGTGCAGATGTACCGCCCGTGCAAAATCAGCCAATGATGTGCGCGCTGCTGGTAGTCAACTGGCACGTTGTCCTCGATGGCGCGCTCCACCGCGACGACGTCCTTCCCGGGCGCGATGCCCGTGCGATTCCCCACGCGGAAGATATGCGTATCCACCGCCTGGCTCGGAAAGCCCCACCACATATTGAGCACCACATTGGCCGTCTTCCGACCAACCCCCGGAAGCCCCTCCAAAGCGGCCCGGGAGTTCGGGACCTCGCCACCATACTCCTCCACCAGAATGCGAGAGAGCTTCATGACGTTCTTCGCCTTGTTCCGATAAAGCCCGATCGTCTTGATATGCTCGATCAGCCCCTCTTCACCCAGCGCCAGCATCTTTTCGGGCGTATCCGCGATCCGAAAGAGCGTCTCGGTGGCCCTATTCACCCCTTTGTCCGTCGCCTGAGCGCTCAGCGCCACCGCCACAACAAGGGTGTAGGCGTTCACATGGTTAAGTTCGCCCTTGGGCTCTGGCTCCGCTGCCTCAAACCGCTCGAATATTGCTCGCATCGTTTTGTAGGGGAGCTGTTTGGGCATGCTCTGACTTTCGTTGGCCACAGGTTTTGAGAAAGCTAAGCCCCGGCCTCGGCGCGTCCACCAGCTTGGTTAATCAGACCGCTCCACCTCGCGTAGGAGCCATTCTCGAAACGCAGCAACCTTCGGCAGGTCTTCGGCCCGGCGCTGTCTGAGCAGGTGATACGCAAAGACCAGCGGGGTGCTCAATGCAGCATCGAACGGCCGCACCAACCGGCCCGCGGCAAGATGATCCGCAGCCATCCGATCCCCGACCAAGGCCACGCCCTCACCTGCAAGCGCCGCTGAAACGGCCATCTCCTCCTTGGTAAAGCGCGGCCCTCGAAAAGCGTCCACATCGCGCGCGCGAGCAGCTAAAAGCCACATACGCCAGCTTCCCTCTGCCTCTTTCCAATCGACGTGAAGCAGCGTGTGATGCCGCAAATCCGAAGGTTTGCCGATGGGTGGCCCCGCCTCTAGCAAAGCGGGGCTGCATACCGGCGTCGCGCGCATGCTAAACAGCCGATCAGAGTGCACTCCACGGTAGCCTCCGGGCCCATATCGGATCGCCACATCAGCCTCACCCGCGGAGACGTCGATCAGTCGATCCGTCCCATCTATGCGGATCTCGAACTCGGGATGAAGCTGCCGAAACCGGTCCAGCCGAGGCAGCAACCAAAGCGATCCGAAACCCGGGCTCACGCTGATTGTCAAATGCCTGCTTTCTTGCACTTCCCGCATCTGCGCGGTCGCTGTCGCCAACGCGTCAAAGGCTTCGGTCATCATTGGAAGCGCCGACCGGCCTGCCTCGGTCAATCGCAAAGCCCGCGTCTCACGCACAAAGAGCGGCGCTCCATTCCAGTCTTCCAACGCGCGTATCTGGTGGCTGACGGCGCCGGGCGTAACGCCCAGCTCATCGGCAGCGCTCGTAAAACTCAAGAGCCGCGCCGCTGCCTCAAAGGCGCGCAAAGCATTCAATGGCGGCAGATCTCGCTTCATATATGGATGAGGAAATCTCATTCATATGGCGAAGTAAACTCCTTTGTGAGAAAGCTATTTTCTCAATATTTCTGAATACATGCCTCTCCCAAAGACGAAAATTACTCGTGAACAAAAATCAGCGTATGCCCTGGGAGTCACGCTTCTGATTGCATCCGCGCTGACCTTCAGCACCGCCGGTATCTTTACCAAAGGTGTCACCGCCAGCGCATGGGAAGTGATCTTTTGACGTGGTCTGTTTGCGGCACTTGCCACCACCCTGTGGATCACCGCGCGCGGCTCGCTCAAACGAGACTTCATGGCCATGGGCAGGAGCGGAATAGCCGTCGGTATCATCGGCGCCGCGGGGACCGCCGCATTCATACCGGCCTTCAAGATCACAACCATCGCCAATGTGGCGCTTATCTATTCCGTCGCCCCGCTCCTCGCCGCGCTACTCGCCTGGGCCATGATCCGCGAACGCATGGATGCTCGCACGATTGCCGGGGCGGTTGGCGCGATCCTCGGCGTGGGCATCATCGTTTCCGGGTCCCTTGGCACGCTCAGCGTGCAGGGCGACGCGCTCGCGCTCATCATGACGGCAGCCATGGCCACCATCATGGTCATTTACCGCGTTTATCCATCGACACCGAGCGGCGGCCCTTCAGTGCTGCAATCTCTGATCCTCCTGCCGTTTTGTGTCTTCTTCGGTGAACCGCTGCGTACGAGCACGGCCGAAATCGCCGTGCTCGCTGCCTTCGGCGTCCTCTTCGCCATTGCCTCCGTGACGCTGGCAGAGGGCGCAAAACGTTTTCCAGCCGGGCAAACTGCCCTAATCGGCGCCCTAGAGACGCCCTTGGCCATTGCTTTAGGCATCGCGATCCTCTCCGAGTTTCCCGGCAACGCTACCGCCATCGGCGGCGCCGTCGTCCTGTGCGCCGTCGTTTACTCGATCCGGTGGCGAGCGACCTGACGACAGACTTTGCAACCGGTTGCAAACCTGCGCACATGACCGTAGACTCTCCACATGCCCGCCACCCTAAAGGAAGTCGCCGTTCTCGCTGGGGTCTCGCGCTCCGCGGTTTCGCGCTGCTTCACCGAAGGGGCCTCAATCTCCCCCGCCACCCGCGCCAAGATCCTTAAAGCCGCCGACCAACTCGGCTACCGCCCCAACGCGCTCGCCTCCTCGCTTACCACGGGCCGCACCAAGCTCATCGGGCTCATCAGCGACAACTTCCACAACCCGATCTTCCTCGAAGTCTTCGACCACTTCACCAGAGGGCTCCAAAGCCGCGGCCTACGCCCCCTCCTCGTCAATCTAAGCGGGGAGACGGACCCCGCCAATTCCTTACGCCTCCTCCAGCAATACTCAGTCGACGCCGCCATCGTGGCCTCGTCCACGCTGCCCGTGAGCTTCGCCGAAAGCTTCGCTGCCGCAGGCGTCCCCGTCGTTCATTCTTTCGGGCGTCATACCGCGCGGCCAAAGGTAAATACCGTGGGCATCGACAACCAAGAGGCCGGGCGCCTCGCCGCAAAAGCGCTCCTTGCGCGCGGTTACGCAAAAATCGCCATGCTCGCCGGCCCCGAAAGCGCAACCTCAACGCAAGACCGCCTCTACGGCTTCTTAAATGAACTAAAATCGACATCCGGCATTGAGGTCACCACTTCCTTCGCCAGTGCCTATAGCTACGATGCAGGTTACGCCGAGATGTCCCGCCTCATCGCGGCCGGTTCACTCGCCGAGGGCTACTTCTGCGGCGACGACGTGCTCTCCATCGGCACCCTCGCAGCCCTCCAAGAGCACGGCATAAGCGTCCCGAAAGATGTCGGCCTCATCGGCTTCAACGACATGGCCATGAGCCGCTGGGGCAACATCGCGCTCACCACGATCCGCCAGCCCATCGACGACGTCGTGCGCCTCTCTGTCGAGATGGTGGAAGCGATGCTCGCAGGCCCGAGGGAGCCCAAGGCGCATCTCCTCCCCTGCGAACTGATCGAGCGAAAAACGCTCCCCTAGCGCAGCATTGGGGGCCGCGCATCGACCCAAGCGCCGTCCGCCTTGGCCGAGGCCACCGCCTGATGTACCGCCGCCATCGACCGCAGGCCATCCATGGCCGTCGGCAGCGCCCCGTGCGCCTCCCCTCGGATCGCCGCGGCGAGGTCCACATAGATGTTCGCCACCGCCAGCGGAAAGCCTTCAGGATGCGCAATCGCCACACGGCTCAGCCGCGCCGCCTCGTCCGACAATCCCGCCTCACCCTTCTCCATGATCTGCGTCCGCCCGCCAACGGGCGTGTAGTAAACCTGGTTCGGCTGCTCAGAAGCCCAGCGCAGCCCGCCCGTCTCCCCAAAGACCTGAATGTCAAAGCCGTGCTGCCGCCCGATCGCCACCGACGACGTCCAAAGGCGCCCCACCGTGCCCCGCTCCATGCGGAAATTCACGAGCGCATCATCCTCCAAAACGCGGCTCGAAATCGTCGACGCAAAATCGGCGGAAAGCGACCGCACCTCGTCGCCGCAGATAAAAGACGCCATGTGCAAAGCATGAATCCCGCAATCTGCGAATTGGCCTGAAACTCCAGCCATTTCAGGGTCATAGCGCCACCGTACCCGCGGGTTATCAGCGTCCGTCGCATCCCCGTGATGGCCGTGCGCAAAGCTCGTCACCACGAGCCGAACCGCCCCGATGTCACCCGCCGCCACCATCTGCCGCATCTCGCGCACCATGGGATAGGCGGAGTAACAGTAATTCACCGCACAGATCTTGCCGGAGGCCTCTGCCACCCGGACGATCTCCTCGCCCTCTTCGACACTCATCGTCATGGGCTTCTCGCAAAGCACGTTGAAACCAGCCTCAAGAAACGCCTTGGTGATCTCAAAATGCGTCGCATTCGGCGTTGCCACGGTCACCAAATCGACCCGGTCGTCCCGCGCGGACTCACCTGCCAGCATCTCCCGCCAATCGCCATAGGCGCGGTCCTCCGCGACGCCCAAACGCTTCGCATACGCGCGCCCTTTTTCGGCATCGTGATCAAGCGCCCCAGCAGCCAGCACAAAGTTCCCATCCGCCCGCGCGCCCAGCCGGTGCGCGGGGCCAATCTGGCTCCCCTCGCCACCGCCGATCAGGCCCCAATTCATTCTCATCGCACGTCCTCCCAGGCCCGCGACATCGCCGACCGCTTCACCGCCTCTGACAGCCTCAATACATCCAATCCATCCGCAAATGTCGGCCACCGGTTCTCACCAGAATGCACCGCCTCGAGGAAATCTTTCGCCTCGATAATGATCTGATCCTGATACCCCGTGCCATGCCCCGGTCCTTGGCAAAACGGCAGGTAATCGGGATGCGCGGGCCCCGTGAGGATCTTCTTAAACCCGCGCTCCGCCTCCGGACCCTCACGCCGATAAAGCCAGACCGCATTCTGATCTTCCTGATCAAAACGGATCGCGCCATCGGTGCCGTGAATCTCGTATGCATAGCCCATCTTCCGCCCCGTCGCGACGCGGCTGGCATAAATATGCCCCATCGCACCTGACGAAAATCGACACATCATCTGAAGGTGGTCGTCATTCGTCACCGCCCCGCCCGGGCGCTCGGAATGCACTGTCTCGATTTCAGCGGAAACCGTGCTGATCTGCCCGCAAAGCGCCATGGCCGCGTTGAACGCATGGGGCGCCAGATCACCGAGACAGCCAAAAGCCATACCGCTCGTCCGCCAGCTCACCGGCTCCTCCGGGTCGGCTAGGAAATCCTCCGTATGCTCGCCGCGAAACCACGTCACGCGGCCAATGGCGCCCTCTTCCAAAAGCTGCCGTGCAAAACGTGAGGCAGGCGTCCGGATGTAGTTGTAACCCACCATGTTCACATGCCCCTTGGCCGCCGCGACCATGGCTTCCGCCTCCTCAAAAGAGGCTCCCATCGGCTTCTCGCAAAGCACCGGCTTGCCCAGGGCAAAGGCCGCCAAAGCAATCTCTTTGTGCAGGTTCTGCGGCGTGGCAATAATCACGGCGCCGACCTTCGGGTCCTCCACCAGGGCCCGCCAGTTAGAGGTCGCTCGAGCAAAGCCAAACGCCTTCCGATACCCCTCGGCGGAGGCATCAGACGAGGCGCAGATCATCTCCAATCGCGGCCGCAATGCCGTGTCAAAGACCGCGCCAACGGCCGCCATGGCCACCGAATGGGCCTT
>JBCCYG010000144.1:0-5857 GCA_039190145.1 Pseudomonadota bacterium | reverse complement strand
TATGTCTGACCAGAACAACAACCTGCTCAACATGACCGAGACGCAGCGCCTGCGCTACGACATCCTCGGCCTCATGATGAAGGGCGCGGGATATGCGGCACTGCTTTGCATCGCGCTCTGGGCATTCGTGTACGTGTGGGTTGCGATCGGCTGGCTTTTGCCCCCCGAGAGCAAAGAGGCTCAGGACCCAACACCGCTCGGCTCCGTGCTCGAGCTGGTGCAGAGCCTGCCCTTCGCGTGACCTGATCTTGGTCGGGGCGACAGTACGTTGCCCCGGCTGCACCTCTTCGGGGCGGTTGACTGGCATTGGCCTCCCTGAAGTTCGGGGTTTCTACACCCCGGTTCCCTTCCTGTTGGCTACAGGAAACTTGCGCCGCGGCGGAAACGCACGCGGCGCTTTTTTGCTCGGGAGCGCGAGGCATGTTTGAAGGCTTTGACGAGCGCCGGGTGGCGTTGAGCACCGGGGTCACTGTGCGGCTGCGCGAGGGTGGGGACGGTCCTGCCGTTTTGCTGCTCCACGGCTATCCGCAAACCTCTGCCTGCTGGCACGCCGTCGCGCCCGCTCTGGTGGCCGCAGGTTACCGGGTGATCGTGCCTGATCTGCGCGGCTACGGCGCGTCCGACAAACCACGGAGTGCCGCCGATCACAGCAC
Source organism: Pseudomonadota bacterium (assembly GCA_039190145.1). Lineage (GTDB taxonomy): Bacteria > Pseudomonadota > Alphaproteobacteria > Rhodobacterales > Rhodobacteraceae > Shimia_B. The sequence goes on along the minus strand of JBCCYG010000144.1, from coordinate 5,204 downwards.
GTATTCCAAGCGGGCCATGGCGGCGGATCAGATCGCGCTCATGGACGCGCTCGGGATCGACCGTTTTGCCGTCATCGGCCATGACCGTGGCGCGCGAGTGGCACACCGCCTGGCTCGGGACTATGGGGCGCGGATAACGCGGATCGCGGTGCTCGATATCGCGCCGACGGTAGCGATGTACGCCTCTACCAATCGGGAGTTTGCGACGGGCTATTACCACTGGTTCTTTCTCATCCAGCCTGCGCCGCTGCCCGAAAGGCTCGTTGGAGCCGACCCATCGTTTTACTTGCGGTCTAAGCTAGGCTCTTGGGGCAAGAGCGGGATGGACGTTTACGCGCCCGAGGCACTTGCAGAATATGAGGCCTGTTTTGCAGATCCGGCCTGCATCGCTGCGACCTGTGAGGATTACCGCGCCTCCGCCGGGATCGATCTTGAGCACGACGCCGAGGAGACGGCAAAGCTTACAATGCCACTCCTTGCGCTATGGGGCGAACGGGGGCTTGTGGGCCGGCTTTACGATGTGCTGGCTGAATGGCGGGCCGTGGCCGATGACGTGCGCGGGCAACCGCTCGATGCCGGGCATTTCCTGCCGGAAGAGGCCCCCGAGGCCACCGCAAAGGCGCTCATCGACTTTCTGAGAGCGTCCTAACAGGCGGGTGGCGCGCTCCGTCAGCGTCACAACGGCGTCAAGGTTCTTGAAGCAGGGGCGATCTGTCGTACTTTCATGCCAAGCATAGGAGCCCTCATGATCCGCATCGCCGCCCTTGTTTCGCTCATCGTTGCTGCCCTACCCGCGCGGGCCGCCGAACAGGTCACCAATTTCATGCTCGATAACGGCATGGAAGTCGTCGTCATCGAAGACCGCCGCGCACCGGTTGTTGTACACATGGTCTGGTACAAGGTGGGGAGCGCTGATGAGCCCGCCGGAACGTCGGGCATCGCTCATTACCTTGAGCACCTGATGTTCAAGGCAACGGAGAACCTTGAAGACGGCGAGTTTTCAAAGACGGTGCTTGAAAACGGCGGTACGGACAACGCCTTTACCAGCTTTGACTACACCGCCTATTTCCAGCGGGTCGCCGCGGATCGGCTGGGCCTGATGATGGAGATGGAGGCCGACCGGATGGCGAATCTCCGCCTCGATGAAGACGACATTGCCAGCGAGCGGAGCGTGGTGATCGAAGAGCGCGCGCAACGGACCGATTCATCCCCTGGGGCGATCCTACGGGAGCAGATGCGCGCGGCGCAGTATTATAATCACCGCTACGGCGTGCCGATCATCGGTTGGCGCCATGAGATTGAGGAGCTTGGGCTCGCTGATGCGCAGGCGTTTTACGACGCGCATTACGCTCCAAATAACGCTGTTCTTGTCGTGGCGGGTGATGTGGAGCCGCACGAGGTCCGTGCGCTTGCTGAGGAGCATTACGGGGTAATCCCGGCAAACCCCGCCATTGTGGAACGTAACCGGAGTGCCGAGCCGCCGCAGGTATCGGAGCGGCGATTGGTCTATCGCGACCCACGCGTGGCCCAGCCGTACTTTACCCGCACCTATCTCGCGCCGGAGCGCAACTCGGGCGACCAGCGGCAGGCAGCGGCGCTGACGCTTTTGGGGAACTTGCTCGGCGTGTCAGGGGCGACATCCGTCCTCGGCGAGGCGCTGGAGTTTGAGCAGCAAAAGGCGGTGTACACCTCGGCCTATTATCGGGGCATGTCGCTCGACGCGACGACGTTTCACCTGATCGCTGTTCCGGCAGCTGGCGTGACGCTTCAGGAGATTGAGGATGCGGTGGATGCCGAAGTGGCGGCGTTCATGGAAGAAGGGGTCGATCCCGCGCAGCTTGAGCGCATTAAGGCGCAATGGCGGGCGTCAGATATCTATTCGCTGGACGATGTGGGGTCGCTCGCGCGGCGGTACGGGGCCGCGCTTACGAGCGGGCTGACCGTTGAGGATGTGCAGGCCTGGCCCGACGTCATCCAATCCATCACCGAAGACGAGATAATCGCGGCCGCAGAGCTGGTCTTTGACCGCTCCAACGCCGTCACGGGATGGCTCGCCGGACCGGAAGAGCAGGCGGAGGTTTCCCAATGATCGCGCGCATCTTTGCAGTCATTCTCGGCCTTTCCACGCCCGCCTGGGCAGAGGTCGATATCCAAGAAGTGACGTCCCCGGGTGGCATCACCGCGTGGCTCGTTCAGGAGCCCTCGATCCCGTTCATGGCGCTTGAGATCCGTTTTGCGGGCGGGGCGTCGCTTGATCTGCCGGGTAAGCGGGGCGCGACGCATTTGATGATGGCGCTCTTGGAAGAGGGCGCGGGAGAGCGCGATGCGCGGGCCTTTGCTGAGGCGCGCGAGGGGCTTGCGGCGTCGTTTGAGTTCGACGCCTTCGACGACAGCGTGTCGATTAGCGCGGAATTCCTGACGGAAAATCGCGATGCATCTGTTGCGCTGTTGCGCGATGCGTTGAACGCGCCGCTTTTTGACGAGGAGGCCGTCGCGCGCGTGAAGGCGCAGGTGACCTCAAGCATTAGATCGGACCTAAAGGATCCGGATGAGATTTCCTCAGAAACGTTCTTTGGCCTCGCTTTTGGCGACCATCCCTATGGCTCAACTTTGGAAGGGCCTCTGGAGAGCGTTGAGGCGCTCACGCCGGCGGATTTGGAAACCGCACGCATCAATGCGATGGCGCTCGACCGCATCCATATCGGTGCCGTGGGGGACATCACGGCCGAAGAATTGGGACCGCTCCTCGACACGCTCCTTGGAGACCTGCCCCAGAGCGGGCCGCCGCTTGCGCCGCAGATCGACTTTGCGCTGCCCGGTGGCGTGACGGTCGTCGACTTTGAAAACCCGCAATCCACCGTGCTCTTTGGCCATGCGGGAATCGAGCGGGACGATGAGGATTTCTTCCCAGCCTTCATCATGATGGAGATACTGGGTGGCGCAGGGCTGAGCAGCCGTTTGAGCCTCGAGGTGCGCGAGGAGCGGGGGCTGACCTATGGCATCGGGTCCTACCTCGTCCCTAAGGATCTCTCGGCCATGGTGCTCGGGCGTGTGCGGTCGTCAAATGACAGCATCGCCGAAGCCATCGAGATCGTGCGCGGCGAGTGGGCCCGCATGGAAAATGAGGGCATCACGGAGGAAGAGCTGGCGCGCACGAAGACGTATCTCACCGGCGCCTACCCATTGCGGTTTGACGGCAATTCCACGATTGCGGGCATCCTTGCGGGCATGCAGCAGCAGGATTTGGACATCGATTACATCGCGACACGCAATGACAAGGTCGAGGCCGTGACGCTCGAAGATGTAAACCGCGTGGCGAGCGAGTTGCTCTCTGCCGACGATCTGCACTTCGTTGTCGTGGGCCAGCCCGAAGGGCTCGCAAGCACCAACTGACCCTTTGCCGAATCCTGGCGAGCCATGCTACCTATAGCGGCATGGCTGAACCGAACCCCAAGATAAGCGCACCAGTCATTCGACAGCTCGATGAAGCGGCGATCAATCGGATCGCTGCTGGCGAGGTCGTGGAGCGGCCTGCGAGCGCGGTGAAAGAGCTTGTGGAGAACGCCATCGACGCGGGCGCGACGCGGATTGAAGTGGCCTATGCCGACGGGGGTAAGTCGCTCATTCGGGTTACCGATGATGGCTGCGGGATGGCGGCGCATGACCTGCCCTTGGCCCTGGCGCGCCACGCGACCTCTAAGATCGATGGGTCTGATTTGCTCAATATCCACACCTTTGGGTTTCGAGGTGAGGCGCTGCCATCGCTCGGTGCCGTGGGGCGGCTCACGGTGACCTCCCGCGCGGGTGGCGAGGCGTCATCTGTGGCCGTTACTGGTGGCGAGATGGGGCCGGTGAAACCCGCAGCGCTCGGGCAAGGCACGGTTGTCGAGCTCCGCGATCTTTTCTTTGCGACGCCGGCGCGGCTCAAGTTTTTGCGCTCAGACCGGGCTGAGGCTCAGGCGATCGGCGATGTCGTAAAGCGGCTTGCGATGGCTGAGCCCTTTGTGGGGTTGGTGCTCCGCGATCTGGGCTCGGGGCGGGACGTGTTCCGTGCGGATGCATGCTCTGGCTATCTTTTCGATGCGCTCCAGGGGCGTCTCGGCCAGGTGCTCGGGCGCGATTTCATCGAGAATGCGGTGCCGGTGGATGCGGAGCGGGAGGGCGTTTGCATGACTGGCTATGCGGCGCTCCCGACCTACTCCCGTGGTGCGGCGGTGGCTCAGTTTTTCTTCGTAAACGGGCGACCCGTGCGCGACAAGCTTCTGCTCGGTGCGCTGCGCGGGGCCTATGCGGATTTCCTCAGCCGTGACCGGCATCCGGCGGCGGCGCTTTTCATCGAATGTGACCCGACGCGGGTCGATGTGAATGTGCATCCAGCGAAGTCCGAAGTGCGGTTTCGGGAGCCCTCGGCGGTGCGGAGTTTGGTCGTCTCTAGCCTGCGTGACGCGCTGGGCGGGGCGGGGCACCGTGCCTCATCTACGGTTGCGGATCAGACGCTTGCCGCGATGCAGCCCGAAGCGCCTCAGGCCGTTGTCTATCAAATGGATTTTGCTTCTCGCCCGCGCCCGTCGATGCCTGCCGCGCCGGGCTTTGCTGAGGCACCTGTGGCGCGGGTGGAGCCGGAGCCAGAGGCGGCACCCGACCATCCGCTGGGCGCGGCGCGGGCGCAGCTCCACGAAAACTACATTGTCGCGCAGACGGCGGATGGGATGATCCTGGTCGATGCCCATGCCGCCCATGAGCGGCTGGTCTATGAGAAGTTGAAAACGCTCATGGCCGAGAATGGGGTGCCGTCTCAGGCGCTTCTTATCCCAGAGGTCGTCGAATTATCTGCCGGTGACTGTGCGCTTCTCCTTGGAGAGGCGGACGCCTTGGCGCGGCTTGGCTTGGTCATCGAGCCGTTCGGGCCGGGCTCGGTGGCGGTGCAGGAAGTGCCCGCTATTCTAGGTACCTGCGATGCGCGGGCGCTCCTTTTGGATGTGGTCGACGAGCTGACAGATGGGGGCGCCTCTCGCGCTGTGGCGGACCGGATCGAGGCGGTGTTGTCGCGTGTGGCGTGCCACGGCTCGGTGCGGACGGGGCGGCGGATGCAGGCCGATGAGATGAACGCGCTCTTGCGCGAGATGGAGGCGACGCCGCATTCGGGGCAGTGCAACCACGGGCGCCCCACCTATGTGGAACTCAAGCTCGCCGACATTGAGCGG
>JBCCYG010000143.1:0-5871 GCA_039190145.1 Pseudomonadota bacterium | reverse complement strand
TCTGGCGTGCCCATCGAGGGGGAGGCGGGCTATGGCTATGTTCTCGAAGACGGCTATGACCTGCCGCCGCTGATGTTTACGCGCAGCGAGATTGCGGCCTTGGTGGCGGGGGCGCGGATGGTGAAGGCCTGGGGCGGCTTTGAGATGGCGCGCGGGGCCGAAGAAGCGCTCGCCAAGATTGATTCCGTATTGGACGAGGGCCTGCGCGCGCGGGCGAGGGGGCTTGAAGTCCATTCCTTCGGGCTTGAGATCGATGATGCGACGCGGGAAGCGCTCGATGTCATTAAGGGAGCGGTGGATGCCTCCGTGCGGCTTTCGTTTGACTACCGAGATGCTGCTGGGTCGGGGTCGCGCCGGGTGATCCGGCCCCTCGGGCTCTGGTTTTGGGGGCGGGTTTGGACCTGTGTTGCCTGGTGGGAATTGCGAGATGATTTTCGGACCTTCCGGGTGGATCGGATGGCGGGGATAGAGCGCGGCGAGATTTTTCGGCAAGGCAGGGGCCAAACGCTCCGCGACTTTTATACCCGTCAGGATGAGATCGGGGCGCGGATCAACCGCACCTAGCTTGCTGCTCACATCTGCGGCGAAAGGGGCAGGAGCCTTTCCACGCCCGCTGGGCGGGATAAGTTCCCGCCCATGGCGACGATCATGTGGTTCAAACGCGACCTTCGGGTGAGCGATCATGCGGCTCTCGCAGCGGCAGCCGAGACGGGGCCGGTCGTCGCGCTCTATGTCGTCGAGCCGGAATACTGGGCTTTGCCAGATACCTCGGGGCGGCAATGGGCGTTTATCGCAGAGTGTTTGGAAAGCCTACGCGCCGCGCTCCCGGTGCCGCTCGTGATCCGCGTGGGCGATGTCATCGACGTCTTCGACGCGCTTGCGCGGGAGGTGTCTTTCGATGGGATCGTTTCCCATGAAGAGACGGGGAATGCCTGGACGTTTAGGCGCGACTTGCGGGTCAACGACTGGTGTGCGGCCCGTGGAATTGGCTGGCGTGAGTTTGTGCAATCGGGCGTCGTGCGGCGACTTGAGGGGCGCGATGGCTGGGCCGCGCGGCGGGAGAAATATGTCCGGCAGCCTGTCATTCAGCCGGGCGCATTGGACGGGCCGCGCCTTGTGGCGGGTGGCATTCCCACAGCGCGCGAATTGGGGATAGCAGACGACCCTTGCCCGGGGCGCCAGCGGGGCGGGCGCGCGGAGGCGCTGTCTCTCCTCGGCGGCTTTCTGACCGAGCGTGGGCGCACGTATCGCAAGGCGATGTCATCGCCCGTGGACGGGGAATGGGCCTGTTCGAGGCTGTCGCCTTACCTTGCTTTGGGCGTGCTTTCTGGCCGGGAGGCGGCGCAGGCGGCGGCCGCGCGAAAGCAAGAGGTTCCGGCTCAAGGTCGGGACGGGTGGAAGGGGTCTTTGAATTCCTTCACCTCACGGCTCGCCTGGCGCGATCACTTTATGCAAAAGCTCGAAGACGAGCCCGAAATCGAGACGCGGTGCCTGCATCGGGCCTATGAAGGGATGCGGCAGGGCTCTGACCCAGAGCTGCTCGCGGCCTGGACAGAAGGCCGGACGGGTATTCCCTTTGTCGATGCCTGCATGCGTTATCTCGATCATACGGGGTGGCTCAATTTCCGGATGCGGTCGATGCTCATGGCGGTGGCGTCTTACCATCTTTGGCTCGATTGGCGGGATTCTGGGATGGTGCTTGCGCGCCGGTTTACGGATTACGAGCCTGGCATTCATTGGAGCCAAACGCAGATGCAGTCGGGCACCACAGGGATGAATACCGTGCGCATCTATAACCCAGTGAAGCAGGGGAAGGATCAGGATCCGAGCGGTGCGTTTACACGGCGCTGGGTCCCGGAAGTGGCGGGTTTCGATGACAAATACCTTCAGGAGCCTTGGCTGGCGGGGGGTGTGGAAGGGTATCCCGAGCCGGTCGTCGATGTGGTTACTGCGGCACGAGAAGCGCGGGAGCGAGTGTTTGCGGTCCGGCGCGGGGCGGGCTTCCGCGCCGAAGCGGATGCGATTGTGAAGAAGCATGCGAGCCGGAAGAAGGATCGCGGTTTTCAACGCGATCCTATCCCTAAGGAAAACCGCCAGATGGGTTTTGAGTTTTGATCGGGTTCGGCCGTTCGGACGCTCCCGCCTTTGGCGTATCGCACCCGCCCGCCCGAATCCGTGAGAGGCGCTAGTGGCAAGGCGTGTGAAGAAGAGCGATTTGCCTCAGAAGACCTGCGAGACCTGCGGGCTGCCGTTTAGCTGGCGCAAGAAGTGGGCAAAGGTGTGGGGCGAGGTGAAATATTGCTCAGAGCGGTGTCGGCGGGGGCGCAAAAAGGTGGCTGCCGGAAAATAAGTTGCCGATAGGAAACTGCCTCTATATTTCCGGCATACAACCGCATGCCGCCAGGAGGGTTTCCCATGAATACTCAGCTTCGCAAGACCGAACGGGTGGAGGTTCACGGGCTCCAGGTCGCCAAACCGCTCTGGGATTTCATCGAAGATGAGGCGCTTCCGGGGACGGGCGTTGCGAGCGATGCTTTTTGGGCGGGTCTTGCCCGGTTGGTGAATGATTTTTCCGCGAGTAATCGGGGGCTTTTGGAGACCCGGGAGGCGATGCAGGCGCAGATTGATGCCTGGCACGTCGCGCGCAAGGGCGAGGCGCATGATGCCGACGCCTATGAGGCGTTTTTGCGGGAGATCGGGTACCTTGTGTCTGAGGGACCCGATTTTGAGATTGAGACGGAGAATGTCGACCCGGAGATCGCCGCAGTGCCGGGGCCGCAGCTTGTCGTGCCGATCAACAATGCGCGTTTTGCGCTCAATGCGGCCAATGCGCGGTGGGGGAACCTATATGACGCGCTCTACGGGACCGACGCTTTGGGCGATGTGCCGCGCGGGAAAGGATATGACCCGGAACGTGGCGCGCGGGTGATTGCGGCGGCCAAGGCCTTTCTCGATGAGGCCGTACCGCTGGAAGGGGCCTGGGCTGATGTGACGGATATGGGGGCGCTCGCGTTGAAAGACCCGTCGCAGTTTCTGGGCACGATGGAGCAAAGCGATTGGCGCGGTTACCTGTTTGAAAACAACGGGTTGAAGATCGAAATTCTCACCAATGCGAGCCATGACATTGGGAAGGATGACCCCGCCCATATTGCGGCCGTGAACCTTGAGGCCGCGCTTTCGACGATCATGGATTGCGAGGATAGCGTGGCGGCCGTGGACGCGGAGGACAAGGCGCTCGCGTATCGCAACTGGCTCGGGCTTATGAAGGGCGACCTTAAGGAGACCTTTGAGAAGGGTGGCGAGACCGTGACGCGGCAGCTCTTTAGCGACTGTCCCTATACCGCGCCAGATGGTTCCGAGTTTATCGTTAAGTGCCGCTCGCTCATGCTCGTTCGTAATGTGGGGCATCTGATGACAAACCCCGCGGTTCTCGATGCGGAGGGCAATGAGATCTTTGAAGGTATGCTTGATGCCCTCTGTGCGGTGCTCATCGCCATGCATGATCTCAAGCGGGACGGGGGGAATTCTGCGACGGGCTCGGTCTATATCGTGAAGCCCAAGATGCACGGGCCCGACGAGGTTGCGTTTGCCAGTGAGCTCTTTGGAGCGGTGGAAGAAATTTTGGGCCTGGCCGCCGACACGGTGAAGATGGGGATCATGGACGAGGAGCGGCGGACCTCAGTAAACCTCAAGGAATGTATCCGCGCTGCCAAGAGCCGGGTGGCGTTTATCAATACCGGCTTCCTCGATCGGACGGGGGATGAGATCCACACCTCCATGGAAGCGGGGCCTATGTTGCCTAAAGGCGCGATGAAGGGGACGGCCTGGATCAGCTCTTACGAGGATCGCAATGTCGATATCGGGCTGGCGTGCGGGCTCAAAGGGCGGGCGCAGATTGGGAAAGGCATGTGGGCCATGCCGGACCGGATGGCGGACATGATCGACCAGAAGATCGGGCATCTGGAGGCCGGGGCCACCTGTGCCTGGGTGCCTTCACCCACCGCAGCGACGCTGCACGCGATGCACTATCACAAGGTGGATGTGCTCTCCGTTCAGGACAGGCTCCGCGCGGACGGGGCACGGGGCAAGCTTTCGGATTTGCTGACGATACCCGTCGCCCAGGGCCCAAATTGGTCGCCTGAAGAGATCAGTGCGGAGATCGAAAACAACGCTCAGGGGATCCTCGGCTACGTCGTGCGTTGGGTCGATCAGGGCGTGGGCTGTTCGAAGGTGCCTGACATCCACGATGTGGGGCTGATGGAGGATCGCGCGACTTGCCGTATCTCGTCCCAGGCTTTGGCGAACTGGCTCCACCACGGTGTGGTGAGTGAGGATGAGGTGATGGCCGCCATGCAAAAGATGGCCGCCGTCGTCGACCGTCAGAATGCGGGCGACCCGGCCTATGAGCCCATGGCGCCAGGATTTGACGGGGTGGCCTTCAACGCGGCCTGCGACCTTGTCTTCAAGGGGCGGGTCCAGCCATCGGGGTATACCGAGCCGGTGCTCCATGCCCGGCGGCTGGAAGTTAAAGCGGGCTAGGCGCTGGGCGGCTCACAGCGGCTTTTGAGTATTTTGGGAACAAAGAAGGGGTGGGCCCGGTGCCCACAGGATGGGAATGCCGATTAGTCTGAACAAGGCGCGGACGATGATTGCGAAAGCGCGCGCCAAAGGTCGTGAGATGGAGCTGAAGCCGCTCAGCGTCGTGGTACTTGATGCGGGCGGCTATCCGCTTGCCTTTGAGCGGGAGGATGGCGCGGCGCCGGGGCGTTTTGCGATTGCCCATGGCAAGGCCTATGGCGCGGTGATGCTCGGCATGCCGGGCTCCGCGCAGATGGCACGGGCGGAAGCGCAGGCCTATTTCATGGCGGCTGTGAATGGCGTTTATGGCGGGCAGGTTGTGCCAGTGCCGGGGGGTGTGCTCATCCGAGATAAGAGAGGCGTTGTTATCGGCGCCATGGGCGTGACGGGCGATACGTCTGACAATGACGCAGCAGCGGCCGTTGCCGGCATCGAGGCGGCGGGTTTCACGGCTGAGGCCTGACGAGCAACATTTGCAGGTCGGTGGGCTCAGGCTCCGCTCCGGCTGCGGTGAGCATGGCGTGGACCTGTCCGCGGTGATGGGTGCCGTGATTGAAGAGGTGCGCTACGTTAAAGGCAAAGGGCGTCTCCACCTCTTCAGCGCCGCGTTGCCAGCTTGTTTGCGTGGATAGTGCGGCGTCGGACAGGTTGTCAGCCCAAGTCACAATGGCGGCGTTGGCTGCCCTACGCTCTTCTTTGTAGATCTCCCAGTCGCGCGGTGCATCTGTGTATGGAAAGCGCGCGCCAAGCCTTTCTGCCTCGGTTTGCCTCCCTTCAAGGCGCGCTAGCCAAGTGACGTCGTCCCCCAGGATGTGGTTCAGCGTTTCCGCGATGGAGCGGAAGAAGGCGCCGCGATCCTGCCAGCGGGCGCTATCATGGAGCCCGTCGGCGGCGGCCATAAGTGAATTATTCTGCCAGACCGTATAGCGGGCCATGGTTCGGGCGTAGTCGAGCGTGATCATGGCTGAAGTTTAAGCATTTGCGCCCCGTGCGTCACGAATTGGGTCTTGAGCGCTGCTGCACAGGCGGTTGCGCGGCCTGCAGGTTTTGTTGCTTGGGGGAGCGCGCTATATCCGATCCCAAAGGAGACCTCCATGACCCGTCCGCTCATTGGGATCATCGGCAACAGCTACCTCATCAATGATGAGTATCCGGCTTACGCGGCTGGCAAAATGAACGTGGAGGCGGTGAGCGCGGGGTCGCGCAGGCAGCCCGCGATTGTGCCGACTGACCCAACCTATGTCAGCGCGGACGAGCTCGTTGAACACTATTCGGGTTTTGTCTTCACCGGAG
>JBCCYG010000142.1:0-5939 GCA_039190145.1 Pseudomonadota bacterium | reverse complement strand
GCCCCATTGATGGTGGCTCGGGTTCGAAAGCGCGATGGCGCCTGGCCCGTGCACCTTCCGCTGGCGCAGGATCTCTCCCGACACGATGTCGAGCGCTTCGTCCCAGCTGATCCGCTCATAGCCGGACTTCCCCCGGTTTTGCGGATTGCGCTCGCCGTTCGGGTCGAAATCCACGCGCTTCATGGGGTAAAGGACGCGGTTTTCGGCGTAGACATTGGCCTTCATGGCCAACGCGTGCGGCGCCACAAGCGCCTTTCTCTGGGGCGAGAATGTCTTGCCTCGCGCCTTGATGGTCCACGTCTCCGGATCATCATCATCGAACTCGATGATGTGCGTGCGCAGAATTTTGCCATCCTTCACATAGACATGGAGCGGGCCACCATTGGTGATCTGCGTGTAGCGCATGGAGCCATCGGATTGTTTTTCCCCGTACTCCCAGCCATCGCTCTCAAGCTTGCCGGCCAGCAGAGTAAACCAGGCGGCGGCATCCTCATCGCCGGTGATCTTAACGCGGAAATTCTTACCCGCATGGATCAGCTCACCGTAATCGGTGGGCGGCGTCATGACGGTGAGCGCCGCTTCGATATCCTTGAAATAGATGTGGACGTCGGGCTCGGCATATGTCCCGTTTTTGAGCTTACACTTTCCGCCCTTAAAGATGAGGTGCTTGCTGATCGTCCCATCGCCCAGCTCGATCTGCACCACGGCGTCCCGCGACGATATGTACGCGCGGAACGTCTTGCTCTGCCGCGCCTTCAGGCCGAAGATAACAGGCAGGGCATTAAGAATAATTTTGAACTTAGTGTGCTTCGCGCCCATCGTAGCTCCTCCCACTGCGTAGGCTCGTTTTGGGGACTGTCACACAGAGGGTCTCGGATCGCAATAAAAATATTTTTTATTGCAGAAAATGTATGGGGCCCCTACGCTCTTTCAAAGACTTAGCTAAACTGCTGGGGAGGCTACCCTCCGATGGGAACTGGCACGATGCCTGCGGATTTGACCCAAGGCGCGCGATCTGTGTTGCCTGCAGCTGGCCGCCCTGCTGCAGATCTTTTTCGACGGATTTTCCTCCGCCTTTCGTCAAAATCACCCTCGCCCCTGCGCCTGCGCTTCGGCTTTTGCAAAGCGCTGAAAGTGCTCTAGGCTCCCATGTAGATCTCAAGTTGCGCCAGTGATGTCACATCTTCCAGCCAAACGCCTAGAGATGACCCTCGCCGACCGCCTCGAGAAGGAGGAGGGCTGGGTCTATATGACCGGGATGCAGGCGCTCGTTCGCTTGCCGATCCAGCAGGCCAAGCGTGACCGCGCTGAGGGCCTCAAGACAGGCGGCTACATCTCCGGCTATCGTGGCTCCCCCATCGGGCGATATGACATGGAGCTCTGGCAGGCGGAGAGCTCGCTCAAGGAGCACAATGTCTATTTCCAGCCAGGCCTCAACGAGGACATGGCCGCCACCGCCGTTTGGGGCAGCCAGATGGTGGGCCTCTTTCCCGGCGCGACGGTCGATGGGGTCTTTTCGATCTGGTACGGCAAAGCGCCGGGCATGGACCGCTCCATGGACCCGATCCGCCATGCGAACCTGTCGGGCACCAACGCTAAGGGCGGCGCGCTCTTACTGGTGGGCGATGACCACGGGGCGAAATCCTCGACGCTCGCCTGCTACTCTGACCTGAATTTCGCCTCCACCGGCATCCCGCTTCTGGCGCCCTGTAATGCGCAGGAGGTCCTCGATTACGGGCTCCATGGCATCGCTATGAGCCGCTATGCGGGCACCTGGGCGGGGATGAAGCTTGTTACCGACGTCGTCGAAGGTGGCGGGTCGGTCTGGGTTGCCCCGCAAGCGCCGGCGGTGACCCTGCCCCCCGGCGAGATGCCCGATATCGGGATCAAGCCGTTCCGAGCGATGCTCGAGCAGGAGAAGATCCTCTGGGACGTAAAGATCGACCGCGCGCTCGCCTATGCGCGGGCGAACGGGCTTAACTCGATTGCTTCTAACTCCAAGGGCGCGCGCGTCGGCATCGTGTCGTCGGGCAAGTCCTGGCAGGACCTCAACCAGGCGCTTGCCTCCATGGGCGCGCAAGATGGGCGGATCGGCGAGGCCGAGGTCAAGCTCCTCAAGGTGGGGATGATCTGGCCGCTCGATACCAAGATCGTCCATGACTTCGCCGATGGGCTCGATACGATCATCGTTATCGAAGAAAAGCGTGGGCTACTGGAAGACCAAATCCGCGCCACGCTCTATGGCTCCAAGCATACGCCGCGCATCGTGGGCAAGACCTTCTCCGGGGAAACAGGCGAGCCCGCTTTCCCGGCCTATGGCGAGGTGGACCCGGGGCTTGTGGCGCGCGTTGTCGGGCGGGTGATCAACGAGACCAGCCCGTCCTACGGCGTGCCTGTCCAAAACCAGCCCGGCGCGATCCCAAAGCTCGGCGGCGGGGCCCAGCGCCCGCCCTCTTTCTGCGCCGGATGCCCCCATGGGCGTTCCACGCAGACCATTGAGGGGAGCCGCGCGCTGGCGGGGATCGGCTGCCATACGATGGCGGTGTTCCGTGATCCGTCTAAAACGAATTCCATCAGCCATATGGGCGGTGAAGGCGGTCTCTGGCTCGGCCAATTCCCGTTCACCGATGAGAGCCACGTTTTCGCCAATATGGGCGACGGCACCTACAACCATTCGGGCTTTATGGCGATCCGCGCGGCCATCGCGGCCAAGGCGCCGATGACCTACAAGCTCTTGCATAACGGTTTTGTCTCGATGACCGGCGGACAGCCCCATGATGGGGAAGTCTCACCTCAGCAGATGGTGAGCCAGCTCCTCGCCGAGGGTGTGAACCGGATCGCGCTGGTGAGCGACGAGCCGGAGAAGTTCAAAGGTATCGACGCTCAGCCCGGCGTCACGACCCACCACCGGACCGAGATGGAGGCGGTGCAGGCCGAACTAAGGAAAATCCCCGAAGTCACGGTCCTGATCTATGATCAACCCTGCGCGACCGAGCGGCGGCGCTTGCGCAAGCGGGGCAAGTGGCATGACCCGGACAAGCGGGTCTTTATCAATTCTGAGGTCTGCGAAGGCTGCGGGGACTGCTCGACGGTCTCCTCCTGCATGGCCATCGAGCCCAAGGAGACCAAGCTCGGCCGCAAGCGCCAGATCAATCAGTCCTCCTGTAACAAGGATTTCTCCTGCGTTGAGGGGTTCTGCCCGTCCTTTGTGACGGTCCACGGGGCCAAGCCGCGCAAGGCGGAAACGAAGGAGGTGGAGATCGACACGAGCCGCCTGCCGGAGCCAGAGATCGCGGCGTTTGACGGCTCTTGGTCGATCCTTGTCTCTGGCATCGGCGGCGCAGGTGTTGTGACGGTGGGGCAGACCCTGTCGGTGGCGGCCCATGCGGACGGCTATTTCTCCTCCAATCTCGACATCACGGGGCTCGCGCAGAAATACGGCGCCGTGCATTCCCATGTGAAGATCGCCACGAAGCCCGAAAACATGCGCGCGACCCGCATCGCGCAAGACGAGGCGGATGCGCTAATCGGCTGTGACCTCGTGGTGGCCGCGGGCGACGAGAGCATCTCGCGCCTCAAGGATGCGAGCGCCGTGGGGGTGACCGACATCACCGTCGTTCCCACTGGCGAGTTTTCCGCCAATCCCGACTGGCAACTCAATGGCGATGAGCAGCAGGAGCGCCTGCGCCGTGTCCTCGGCGACCGGATCGTCACGCTCGATGCCCAGCGCCTAGCCGAGCGGGTCATCGGCGACCGGATGTTCGCCAATATGCTCCTCGTCGGGGCAAGCTGGCAGCAGGGCGGTATCCCGCTTTCTTTCGAGGCGCTGATGCGGGCGATTGAGCTCAATGGTGTGGCCCTGGAGAAAAACAGGAAGGCCTTTGCCCTTGGGCGGCTCATCGTGGCCGAGCCTGAGCAGATCGGGCGGCTCATGGGCAAGGACGAACCTGTGGCGCTGGCCGATCACCGGGTGGCCCCGCTCGAGGAGGTTATCTCTTACCGCGTGGATCGGCTGCGCGCCTATCAGGGCGACCGGCTGGTGAAACGATACGCCGATATGATGGCGCGTCTTAGCGCATCGACGCTTGATGAGGATACGCAGCGCGCGGTGGCGCGGGGGTATTACAAGCTCCTAGCCGTGAAGGACGAATGGGAGGTCGCGCGGCTCTATGCCCGGCCTGAATTCCTTGAGGAGCTCAAAGCGAATTTCGAGGGCGACCTGAAGCTGAGCTTCCATGTGGGAGCCTGGCCCTTCGGCTATATCGACAAGGAAACGGGCAAGCCACGCAAGGGCGAGGCGGGCGCGTGGCTCCTACCGGTCTTCAAGCTCATGGCGCGGTTCCGGTGGCTGCGGGGCACGTTCCTCGACCCGTTCGCGCGGACCGAAGAAGCCAAGATCGCGCGGCGCGCTCTGGCGGGCTACGAGGAAGACATCGATTTCGCCCTGGCGCAGGCCGAAGGTGCCGACCCGGCGGCGATTTACGAGTTGCTCAACCTGCCTGAATTCATCCGTGGCTACGGCCACGTGCGGGAGCGTCACTTGCAGAAGGTGGAGATACGCCGCGTCGCGCTCAGGGGGCAAATCCTAAAGCCCGCGCAGAAGGCGGCCTAGCTGGAAACCGCCCGGTGGAAACACCGGGCAGCGCCCGACCTCCCCCACGGGAGGGCGCTTCTCGCCCACCCGAGGTCGGGCGATGCCCTTGCACTAAGCGGTGATGGCGGCCCTAAGCATTTCGCCGATTTCCTGACCTACGATGCCGGAGCCGCGTTGGTAAACGGCCCCGTCCACCACGATGAGCGAGCCCGAGATGTAGCTAGCCATGTCAGAGCCGAGGAAGAGGCAGGCATTGGCCACGTCGCGTTTGTCGCCCAAGCGGCCCGCCGGGATCGAGGCGAGCGCGCGGTCGACGGCGTCCTCATTGGGCATCATCCGGCTCACGCCCTCGGTCTCGGCGATGTAGCCCGGAACGACGGAATTGACGCGGATGCCCTCCCCGCCCCACTCCATTGAAAGCGTGCGGGTGATCTGGTCCACGCCCGCCTTGGCGGCGCAGACATGGGCCTGGCCTTCGTATGGCAGATAGGATTGCGGCGCTGAGACGTTGATGACGCTCGCCCCTGGGCGCTTGAGCAGCGTGTAGGCGGCTTTCATGACATGGACGGTGCCCATCAGATCGATCTCCACGACCGCGCGGAAGGCGTTGATGGACATCTCGCTGGTGAGCGCGGGGAAGTTGCCCGCCGCCCCGGACACCAGCACGTCAAAGTCGCCGAAGGCGTCATGGAAGCTGGCCAGACCCTTGGCCACGTCTTCGGCGTTGCGGACGTCGAAGGCCGCGCCCGCCACCGCCGCGGCCCCTTTGGCTTTGAGCGCCTCGAGCGTGTCGTCGACTTTCTCCTGGCTTCGGGAAGCCACGGCGACCTTTGCGCCGCGCATGGCAAACTCCTCGGCGATGCCACGATTGATGCCGCTTGTGCCGCCCACGACGACCACGGCCTTGCCGCTGAAATCCAGAAGGTCGGTCATGGCTCGCTCCGCTCAGAAGGCCGAGAAATCGGGCGCGCGCTTTTCAAGGAAGGCGTTGATGGCTTCCTTGGACGCGGGGCCTTCGACGGAGGCCCAGAAATGCTCGAACTCCACTGTATTGGCTTTCAGCAGCGCATCGAGATGGGGGGCCATCATGAGCTCCTTGGTGCGCATGAGCGAGGAGGACGGGAGCGCCGCAAGGGTGGCCGCGCGTTCCTTGGCCACGTCGAGCGCGGTGCCAGCGGGGGCGAGTTCCTTCACAAGCCCCATGTCCTTGCACTCCGCCGCGCTCATCCATTCCGACGACATCAGCATCCAGGCCGCATTCTGGCGGCCCATGAGGGCGGGGAATTGGTAAGTGGCAGCCACTTCGGGGACGACCCCGAGCGAGGTGAACGGCGTGCGCAGCTTG
>JBCCYG010000141.1:0-5946 GCA_039190145.1 Pseudomonadota bacterium | reverse complement strand
TTTTGGCGCAGCTTGCAGACCAGGGGATCGAGGCTTGGTGCGTGGGCCGGATCGTTGAAGGCGAGAACGTTTACATTTCCTGAATGCGGTCTGCGATGTCCCGCGCGGTTTTCTTGAGCGTCTTTGGTTCGAGGTCATTGAGGGCGACGATGTCGGCCGGTGTCTCTTCCCTTCCCTTCCGCGCCCGCCGGTAAGCTGGGTCGTAGTGATGCTCGGCCAGGCTTTCACAGAGCGCGACATTGTCACCTGCCTCCGAAAGCTCTCTCCAGCTTTCCAGGCGTGCTTCGCCGCGGAGCCGCTTGAGCGGCGCGAGTTTTTCCATGAGAGCCGCAGGGTCCTTGAGGATGCTTGCATAGGCCCGCGCGAGGTAGGCCGCGCGCTGATCGAGAGGCGCGTCGATCTCAATGACCGGGGCGGCCTTCATCGCGGCCCAGAGCGACGGCGGCAGGGTGATTTTGCCGATCTTGCTGCTTTCTGCTTCCACCAGCACAGGCCGGGCCGGGTCCAGGCTCGTCAAAGCGTGGGCAAGGGCAGTCTCAAAAGCTTTTTGTGACGGTTGGGGCTCCTCCCACGCGCCGAGGACGGAGCCGCGATGGCGTGCCAGCCCCTCTAAATCGACGACGTGCGCGCCTGCATCCGCCGCGTGAGCGAGCAACTCTGTCTTTGCAGTCCCAGTATATCCGCCGAGCTTCACCAGCCGGTGCGGGAGCGGCACCTCGTAAAGAGCTTCTGATACCAACCGGCGAAACGTGCGATAGCCGCCATCGATGACATCCGCGCGCCAGCCGATTTCTTTGAGCATCCAGGCGAAGGCGCCCGACCTTTGGCCGCCGCGCCAGCAATAGACCAGGGGCCTCCAGCCGCCCTCCTTATCCGCCAGCGCGGTCTCGATGTGGCGCGCTGCATTCCGAAAGACGAGCGCCGCCCCGATCTTGCGCGCGCGGAAGGGCGAGACCTGCTTATACATCGTCCCCACCTCAGCTCGTTCGTCATTATCGAGCACTGGGAGATTGATCGCGCCGGGCACGTGATCTTCGGCAAACTCCGCCGGAGAACGAACGTCGATAATGGTGTCTGCGTGATGTGCGAACAGCTCTTGTAGGCTGCTGAAATTGGCCATGGGTATAATCTACGGCTTTGCCCGTCGGTGTAAACTTCGCTCCAAATTTGCCGCAAGAGAGGCAGGACACCCCCACCTCAATTCAGAGCGTGAAAAGCATGGGAGACCGTGGAAGCGGCGCTTTTGCCACCCACAGGCCGGCTCTCACCCAAAAAAAGGGCCTACAAGAGCGCTGCGTTCACGCTCGCAATGTACGAACTCACGCATTCCTCACTGCGTGAAATGGGAAAAGTGCACCAAGCTTTACCCAACGTCGCTTTCGCAATGCGACAGCCCAATGAGCGGGGACAAAAGAATGAGAATATTCGAAAAGCAGGACGCGTTTGCGCCCGACGGTGATTTAGGCAGCGAAACGGGTAACCCAATTGTGGGCTATATTGGCATGTGTGGCACCGGCCACTCCCACCGTTTTGCCTCGGGCAAAGGCCCTTATGATCTCGCCGAAGATGGTCGTTTTCGTGAGTGGCTGATTTCTGGCGCGTTTGATCTTCTCGTCTTTCCAGATTGGGTTGCTGACTTCTGGGCGTATCGTGAATTAGTGTCGTGCATACTCGCCCACCTTCCTGAAGCCGAAGTGATTGTCAGGGATACGGCGCTGGAAACCGAGTTATCAGCGCTTTGGCCCAAGCAAGTCTCAACAGTCCCAAGGATGAAGAAAGAGTTCTTTGTCAGTGTCTGCGAGGGCGCAAGAACTTATGAAGCGCCGCCCGCTTCAGTAGATTTAGATGAGCTAAGGACAGTATGGGATAAGCGCCAATCCCCTGAAGACACTTGGCGGATCGAAGCGCGATTACGCCATCTGCGGGCTAGTGCCGCGCGCCCAATCCAAAGGCCCTCCGTTAGGCGGCCTGTGCCAACGGGGCATCACGATGCTGCAGAGCTTTTCGGCCAGGGCGCCGCGGCGGCGAATGCTGTAATCCCAGAAGCGCGACCTGGCTGGCAAGCAGGACTGCACCTTGGCCGTGGATACGTGCTTGGGCCCGGGGAAGGTGGAAGTGAGTATGCGCTCACGCATGTTACGTCGGCGGAGGTGGATGATCGTCTAGCGGACCGTGGGATGCCCTTGGATGTCGTCGTTGATCCACGCTTTGGGAAAGTGCTCAAGCACGAAACAGCCCACGCTCTCTTTCTGAGCGACGAGGGCCGTGTTTGTGTTGCCATGTCGGGTCTTAGGATGCTCGGTACGGGCGCTCGGCACATGTATTTCGCGGCCGATCGAGGGCTCACGCTTCCGCCTTCTGCCTGTTTTGTCTTTAATGAAAGCTGGAAGTTCGTGGGCATGGGCGTAGCCGCAGCGCCCACGCCCGATGGCAACAACCCAGCCATTGCTGTTCTGCGTACTGGGGCCATTTGGAGCGATCTGGTTCATCAAGCCGATCTCGGAAGCAGTTTTGCCGCGGGAGCGCTCATGCAGCTCGAAAAAATGCGCCGAGAAAGCAATCAAAGCACCGCTAACAAAAGGATTCCCAATTCACGCCTCGCGTCCCCTGCGAGGGTGGGCGGCGATAGGTAGATCTCCCCTGCCTGATCGACCGAAGAGGGGGGCGGCATTCCCGAGCCGCCCCCCTTGCTTTTCTAATTGAGCGTATCGGTGCCCAAGCGCTCCGGTGCCTCTGGGTCCGATGGCGCAAGGCCACCTTGGCTTACAACTTCCGCCTTGTAGTTGCCCGCGGACTGCCCCGCCTTGGCATTTGCTATGGCTTCGCGAAGCACAGCGCCGATGGCAGGCGCAGCGACGGACGTACCCGTCATCCGATGTCTTGCTCCGGAGCGGGACGCGAGACCGAGCCGGCCCACTTCCGAGAGGTTTTTGCTTACCATTGCGGAGACGTCGACCTGAACTGAGTCACTTCCATTGGCGGCACCAGAATACAGCTCTGCCCCGGAACCCCAGCCCTTCGCTGCTCCCACAACGAGGGAAGTTGAACCGGTCGCCATCCCCGAAAAGCTACCGAGGCGCTGCACATCTGCGCCGGGTGTGTCTTTCTCCTCGGGCTTGCCCTCTCGCGTGAAGAGCGCGTTGTCCGGATCGAAGAAGTAACTCTGGCGCGCCCCAGTATAGCCACGTCCGTAACTCACATCGCGCTGGATGCGAAGGCGGGCGGTGATGTCTGCCCCGACGCTACGTTTGTCCTTCATCCCGATGTGCCAAGCCCCTGCCGGTGCTGCGTCTCCCACGGCTTCCGTTGGGGCAAGGGCCACCATGAAGCGCCATCGTCCGCCGCGCGTGCAGTCAACGCTGAGATGGCCCACGGTTTTGCCTTGCCATGTCACGGGCACTACAGTGAGTTCGGTTTCCTCGGCACCGGCCCCGTTGAGGGACGCCGCGATGGGGCCCGGGCGTCCGAATGCCTGGCCGGGGCTGTGGAGAGTGACTTCGAGGTCGCCGGCCTTGGCACCCTTCGGCAGCCAGATTTCCATGAAAGTCGATGTGCGGTCATCCGGCGGGAGGCGCCAGATGAGCGGGTCTGGCGATTTGCCGGCTTTAAGATCAATCGCAGCATGCAGGCTGTCGAGGAAGGAATTACCCGCCGGCATCGTGAAACCCGTAGGCGCCTTGGCGCGGCGGGCCTCTATGAGCTCGTCGAGCGCCGCTTCGATGATGCCCTCGCCGTCATGGCCGCCACCGTAAAAGCCATACGACAGGTTGATCACCATGGGCAGCGTTGGCTTGGCATATGCCTGTGCCAGCGCGTCAGCGCGGTCAAAGATGTAGTGCATCCCAGCGATGATGAGCGCTTCTTTGCCTTGCCCAGAGGTATCCCATGTTGTGTCGGGCGGCAGATCAACGGCTATGATGCGTACCTGCGCGTCTGAGCCATCGGCGAGAGCGCCGAGCGTATGGGCCCCGTGGCAGGCATCGCCGATAAGCGGGCTTTGCGCGCGGCCCTCGCCGCCCAGCGCTCCAGCGGCGCGGTAAACCGCATCCTCATCCGGGCCGTGGTTGGCCTTGAGTTGTGTGATCTGTGCGCGAGTTACCTCACGGCCGATACGAACGGAGCCCGAACCATCAGGGGCCATGCCCTGCAACCAGACCGCTTCGATCCGGTCGCCAAAGGCCGCGTGAGCGAAAGGAATGCCGTCGTCGATGACGCCGATGACTACGATGGGCTCAGATGCATCCACGCTGGGGTCCGTCGCCATGGTCGCCGTGCCGCCGGCGTTGCCCACCACTGTGTCGCTCCGGATCGGGGAGCCCGCTGAGATTCGGGTCTTATCGCCGGGTGACTTGGGGCCAAGACCCCCTGTAGGACTGCTCACCCCCGCGCCAGCGGCGGAATGCCAAAGGGCGTCTAGGCTTGCACTGGTGAGGCTTTGGGCCGTGACACCGTCAAGCGTGAAAGGAACAAAGCGCGGTTCAGGCAGCCCGGACCAGAGCGTCGGCGCGAGAAGCGGTACGGTAAGCCCCGCGCCCGTAAGCGGCGCAGGGCTCGATGCCGCCCCGTGACCGGCCGGGCGTTCGAGAACGCCGGTGAGCGTGTGGTCCTCTGCCGCGCGGTCGGAGGTGAAGAAGTCAAAAGCGCGGCCTGCGCCATACATCCAAGCGGTGTAGGGGCTGAGCGCTGTAGGCGGATTAAAGGCGGGCATGGGATGCCTCCTTTGCTATGGATTGGAAGATGGGGCGCGGGTGTCTCGCTTAGAGAAACTCGTCCATCACTTTCTTCCAAAGCCAGGAGAGGGGGCCGGAATGCGCAACCTTGTACTCAGACCCTGCGACCTCGTGATCTGCGGCATGGAAATCATCCACAAAGTAATCCGTGTCGCCTGAGCCAAGTGTCGGCGCATAGGCTTGGCTGGCACGCTTCGCAGAGCGGTTCTTCGCGGTCGTGGCAGCCGCCACGATGATGCCCGCAACCTCACGGCCCAGCATCGCCCCCGCATAGCTGTCGATCGGATAATGCACGCCAGACACGGTACGGTTCGCTGCGATCCTCTCCGCTTGCTTGAAGAGGAGCTTTTTTCGGACCTCGGGGTCTGGGTAATGGTTCGAGTTCGCATCGACGACGGCGGCAAGCACGGTGGCGATTGCCATGGCCTGCGTTGCGTGACCCGACGGGAAAGATCCATGGCTCGGCGTCTGAATCATCGGCATGATCCGCCCATCAAGCTGATCCGGGCGGCGGATCGTCAGGTAATGCTTGGGGATCATCACGCAGTGGCTGCACAGGATCTGCGTGAGCTCGATCAGTTCATAGGTTTTGGCATTTGCGGAAGGCGTGAGGCCGAGAATGAAGGCGTAGTGACCTGCGAGAGAACCCATCTGGCCGATGATCTCACCGCCGCGATCCGGGCGCAGGTCCATGTAGTCGTGGAGAAAGCGGAGTTGGCTGACGAGGAGGTCATCGGTTGGGCGCCCGAGCTGAAGCATGGGCTTGCCGTTCCAACGCATCGTTATCTCATTGGGCTTCTCCGCCCAGCCGAGGTTGCGCAGGAAATCGGTGATGTAGATCCAGCCACGGACCTGTTCTGACCACATGTCCATCTGTTCGTCATTGCGGCGCGGGATGCCTGCGACTTGCGTGGGATCAATCGGGGCATGGCCGGCCACATGGCGGATGCCGAAGGCGACGGACTGGCTTTCTCCGACGGGATAGCCGGCGACGCCATTTACCCCGTTCACACCATTGACGCCGTTTACACCGTTGACGCCATTCACGCCGTTTACACCGTTGACGCCATTTACCCCGTTAACGCCGTTCACACCGTTGACGCCATTCACTCCATTGACGCCATTCACGCCGTTGAAGCCGCTGAATCCAGACATGTTTGATACTCCCACAGTTGTTCGGTTGAGTTGCAAGGACTGTGTCGTGCGTCAGCCGCTG
>JBCCYG010000140.1:0-5954 GCA_039190145.1 Pseudomonadota bacterium | reverse complement strand
GAGCGCGCCCCGGTTTGGGTCGATCTTGCGATTATCTCGGTAGTGCTGGTTCACGGCCACCTCCCTTGATGGCAAAAGGGTAACGGGCGCGGGTGCGCCGTCTGGGCGGAAAGCGACGTGGGGAAATGTCGGAAATGGTTCTTCAGCGAGGGGTCCCTTACCCGGCTTTGACGCCGCGCGCCTTGCCGTCTTTGCAGGTCATGGCGCCGTCGGATTGGCTCCTCTTTGACGATGCTGAGGCCGGGCAGCTCGCCTTGCGACGGCAGCTTTTGGTGGAGCGTCGGCACGCGGTTTTGCGGGCTTTGCCAGGGTCCGAGGCGGCGCAGGCGGAGGCGGTTGCGATGATTGCCGCGCATCTGCGCGAGGATCACGGGCGCGATGTGGCGCTCGAGGGCTTTGAGGATTTGGCGGGAGCCATTCAGGAAGATGTGGTGATCTTAGAGAAGCGCGGGGAGGCCCATGTGATGGTGGCCGCGCTTTTGTGTTTTCCGGCCTCTTGGATGCTTGCCGAAAAGATTGGGCGGGCCATGGCGGTGATCCATGAGCCGGTGCGCGAGATCGGCCCACGCATGGACCGCCAGATCGAGCGGGTCTTTGACGCCGTGCGCGTCGGGCGGCCCATGTGGCGCTACAATCAGCTTTGGTATCATGAACCCGCGCTCTTTCACCCGAGGTCAGCAAATGACCGGCGCGAGAAGCCGGAAGGCGAGGGGAACTATTTGCGCACAGAGCGGCAATGCCTGGTGCGAATGCCAGAGACCGGCTGCATCATGTTTACCATCCACACTTATGTGGTGGCGCGGGAGGATGTGGTGTCAACTTAAGCCCGCTCGAGCCGCATCGAAGAGATCGCGCAGGGTTTTGTCGACGGAGGCTTGCGCTTGGACGGTTACTGTTTGGCCATCGACTGTGGTGACCTCTTTAGTCTCTGAGGCGTTCATGAGGCTGTTCATCACCGGCTGCGAGGTGTCACTTCCAGCACCAAGACTTTCTGGACGCGGGTTGCCGCGAAAAACGCGTAGGAGCTGCGCGGCATGGGACAGACTTGAGTAGACTCGGTACCAGAATGGCCCACCAAGACCAATCAGAAGGCCTGCAAGCAAAACGTTTCCGAACCAGGTGTAGAGACCCCAGGTGCCGAGACAGTGACCGGCTCGAGGCCCAAACCCTTCAGGGCGCTCTGGAACTGGCTTGCCATCAGCGCGGAGTTCGCGCATTTCGGTCTCACTGAGTACGTCGAAGCAGACGCGGTCGAACCAACCGTCATACCCGAGCGGAATGTCGTAGAGACCTCTCGCCTCGGCTAGAGTTTGATCAATCTCTGCAATTACACTTTCGAGCTCATTCGATGCATCCTGGAGCGCATCGTTTTCTTCAGCGTTTGGGAAATTCGGATCGTTGGCAGCCTCGGTGGTAAGCTCTTCAATTCGGCTTTGCAGCAGCGCGTACTGTTCTTGATTCTCCTGATTGGCCGACTCAGCATCAGCGATAATTCGGTCTGCTACTTCTGGATTATCCATCACGTACTGAAACAGGTCCCTTGCAGGGGCGTTAACGGCGAAGGCCAAAACCAAGGCGGCCACCATCGTGCACGCACGGGCGTGCTTTCGAAACGCTTCGTTCGACGCCGCGATATAGCGTTCGAAGGCCCGCGTAAGTGCCTGGAAAGTCAAATCGTCCATGTTGTCACCGAACTTTTGACCGAGATCCGTTTCCGCAAATCGCTGAACGAAGGCATAGGTTGTCAACGTATCGACAGACTTACTCGCCTTGTACTTGGTGGCGTTGGGGTAGTTGACCGGATTTGCGGTAAGGTGCGCGACCGTTTGATCGACAACATTGGTCGTCTTTTTAGTGTTCGCAGCTATTGCTTCGTCGTGCTCCCGAAGCGCGTCTTTGGCATCCGCGAGAGACTTGAAGACCTTGTTGATCTTTGTGGTCTCAGCTTGGGTGAGTTTCGTGGTTTTCTCAATGATTTCGCGGAGGCCCTCGAACGTCGTGTCTTTGTCGAGGACACGTTTCATTGCGTTTTTTAGGCGTGGGTCGGACTTGATGAAATTGGTTAGTGCACGCGCCAGGATCTCTGGTCGTTGTGATCTGATGCGAAGGTAAGCTTCGCTAAGAGCTGTCGCTCCGGTTGAAAAAGTTATCATTATGACCGCAAAGGCCAAAGCGGCGTTTAAGAACTCCATTTCTATTCTCCAGCTTAAATAGCCAAAGTTTATCAGGGCCAATCCATTTGGGAAGATTTTTTGGATAGCCTAGGGAAATGGTTTATTCACCGGATTCACGTGGTTGCGCCCAGTAAACTGTGAAGAGCGCCTACACCGTCAGGTTGAGAGGCTCGATATACATTGGGTCTTCCGTTTCCATGATTTTGAGGATGTGGCCGTGCATGCGGCGCTTGTGCTCGCCGAAGATGTTGCGGCCTTTGGAGAAGGTTTCGGCGAATTCGATGGCGCCCGCGAGCGTGCTGTCGGCGTCGGGGTAGGCGGCCTCAATGATGTGGTCTTTTAGAAGGTCGTCTGCCGTGGCGCGTCGCCCGGTGAGCTTCAGCTCGTTGAAGCGGTATTCGGGGACGGCTTTGCGGCAGAAGGCGACCATGGAGGGCAAGAAGGGGATCGAGATGTCGACCTCGGGGAAGCAGAAGTAGCCGCGAT
The DNA here is from genome assembly GCA_039190145.1 of Pseudomonadota bacterium. Taxonomy (GTDB): domain Bacteria; phylum Pseudomonadota; class Alphaproteobacteria; order Rhodobacterales; family Rhodobacteraceae; genus Shimia_B. Next base: position 3,294 of record JBCCYG010000140.1, on the reverse strand, counting down.
CGGCGCGCATGACGCGGAAGTCGCAGCAGCAGGCGAGCATGGCGCCGTTGCCGAAGGCATGGCCGGTGAGGGCGCCAATGACGGGGACGGGGATCGTCAGGAGACCGCCGAAGACCTTGTTCATGCCGTACATGAAAGCGCGGACGTCATCCTGTTTACCCGCGCCAATCGAGGCCATGAGCCAGTTGAGATCGACCCCCTGGGACCAGTTTTTCTCATCATTGGAAGTGATGACGAGGCTTTTGATCGCTTTGTTGTCTTCGACCTCTTTTAGCGCGTCGAGCATGGCATCGGCAAAGGCGAGGTTCTGTTTGTTTTCTCCGTTGGAGAGCGTGAGCACGGCGACCTTGCCGCGGGTTTCCAGGGTGACGATCGACATTGCTGCCCCTCCTTGACGTGCACGTCAGCTTTTGCCGTCTGCGCCCTTCGGTTCAAGCAAGACGTGAGGTCACGAATTGTCTCAGCTATGAGACACCTGGCTGCGACAAATCCGAAATGCTGCACTGCTTTGCCCGATTATGCGGCAGTGCGGCGAGACTTCGCGCGCCAGTTGTCCTATCGTTGCGCCATGTCTCACGCTGATACGGTTTTGTCTGCAATCGAATCCGCGACCGCTGCTGCCAGGTGCCGCATCGCTGCATCGTGGCACCGTTCTCATAAACGCCATGGTTTGGACCCTTCTAGCGCGAAAGACGCGCGGGTTTTGGTGGGGCAGGAGCTCTCTGAGCGGCGCGAGCAATCGGAGCGGTTGATCCGCATCGCGTCAGCGAAGCTCGACCAGTTGCATGGGCTGGTGGGCGCCTCGGGCTGCGCAGTTGTGCTCACGGATAGCAGTGGCGTCATCCTCGATCAGCGATTTTCGGCCGGCGATGCCGGCTCGTTCAGAAGCTGGGGCCTCGTGGAGGGCGCGGACTGGAGCGAGGAGAGCGAGGGGACGAACGGGATCGGCACCTGCCTTGTCGAGGGCAAGAGCGTCATTGTGCATCGCGGCGAGCATTTCTTTTCAAAGAACGTTGCGATGAGCTGTATCGACTCGCCGATTTACGGGGCGGATGGAGGTCTGATCGGGGCGCTTGATGTATCGTCTGCGCGGGCGGATCAAACGGGCGCCAACAACAAGCTTCTATCTGCTATGGTCGCGCAGACCGCGCGCCAGATCGAGGCGGATAACTTCCGCGCGGCCTTTACCGATGCGCGGATCGTCTTTGCCGGTGACGCGGAGGCGGATCGCAACGCGCTGGTGGCGATTAACGCCGATGACGTGATCATCGGGGCCACGCGCGCGGCGCGGCAGCACTATGGCTGGAGCCTGAAGCCGGAATTCGACCCCGTTGCGGCAACCGACCTCTTTGGCCGGGGCGATGGGGTGACGGGCTTTGAGCGCGGTGAGAAAGCAGCTGTGGTTAAAGCACTAACGCGGGCGGGCGGGAACGCCACCGCCGCGGCGCGGGATTTAGGAATTGCGCGGGCAACACTGTACCGCCGCATGAAGCGCCTGGGCCTGACGAGGAAGGACTAGGGGCGAGGTGTATCAGGGCTGGGACACTTCGGTGCCCCGCGTGTGTCGAGCCCATGGCGGGCGTCATGACCTGCCGCCAAGTTAACTGCACAACAAACCGCCGTGAGGAGCGGCGGTATATTTTGGGAGGAATATCATGAACGACATGACCCTTATTGACGGGGGCACCCATGTGGCGCCGTTTGCCAAGCGCTATGACAACTTTATCGGTGGCGAGTTCCGCGCACCGACGACGGGCGAGTATTTTGAGAATCTGAGCCCGCTCACCGGGCTTGGCATGGGCGAGATCGCGCGCTCGAATGCGGACGATGTGAACCTGGCGCTCGATGCCGCGCATAAGGCGGCAGATGCCTGGGGCCGCACGAGCGTTACGGAGCGCTCGAATATGCTTTTGAAAATCGCCGACACGCTCGAGAAGAACCTCGAGCTTTTGGCGATCTGTGAGACCTGGGACAACGGCAAGGCGATCCGCGAGACGCGAGCCGCTGACCTGCCGCTAGCGATCGACCATTTCCGTTATTTCGCGGGTGTCATCCGCGCCCAAGAAGGCACGATGGGTGAGATCGATGCGGACACGGTAGCCTATCACTTCCATGAGCCGCTGGGCGTTGTGGGCCAGATCATCCCCTGGAACTTCCCGCTGCTGATGGCGACCTGGAAGGTGGCCCCGGCGCTTGCGGCGGGCAACTGCATCGTGCTGAAGCCTGCCGAGCAGACACCGGCGACGGTCATGGTCTTTATGGAGCTCATTGCGGATATCCTGCCCGCCGGCGTCCTCAATGTCGTGCAGGGCTTTGGCCTTGAGGCGGGTAAGCCGCTCGCGCAGTCGACCCGCGTGGCGAAGGTAGCGTTTACCGGTGAGACAACGACCGGTCGCCTGATCATGCAGTATGCATCAGAGAACATCATTCCGGTGACGCTGGAGCTTGGGGGCAAGTCGCCGAACGTCTTCTTCAGCGACATTGCCAATGAGGATGACGCGTATTTCGACAAATGCGTCGAGGGCTTCGTGATGTTTGCGCTGAACCAGGGCGAGGTCTGCACCTGCCCGAGCCGCGCGCTGATCCATGAAGATGTCTATGACAAGTTCATGGAGCGCTGCATTGAGCGCACCAAGGCAATTGCCCTGGGCGATCCGAGGGAAGGCGACACCATGATGGGCGCGCAAGCGTCGAGCGAGCAGCAGGAGAAGATACTGAGCTACTTCGACATCGCGCGTCAGGAGGGGGCTGAGGTCCTTACCGGTGGCAGCGAGCGGAAGATGACCGGCGATCTCGAGAAGGGCTATTACATCGAGCCCACGATCCTGAAGGGCAACAACAAGATGCGTGTCTTCCAGGAAGAGATCTTTGGGCCGGTTGTGTCGGTGACGACCTTTAAGGACGATGCCGAGGCGCTCGATATGGCCAATGACACGCTCTATGGCCTTGGCGCTGGCGTATGGTCGCGCGATGCCAACAAGTGCTATCGCTTCGGTCGCGAGATCAAGGCGGGCCGGGTTTGGACGAACTGCTACCACCTCTATCCTGCCCATGCGGCATTCGGGGGCTACAAGCAGTCCGGCATCGGGCGTGAGACGCACAAGATGATGCTCGACCACTACCAGCAGACCAAGAACATGCTGGTGAGCTATTCGCCGAACAAGCTGGGCTTCTTCTAAAGCTCAGTAGTTTTTGGAAGGGCCCGCCTGGTGGTGGGCCCTTTTTTTGTGCTTTGCTTTAGGCGGCTTCGTTTAGAAGCGTGGCCTCAAAGTGCCGAAGCATCGGGCGCGCGAG
>JBCCYG010000139.1:0-6032 GCA_039190145.1 Pseudomonadota bacterium | reverse complement strand
GAGATCGAGCAGACCGCCGAAGCTGCAAAGGCACGCTTCCCGGAGCTGGCAAAGGCCGTTTGGCATGCCTGCGAGACACTTAGCGAGACGACAGACTGGCTGGTGAGCCAGCCAGACATGAATGACCGTTTTGCGGGAGCTGTGCCGTACCTTCTGGGCTTTGCCCGAGTACTAGGCGCGCACTTTCACCTCAAGGCAGCGCTCGCGGGCGATGAAACGCGCGCCAAGCTTGCCGCATTCTATATTGAGCGGCTTCTGCCCCAGCATCTCGGGCATTTTGCCCACGCCAAGGCCGGCGCCGAAGGCATCTACGCGCTTAGCGCGGACGAGTTGGCCGCTTAAGCCCATGTCGGGCATTGCCCCGGCTCAGGAAAGGCACGTCCATGGATGACCGGCACGCTGAAGCAGCTTTGCTCAGCTACCCGATCGAGGAGCCGCCCGCCCCGGGCGAAGGGATTGAGATAAAACCAGGTGTCTGGTGGCTGCGGCTGCCGCTACCCATGGCGCTCGACCATGTGAACCTCTACGCTTTTGACGAAGGCGACAGTTGGACCCTCATTGATACAGGTCTCCGCTGGCCCAGGGGAGAGAAGGCGATGGCGTCCCTCCTCGCCGGCCCGCTTCAGGGAAGGCCCGTGAGCCGGGTGATTTGCACCCATCACCACCCTGACCATGTCGGCTTTGCGGGGCGTTTTCAGCGTCAGGGCGCGGACCTGTGGATGACCCAAGTGGCGTGGCTCACAGCGCGGATGCTCACGCTTGCGGTGGAGCCTGAACATCCCGAAGAGAGTGTCAGGTTCTACAAGAGCGCGGGGATGGCCGCCGCGATGCTTGAAAAGCGGCTGGGTGAGAGGCCCTTCAACTTCGCCGACGTCGTGGAGCCGATGCCGAGCGGATATACGCGTATCTCCGAGGGGGACGTTGTCCGTTTCGGCAACCGCGATTGGGATGTTCGTCTGGGCTCTGGCCACGCGCCAGATCATGCCACCTTTTGGTCCCGCGATGACGAGCTGGTCATCGTGGGTGATCAGGTCCTGCCAGGGATAAGTCCAAACATCGGCGTCTATCCGACGGAGCCTGAAGCGGACCCGGTAGCGGGGTGGATTGCGTCTTGCGAGAAGCTTCAGAGATTTGCGCAGGAAAGCTCGTTCGTCCTCCCTGGGCACAAGCGCCCGTTCAAGGGTCTTCCGCTTAGGCTCACACAGCTCATTGGCAATCACCACGGCGTCTTAGAGCGCCTCAGGAAACACCTTGTGACGCCTTCCACCGCCGGAGAGACATTCACCGCCATCTTTAAGCGAGAAATCAAAGAGAGCGAGTACGGTCTGGCGCTCGTCGAGGCCTTTGCGCACTGCCAGCACCTGTACTTCGCGGGCGAGGTAACCCGGGAGATCAACGGGGCAGGCGCCTACGTTTACTCCCGCGCCTGAGCAGCGATCGCTTTGAGTTCTTTCATCGCGTCCTCAGCACGATCATAGGGCAGGAAGAGATGATCGTGGTAGTAGCCCGCCACTGGATTCACGCCCATCCCAAGCGCGGCAAGGCGCGGGACGATGCGCGCGAGGAAGCCTATTGCCTCAAGCGACGAATGAACGTTGAGCGTGATCCAGCAGCACGGAAACTCCGGCTCGAGCCCAGCCGCATCCGCCTCATCGAAAAGGAGGATCATGGTGACGGCTTCCGCCTCCTGAAAAAGCATCAGCGGCTTATGCCGCGCTGCCTCCTCAAAGGTCCCTGCGCGCACGAAAGCGTAGCGGCCCTCATTGAGTGAGGGTTCCATAGAAGCCAGAAGCTTCTTCAGATCAGTTTCGCCAGACATGTGCGCCTTGGTAGCGGCGTCAATGACGGGCGTCCATCTTGGCGACGAGGCGGCGCAGGATGGTGCTTGCTGTCGTTTCACAGAGCTTTGGCACCACCGCGTGGACGAGGGCGGCAAGTGCAGCCAAAGCAAGCCAGAAAGCGAAGCTCAGCGCAAAACGCGCGTGCTCCAGATAGGTCTCATTCACGCTCGCTGGGTGAGCGGTAAAGAGGGTGGCGAATATCGTGTCGCGAGGGGCGTTGGTGTCCATGGGTCTCTCCTGTTATCCCTACTATTATCCGCAACTTCCGATGGGCTTGCTTCTCAAGTTTCCTTCAAAAATGGTAAAACTTGGGATAAATTCCCACCATGAAGCTTGATTCATATGATCACCACATCCTTCGATTGCTGCAGCGGGATGCGTCGCTGTCGATGGACGCGCTTGCAGAGAGGGTCCATCTCTCCCGAAACGCAGCTTGGCGTCGGGTTAAGCTGATGGAGGAGGCGGGCGTCATTACTGGTCGCGCCGCTCTGACCAATGCGGGCAAGCTTGGCGTGCCGCTCCTTGCCGTCGTGCTCATTCGGTCGAGCAATCACGGGCCGGACTGGGCCAGGCGCTTTGCGGAAGCCGTGCGGCATTTGCCTCAGATTGTGAGCGCGTACCGCATGACGGGCGAGCTCGATTATCTACTGCGCGTGCGCGTGGCTGACATGGCGGGCTATGACCGCTTCTATAAGGAGCTCACCGCAAGGGTGGACATCGCCGATGTCTCTGCGAGTTTTGTCATGGAAGAAATCGTAGAGACCACGGCCAACCCGGTGGGGACAGTATGAGTGATGAGATAAAAACCTCGGCCGAGCTGATGGAAGATGCGGTATTGCCAAAGGCGCGCGAGGTCCACGCGGACCCCGCAGCCCCCGCGCCTGATGCGGGCTCTCTCCCTGAAGGGGCGCGCAAGAAACCAGTGGCAGAGAAAAGCCCGGCGGAATGGGCCTATCAACGGCTCGCTCTCTACATTCAGAATTTTGAAAAGCAGCTTGATACCGAGCATGAGGTCGCCATGGGCTTTGCGGGGGGTGAGACCGGGATCATGCGGATCGAAGGCATGGGATACTTTGACCCCGATATTGTGACCTTCTACGGCAGCGATCCGACAGGCGCTCGAACCCAGCTCGTCCAGCACGTCACTCAACTCAACGTGATGCTGCGCGCACTCCCAAAGCAGGTAGACCAGAAAGAACCAAAACGGATCGGTTTTCGCTTAGCCGCCGATCTGGAAAAGGATGCGTAGCTGCGGCCCCTTGGCACCGTGACATTGCTAGAATGGCCGAATAAGCCGCTATGCAGTACAGAGGGAGAGCCCTATGGCCGACGAGAACGGCGAAAAGCACGTCCACGGTTCGATGGACACCACAGAACAGCAAAAGATGTTTGACTCGTTCGTGTCCTGGGTGGGTCGCGGCATAGCGATCTGCATCGTGCTCCTCATTCTTCTTTACCTCATCAACGGGTAAGCATGGATCGCCGCGCGTTTCTATTGGGCGCTCCGGCGCTTCTTGCCGCGTGTTCCTCCAAGCCGCGGGTGTTTGCAGAGCAAAGCGCGCTCGACGCCGCGCGTTGGCCCAATACGGGGCCCGGGCGGCTGCAGGTTTTTTCGTCCTTCAACGTTGGCACGAACAATGGCGCACATACCGCGATGCTCATCTCTGCGGATGAGCATGTGGTTTTCGACCCCGCGGGGACTTTCAGGCATTCCCGACTGCCAGAGCGCCATGACGTGATTTACGGAATGGTCCCCTCTGCGCGACAGGCTTTTGTCGATTACCACACGCGTTCCACGTTCTGGACGGTTCTGCAGACTTTCGAAGTCCCGCGATCCACAGCCTTTGCGGTGAAACGCGCGGCCGAACGGGCAGGGCCGGTTTCGGATGCCTTTTGCACCCGCGCGACCTCAACCCTCCTTGCAGATGCCCCTGGAATGCCCTTTGCAGTTGATCCGGTGTGGTTTCCCGTTTCCCTTCACGACCAGTTGCTCGGTAGGCCGGGCGTCATTCGCCAAGAGTTCCGCCAAACCGACGATGCCGACAAAGAGGTGTTTTGGGAGACAGTGAGGATCAGTTTCCCGGGTGGAAATGCTGGCGATCCTGGCGGGTTGCCGGCTATTAATCCCGCTTAACCCAAGAGCCAAAGCATGCCGTAGAGTGTGAGAGCGCCAGCAATGACGGCGATCATCACATTCCGGCTATAATAGCCCGCCACGCATGTCATGAGCGCCGCGCTCAATCGTGCCGGGTCAGGGTCGCCGCCCGTGGCTGCGGGCCAGATGACGGCGGGCGCGACGAGCCCGGGGAGCACTGCCACAGCGGTATAGCGGAGATGCCGGAGAACCCAGGGCGGCAGGTTGCGATCCCCCACAAGGCCAAGGAATGAGAACCGCATCGCAAAGCTGCCGACCCCCAGGCCCACAATGACAGCCCAGATTTCCCAGCTGGGCTGAGTGATCATTGCTGTGCCTCCTGCCACGTTTCAACGCGTGCTCCCACGGCCATGGCAACGAGCCCTGCAATGAGAACGCCGAGGGAGTAGGGGATCCAAGCCAAGGCCAGCGCGAGGATCACAGATGTCATTGCCGCGGCCATATGGGCCTGGGTGCGCAGCGCGGGGGCGATCAGAGCCAGGAATACAATGGGCAGCGCAAAGTCGAGAGCGAGCGCCTCTGGCATCGCCTCCCCGATGAGCGCGCCGGCAAGCGTGGCGAGATACCAGCACGGAGCGACCGGCACGATGACGCCCACATAGTATCCAAGCTTCTCCGACAGGCTCCACTCCTTGCGCTCTTCGAATTTCACTGAGGAGAGCGCAAAAGCCTGATCCACCATGAAATACGCGATGAATGACCGTTGCCAGAGCTTTGCCGCGCCCAGATGGGGCGTGAGCGCAGCAGAATACATGGCCATGCGCAGGTTCACGGCAAGGGAGGTGGCGAGCACAATGAGTGTCGGTGCGTTGTCGACCATCAGTGAAACAGCGGTGAACTGCGCCGCGCCCGCGATCACTACAATGGAGAACGCCATGACCTCCAAAACGTTCAGCCCGGCTTCTGTTCCTACCACACCAAAGAGGGTTCCAAAGGGGACGAGCAGAAAGATGAAGGGGAGCCCGTGGCGCACGCCCAACCAGAATGCTGCTTTCTGGGTGGCCTCGCTCACCGCTACCTCCTAACGTGCCGCTGAAACCTCGCTATCCCGCGGGGCAGAGGGATGCAAATGGCGACTTTGGAGACGAGTGAGGAGTACATCATCGCCCCTGATCCCAGCCGTTCGGGGCTGACGCGCCGCGTCGTCGCGCAGACCCATGAGGGGGTCGAGCAAGAGATCAACGTCGTCGAAGAGAGACCGCTGACGATTTGGCTTAACCGCCGCGAGATCGTGACGGCCATGACAATTGGCGATTATCCAGAGTACCTCGCTCTCGGGTTTCTCGCCAACCAGGGGATGCTAAGGCCCGATGAGATCGTGACCGGCGTGGACTTCGATGAAGAGGTCGAAACGGTCGTCGTCCGCACAGCGGAGGAAACCTCTCACGAAGAGAAACTCGCCAAAAAAACCCGTACCTCCGGCTGCGCGGTGGGGACAGTATTCGGCGACATGATGGCGGGGCTGGAGGGGCTCAAGCTCCCAGATGCCGAGCTGCGTGAGGCGTGGCTCTACACTCTCTCCGAAAAGATCAACCGCACGCCGTCGCTTTACCTGTCTGCAGGGGCGATCCACGGCACGGTGCTCTGTCAGCAGGATCGCCCGCTCGTCTACATGGAAGATGTCGGGCGCCATAACGCCGTCGACAAGATTGCGGGATGGATGCGTTCTGAGAGCGTAAGTGGTGCAGATAAGATCCTTTACACGACTGGGCGCCTGACCTCCGAGATGGTGATCAAATGCGCTCTTATGGGCATCCCGATCCTCGCATCGCGCTCGGGTTTCACGGCGTCGGGGGTGGAGATTGCGCAAGACGTGGGTCTAACGCTTATCGGGCGCATGCGGGGTAAGCGCTATGAATGCCTGAGCGGATTCCACCGGATGACGAAGCGTGAGGAGGCCGCGGAATGACGCTTCCTGTCGGTGTGATCCTCGCGGGCGGTCAGGCCACGCGCATGGGCGGCGGCGATAAAGGGCTCATTGAGCTCGGCGGCCGCACGCTTTTGGACCGCGTGATCGAGCGCATAGAAGGGCAGGT
>JBCCYG010000138.1:0-6056 GCA_039190145.1 Pseudomonadota bacterium | reverse complement strand
GCAGCCCGCGCTGGAGCTGCATCTGGTCATAGGTACCGAAGGGCCCCTCAAAGGAGAAGTCGTAATTGGTGACTTCCCCAGCCGCGCCTGCTGCCAGGGCACCTGTGGTGGTGCCCAAGGCAAAGGCTGCTGAGAGTGCAATTCGCTTGAGATACATTACTCTGGCTTCCTTACTCTGCCGGAGTGGCCACGCCTTCCAGCGCGCCACCTTTGGTCTTGGCATATTTGGCGTTGAAGTCGTCCTCGATGGTCGCTGGCGGCGTCTCTGGCGTCTCGATGAGGCCAAGGAGTGGCAGGATCACGAGGAAGTATGCAAACCAGTAGGTCGATGCGATGAGCGACAGGTTGGCGTAGAGCGGCTCTGCCGGCATGGCACCAAGCCACATAAGGAACATGAAGTCCGCGCCAAGAAGCCAGAACGCCACCTTAAACATCGGGCGATACCGGCCGGAACGCACGGTCGACGTGTCGAGCCAAGGCGCGACCGCCATGACCGCGATAGCGCCGAACATCGCGAGCACACCGAAGAAGTCCGCCGTGATGATGCCGCCCGTGACCCAGTTCACGCCCATCACGAGCCATACGTCCGGCGTGAAGGCGCGGAGGATGGCGTAGAAGGGCAGGAAATACCATTCCGGCACGATATGCGACGGCGTGGCGAGCGGGTTCGCTTCGATGTAGTTATCCGGGTGACCGAGGTAGTTTGGCATGAAGCCGACCACCGCAAAGAATACCAGCAGGATCACGGCCATCGCGTAGAGGTCTTTGATAACAAAGTACGGCCAGAACGGCAGCGTATCGCGCTCAGCCTCCTCTTTCGACGTGCGGCGCACTTCGACACCGGTTGGGTTGTTGTTGCCCGTGGTGTGGAATGCCCAGATGTGCACGATCACGAGCCCTGCGATCACGAAGGGCAGGAGATAGTGCAGAGAGAAGAAGCGGTTCAGCGCGGGTTGACCCACGGCTGATGCACCCAAGAGCCACGTCTGCAGCGCCTCTCCGATGAACGGGATGGTGCCGAAGAGGCCGGTGATAACGGCTGTACCGTGGAATGACATCTGACCCCAGGGAAGCACGTAGCCCATGAAGGCCGTCCCCATCATGAGGAGGTAGATAAGCATGCCGATGATCCAGGTGACCTCGCGAGGAGCCTTGTAGGATCCGTAGTAGAGGCCACGGAAAATGTGCGCATAGACCGCGATAAAGAACAGCGATGCGCCGTTCATATGTAGGTAGCGGATCATATGGCCGCCATTCACGTCGCGCATGATATGCTCGACGGAAGCGAACGCCATGTCGACATGCGGCACATAGTGCATCACGAGCACAACGCCGGTGATGATCTGGAGTGCCAGGGTGAAGGTCAGCACGATGCCCCAAATCCACATCCAATTAAGGTTCTTGGGCGTAGGGATCATGATCGTGTCGTAGAGCAGCGCGATAATCGGCAGCCGCTTGTGCATGCCTTTTTCAAAACTGGTCTTCGGTTCGTAATGGTCGTGGGGAATTCCGGACATTCTTGCTGGGCCTCCTCTAACCGAGCTCAATTGTGCCTTCGTCGACGAAAACCGCCGGCGGGATCAATAGGTTTTGCGGTGCGGGGCCTTTGCGGATACGGCCCGATGTGTCGTAGTGCGACCCGTGGCAAGGGCAGAACCACCCGCCAAAGTCACCGGCATTGCCGAGCGGGACACACCCGAGATGGGTACAAACACCCATTTGCACGAGCCACTCACCGTCTTCGCTCAGCGCGCGGTTCTCATCGGTCGCGTCGACCTCACCCGCGATATTTTCGTTTCTCGCCACCGGATCTTGTAGGTCGGAGATAGCCACCGCACGCGCGGCTTCGATCTCTTCCGGCGTGCGGCGGCGGATAAAGACCGGCTTGCCCTGCCAAAGAACCGTTATTTGCGCGCCTTCGCCGACGCCGCTCACATCCACGCGGATCGTGGCGAGAGCCAGAACGTCGGCGGATGGGTTCATCTGGTTGATCAGCGGCCAAACGGCGGCTCCAACGCCCACGGCTCCCGCCCCGGCGGTCGCGTAATAGATAAAGTCCCGGCGGCCTTCTCCGTGGCTGTCCAGGTCGTCTTCAGGATTCGACAAGGATCCCTCCTTAAGCTGCGCTCACCATCTTGCGGCGATGCGTGGCAAACCTCGATTCTCGAACCAACAAAAAGCTGTTGGCACATCAACGTGATAATTAGAGCGTGGACGGGTGAGGTCCAGCGGACAATCGACCGCACTACCAGGCGAAATCACGGTTTTTTGGCGGTTTTTTTGCTTGACACAGTTGCCTTTATCCTGGGTCTACCTCAGATAGCAAGGGTAGGCTTTAGCAGCTATCTTCCTCAAGGAGGCCGCAGATGAAACGCCTTGCAAATGCCGCTCTGATTGTAGCCGCTGTATTGGCCGCTCCCGTCGCGGTCAAAGCCCAAGAGCTCGAGCTGTCGTTTTACCTCGGCATTCAGGAAGCGCCCCACTCCGATGTCTCTGGAGATATCGATGGATTTGACTTTGATTTCGGCATGGCTTGGGAAGGCCGCTCCTTCGAGGCGCCACCCTATTACGGCTTTCGTCTGACGCAGTGGCGTGATGAGCGGACAGGTTTTGCGCTCGAGTTCAACCACGCCAAGGTATATGGCGATGACGATGAACTCGATGATCAGGGCTTTGACCGGCTTGAGTTCACGGACGGCCTCAACATTCTCACAGTGAACTATATGCGCCGCTTCCCGGACGCGCCGCTTGGTGGGTTCACACCATACACCGGCGCAGGAATCGGGCTCTCCATTCCCCATGTTGATGTGAAGCGCGGTGACTCAAAGACCTTTGAGTATCAGATCACTGGCCCAGCTGTGACTTGGATTGCTGGTGCATCCTATCCATTCAACGACACCTGGGCCGGCTTTGTAGAATACAAAGGTACATACTCCCAAAATGAAGCCGATCTGGATGGTGGCGGCACGCTCGAGACCGATATCATTACCAACGCGCTGAACTTCGGCGTGAGCTACAACTTCTAATTAAGCGTCCGTGGGCGTGGCTACCATCGAGGGGCGCACCGCAAACTTGCTATACCAAGCTGCGAGGCTTGGTCGGCTCGCCTTCCACCCGCGTGCATCATGGCGCAGGTCCAGATAACCCAGCGCGCAGCCCATTGCGATATGGCTCATGTCGAGCGGGCCATGGAGGTGCGACATCCAACGCGCTTCGACCGCATCGAGGGCGCGTTCGACCTTGGCCCATTGCGCCTCTACCCACTTTGCTGACCGTTCTTCCTCCCGCCGCAGCTTGACTTCATAGGCCATGGCAACGGCGCAATCCATGATCCCCGTCGCGGTGGCCTCTAGTGTCAGCACCTCCCAAAGCCGCGCTTCCGGATAAAGGCCCGCCGGACCGCGTGCGTCGAGGTAGCGGCAGATCACCCTGCTGTCATAGAGCGCGGTGCCATCGGGCCGCGTGAGCGAGGGGATCTTGCCGAGAGGGTTCGCCGCAGCCACGTCCGGCGCGGTGTCATAGGCCGTGGTGGTCTGGCGAGAGACCGTGATCTGGTCGATCATTCCGGTCTCATGGGCGCAGACAAGTGCCATCCGCGCAAAAGGTGACGGCGGCGAGTAGAGAAGCTCCATTACTTCACGCGGCGGATGCGCAGCCTGGAAAGGGCGGTGGCGTCGATTTCCACGGCGGGGCCGGTCCTGCCCAGCCGGATCACGCGACGAAATCTGGCCGTGGCGTTGACCTGCTCAGGGTCGCGGCGCGTCTCGATCCCCTCTTCGACCTTGTCGAGCGTATCCTCGGTCTCCTGATCGCGCCTGAGCTTCGGGATCGTCCGGGTGGCGGCGTAGGTCACAAGAGCGACCGTGCCGTAGCGTAGGGCAATTGCGGCTATGGGTGCGGCCATGTATTTCCTCCTGTCCTCTTAAGGTAGGGAGGCGCGAGCTCCATGTCTACGACCCGCGCTGCGGATGGCCTTAAGCGGCGATCAGAGACGTCTCGGTGCGGTCGGCAATGTTCACTGGAACAACATCGCCCACCGTCTGGTCTGTCACAAACGACACCTCGGTGAAGTGCTCCGTCCTGCCCATGCGCGGGCTTTCGAGGAGCACATTGCGGCGCGCGCCGATTTGGGCCGCGAGGTGCCTCGCGACGGCTTCATGCCCTTTGGCGCGGAGTTGGGCCGCGCGTTCCTTTATCGTGGGGCCCTGCACTTGTGGCATCCGCGCCGCGGGCGTGCCCGGCCGTGGCGAATAAGGGAAGACATGGAGCCAGGTAAGGTGGCAGTCGTCCACCAGCTTCATTGAGTTTTCAAAGTGCGCCGGCGTCTCGGTCGGAAAGCCCGCGATGATGTCTGCACCAAAGGTCATGCCGGGGCGGAGTTTTCTGGCTTCCTCGCAGAACCGGATCGCATCATCTCTAAGGTGGCGCCGCTTCATGCGCTTTAGGATCAGGTCATCGCCGTGCTGTAGGCTCAGGTGAAGGTGGGGCATGAGGCGTGGCTCGGTGGCGATGGCTTCCATCAGCGCGTCATCCACTTCGATGGAATCGATGGAAGAAATGCGCAGGCGGGGCAGATCTGGGACGAGCTTCAGGATGCGGCGCACAAGATCGCCAAGCTTTGGCTGCATCGGCTGGTCGGCACCCCAGCTCGTCATATCGACGCCGGTGAGCACAACCTCGTTAAACCCGCGATCCACCAGCCGTTTAATCTGATCAACCACAACGCCTGCAGGGACCGAGCGTGAATTCCCGCGGCCGTAGGGAATGATGCAAAAGGTGCAGCGGTGATCGCAGCCATTCTGAATCTGCACATAGGCGCGGGCGCGGGTGCCGAACCCGTCGATGAGGTGGCCGGCGGTCTCTGTCACCGACATGATATCATTGACCTGAACCGGCTCGCTCGCTCCGGTGCTTAAGAGCGACCAGGTCGAGGCCTTCATCTTTTCATCATTGCCGATGACGTGGTCGACTTCGCCCATTTGGGCGAAGGCGTCGGGGTCCACCTGGGCCCCGCAGCCGGTGACGATGATCTTTGCATTCGGATTATCGCGACGGCGCTTCCGGATGTCCTTCTTGGCCTTACGGATGGCCTCCTGCGTAACGGCGCAGGTATTGACGACGACGGCGTCGGTGAGCCCCGCCTTTTCGGCGAGCTCGGTCATGGCTGCGGTCTCATAGGCGTTGAGCCGGCAGCCATGGTTGGAGAAGACAGGCGCGTTCGTCATAGCGAGGCGAGATACTCGGCAGTGAGCTTGCCGTCAAAGACATGCGCCGTGGGCCCGGCCATCCAGACACCGTCCTCGCGCCAATCGATATGCAGCGTGCCGCCATCGAGATGGATGTCGACCTTGCGGCCCGTAAGGCCCCGGCGCGCGGCAGCAACGGCAGTCGCGCAGGAGGACGACCCGGAGGCGAGGGTGATCCCCGTTCCCCGCTCCCATACGCGCATCCGGATGGCGGCTTCGCTTAGGACCGTGGCGAATTGCACATTGGTGCGTTCTGGAAAGAGCGGGTGGCGCTCGATCTCCGGCCCCTTTTGGGCAAGGTCGATGGCCTCCGCATCGGGGACAAAAAAGGTGCAGTGCGGATTGCCCATGCCCGTGGCCGTCGGGCCCCCGTCGATGGGGAGCGTCAACGTTTCTATGGCCTCGGCCAGGGGGATGTCCTGCCACAGGGTGAGCGGGTGGCCCATATTTATGGCCGCCAGACCGTCTTCGCGGCGAATGGCAGAAAGCAAACCGCGCCCCGTGATGGCGATGGAAAGCTCTTCCTTCCCTGATTTCGCCATCTCACGATCCGCGATGCAACGGGTCGCGTTCCCACAGGCTGCCGAAAAGGAGCCGTCCGCATTGTAAAAAGTGATCCTCAGGTCTTCACCCCGACCAGGCTCGATGAGCGCGAGCTGGTCAAACCCGACCCCGCGATGCCGGTCCGCCAGCGCGGCAACCAGCGCGGGCCCAAGCGCAACCTCCTCCTCACGCCCGTCAATCACGACGAAGTCGTTGCCAAGCCCGTGCATCTTCATGAAGGGCAGGGAGGAGGGCGCATGTGCCATG
>JBCCYG010000137.1:0-6100 GCA_039190145.1 Pseudomonadota bacterium | reverse complement strand
GCCTGGGCGTCGCAGGCATGGGCCTCTATTTCGTACCAGATGCGAAACTTTGTCTCGGGGCTCCAGATGGCGACCATGTCGGGACGGGAGTAGCGTGGGATCATCGGGGGCCTCGTGAGCTGTTCGCGGCGCTGATAGTGGAGCCCCGATCCGAGAACAAGGAGACCTCATGTTCCGTTTTGCCACGGCTTTGACGGCGGCGTGCCTGCTGTGGGTGGTCCCTGTCTGGGCGCATGACGCCCAAGTGCTCACCGGCGCAGAGATCAGCGACTTCCTCGTGGGCGGCTTTGTGCTCTACGAGGGCGGGGCGGAGCAGGAGTTTTTTGCCTCGGGCAAGACGCTTTACACGTCTGGTGAGCCCAGTTGGGGGAACTGGACGGTGCGGGGAGATGAGTATTGCAGCCAATGGCCCCCGAGCGGGACCTGGGACTGTTACGGGGTGCGTGTGCACAGCATCATGATTGAATTCGTCGACAAGACGGGCGCGATAACCCGGGGTTTCCGCATTGAGTGACCTGACCCACCACGACTTCAAACGCGTCTGGCTTCTGAAGCGGGAGATTGTCCATGCCGATCAGCCGCCGGGCACTTTTGAAGGGCTGGCGCGGATCACGCGGCGCTGGACCTATCTTGAATGGGGAAACCTGGAGGTGCGGGGGCAGGATTTCACGGCCGGACGTCGCTATTGGTGGAAGCCCATGGAGGGCGGTTTCGACATCCATTTCGAGGATGGAAAGCCGTTTCACGAGCTGCAGTTCGCGTCGCCCACGGCGCAGCATTTCTGCGACCCGGATACGTATGACGTGCGCTACGATTTTCGCGACTTCCCCACGTGGCGGAGCACGTGGGATGTGCGGGGGCCGAAGAAACAGTATCGGATGACGAGCATCTACAAGCCGTTTGGGGCGATGAACTCGCTCAGGATGTAACCTTAGGAGCCAGTTTCAGAACGGAACCTGGCCGCCCAGTGCGCGTTGGTTTCATCGGCAAGTTTTGCGGTGGGTATGGGCACGTTGGCTGCGGCCTCTGGGTCTTGCCCTAGAATTCTGAGAGTGTCCGCGAGCACCTCGCGTGGGGCGTCCGCGAGATCCTCATATGTAAACCTGTACGGGGCGATGCGCTGTGAGGCGAACCAGTCCCGCCAGGCAGCGTTTTGCGCCGTTACCGCGCTGAGATGGCTTTGAATGTTGGCTCGGTCGTAGGAGGGCGTGCGGTTTGGAGCTGTGCGCTCCCGCTCTGAGCCGTCGGCATTGCGGTGCCAGAGGCCAGATTGCACGGCGATGGAAAGCGAAACGGCCTGCGCGAGTTTGTCGTACCTTTCGAGGTAGAGGATCGTCATGGGGCCAAACACGGCCTCCAGCATTTCTGTGTCGCTCTGGCAGCCGGGCGTAAGCGTGTCGAGGGCTGATAGGAAGAAGGTGAAGCTATCGTGCTGGAGGCGGAGGCCGAAAAACTCGCCATCGCCAGTGCCCCGCTCGATGGCTGCGTTCACCACCGCGCCGATGGCGTCCCGGTCGGTGAGGAATGTCTGATCAATCAGCCCGTAGCTCTCGAGCCAAGCGGGGAGGGAGGGCACGTGAAAGTGTGAGTCTGGCTTGCCAGCGCATCCAGTGGCGGCCAAAAGCCCGCATAGGAGCGTGCTTCCGCTGCGCGGCGTCGTGCAGATCATATAGCTTTTGGCAGGCTTACGCATGGGCGTTGCTCTAGCATGCCGCCGGCCAAGAGTGCCTGCTGCGGCGCTAACAGCCTTGCAGAAACGGAGCGGCTGTGGGTAATTCGCCGCAAGTGAAGACAGGAGGGGCTTATGGCCACCACTTACGACAGAGTTTTGACCGAGGCCGTGGGCCCGAATGAGGGTACAGCCAAGCTCATCAAGCAGGCAGTGCTCGTGGTGCTTGGCATCGCGGCGCTGGCCATTTTCGCCAAGATCAAAGTGCCGATGTGGCCGGTCCCGATCACCATGGGCACCTTTGCGGTGCTGACGATTGGCGCAGCTTACGGGCCGCGGCTCGGGCTTGTGACGATCATGGGGTACATGATCATCGGCGCGCTCGGATTTGATGTGTTTGCCTCGTCTTCGACGGAGGCGTTCGGGCTTACGTACATGATGGGCGGCACGGGCGGATACCTCGTAGGCTATGTGCTCGCGACCGTGGCACTCGGTTACTTCGCCCGGCTGGGCTGGGACCGTTCCATGGGACGCATGGCGCTGGCGATGCTCGTGGGCAACGCGCTTATCTACATCCCCGGTCTTCTTTGGCTCGGGCAGCTTTATGGCTGGGATCAGCCGATCCTGCAGTGGGGTCTGACACCGTTCCTCGTGGGCGACGCGATTAAGCTGGCGCTCGCGGCGCTGCTGGTGCCCGGGCTTTGGAAGCTTCTCGGCAGCGCGCGCGCCTAGCGGCGTCTCGCAGAAGACCTGATGAAGGCGCCCCGTCGAGGGCGCCTTTTTCGTTAGAAGGAGACCCTTGCGAGCAGGGCGTGGTGGTCGGATCGGGGACGCTCAAGCCGCGTGACCGTTCCTGTGCGCGCGAGCACGTGGTCGATAGGAAGCGGGAGGCCCACGACGCTGAAGGTTTTTCGATTGGGGCCCAGGATCTTGGTGCCTGTCTGCCGCGCGATGTCGCGTACGATGTGGCTCCAAGGGACGTGATTGAAGTCGCCCGCGATGATCATGGGCCCTTCCGCGCTCTCCAGCCGCTGCAGGATTTCGCGCACTTGATCCGGCTGTGGAAAAGGCCAGGGCCACTCGAGATGGACTGAAACGATCCACCCCGTGCCCTCTTCAAGTTGGATGGGCAGGGCTGCGAAACCTCGCCCCCCTAAGCAGCGCGGTGCCCCGTCTCCCAGCGGAAGCCGGGACAGAACCGCGACACCATAGAGGGGCTCCGAGCGGCAGATGACTTGATGCGGGTAGTCTTGTTTGAGTTCTTGGAGGATTGGCGCGGTGACATCGGAGACCTCCTGGAGGGTTATGACGTCAGGATTGTGAGCATTTATCTGGCCGAGAACCTGGCGATGGGCCCGGTTATCGAACCAGAGGTTGAGTTGGTAGAGCGTGATGTCCCCGGCTTCTTCAGCAGGTCGCAGGAGGGGCAGGTAGACGTGGAGCAAGGCGGCTAATGCCAGAACTGCCATGGCTAGGGTGAGGCGCGGCCTAAACGGACGCAAGAGCAGCACAGCGACAAGGGCGCAGGCGAGCGGTACGCGCAGGACGGCGAGCGAGTCGAAAGCCGGGTGCAGGGCGCCGGCATACCCGGCAAGGAGCAGCGCCAAGAGAAAGACTGCGAGGGACTTCATGCCCTTTCGCTATCTCGCGGCCGCTGGGATAGCGAGCCGCTTTCGACCGTTCAGTCCATTAGGATCGTTTTGACGATGCTGTTGCCCTCAAGTGTGCGGTGCACGGGGCATTTGTCAGCGATTTCAAGAAGCTTTTGACGTTGCTCCACGGATAGCTCGCCGTCGAGATGGATGTGGCGGGTGAAGTGGTCGAGTTTGCCGGGGGCGGCTTGCTCGGCGTCTTGGGCGTGGACCTTGTCATGGGTGACGTCGACAAAAACATGGGTGAGTGGCCAGCCCTTGCGGCGGGCATACATGCGGATGGTCATGGAAGTGCAGGCCCCGAGCCCGGCCGAGAGGAAGCCGTAGGGCGACATGCCTCGGTTTGTACCGCCATAGGCGAGGGGCTCATCAGCGAGCGTGTGATGCGTCGGCCCGTGGGTGACGTCCTGTAAGAAGCCCTTTGGGTCTGCCTCGGCGACACGGACGACGCCTTCGGGAGCGCCGATGGGGGCGGCCTGTTTGGGCAGGTCTAGGTAGCGGGTGGCCCAGGCGGCAATGACCTCAGCGGCGTATTCGGCGTCTTCGCCGCGGCTGATGAGGTGATCGGCGTCGTCGAGCGTGACGAAGCTCTTGGGATGCTTTGCGGCGCGGAAGATCGCCTCCGCATTTTCGATGCCAACCGTCGCGTCGCGGGGCGCGTGGAGGATGAGATGGGCGGCTTTTGTTTCTTTAATGGCGGCGGCGAGGGTCTCTGTCGCGACGTCGTCGACGAAGGCCTGGCTGATCGTGATTGGGCGGCCGCCGAGGGTCACTTCGGCCTTTCCGTGGGTGGCGATTTCTTCGAGCGAGCCGCCGAAATTATGGGTCACGTGGCCGGGGTCGAAGGGCGCGCCGAGGGTAACGACGGCGCGGATGCCGTCCATATCGGGCGCGGCCTTGAGGACGGCGGCACCGCCGAGGCTATGGCCGATCAGTAGCGACGGTGGGAGGCCCCGGGCGATGAGGGCAGCGTGGGCAGCGGCGAGGTCGGCCACGTTGGAAGTGAAGGTCGTGTTTCCAAATTCGCCGCCGGAATGGCCGAGGCCAGTAAAATCGAAGCGTAGGACAGCAAGCCCGAGAGCGGCGAGGCGGGAGGCGATACGTCGCGCGGCGGGGATGTCTTTGCCGCAAGTGAAGCAATGCGCAAAGAGTGCCGTGCCGAGATGGGGCCCGTCGGGGAGATCTAGCCGTGCGGCGAGCTCAGAGCCATCATGGCCGGTGAAAGTGAAGCGTTCTGTAGGCATGGGCCCCTCCCGATCGTGCGATTAGGATGGGGATGCGCCGCGCGCCGCGCTAGGCCTATTACGATCTCGTCGCGGGGAGGTGAGAGATGTGACGGGCCGCGTTTTGCGCCTCAGGCCATGAGATCGGGGTCCCAGGGATACTGCGTCAGGTTCTCAAAGCCATCTTCGGTGACAAGGACCTGGTCCTCGAGCTTGATGGAGAAGTCGCCGTGCTCCTCTCCGATGAGGGCCTCCACGCAGAGCGTCATGCCGGGTTGCAGCTCATAGTCAAAGGCGCCTGGCACCATTTTGTCCGGGTAGGCCACGAGGGGCCATTCATCACAGAGACCAACGCCATGGGCGAGGCAGCCATATTTGCGCTTTTGATACTTTTCGGGAAGGCGATGGCTATTTTCGATCCACTCCTCGATGTTCAGGCCAGGTTTGATCATGGCCATGTTCGTCTGGATATGTTCGACGCCACATTTCATCGCCTCGATCATGTCGGGGCGCGGCTTTTCCTCGCCGATCCACCAGGTGCGGGAGATGTCGACGCAGATGCCATAGCTGCCCACGAGGTCTGTGTCGAAGGCGAGGATTTCGTTGCGCCTGGTGATCCTGGGCCCGCATTCCTGAAACCAGGGGTTGGTGCGCGGGCCCGTGGCGAGGAGGCGGGTTTCGATCCATTCGCCGCCGCGCTTGATGTTTTCGGCGTGGAGGATGGCCCAGATATCATCCTCGCAGGTCTTGCCGTCACCGACATGTTCCCGGGCGAATTTCTCCATCTCGTAGACGGCGGTTTCGCAGGCATGGGAGGCGCAGCGCATGGCCTTGATTTCATCGGGGCCTTTGATGCACCGGGCCTTTTCGGTGAGCTCTTCGCCGGGGATGACGTCAAATCCATGCGCTTCGAGCGCGCGGAGGCCGTGGATCATGATCTTATCGACGCCGAGGCGCATGTTGCCGCCGCCATGCTCGCTGATCAGGTCACGGACCTCCTTTGAGAAAGCATCTGTTGCCGGTTCGATTTTATCACCTCGGTCGAAGTAGAAGAAATCCGCGCCGGAGCGCTGTTCGCGCACGAGGGGATTGAAGGTACTCAGGAAGGGGGAGTTTTTGTAATCCCAGATGACCATGTAGCCGTCGGCGCAGACGAGGAGCGCGCGGAATGGATTATGCGTGTTCCAGAGCTGCATATTGGTGGAATCGGTGGCGTAGCGGATGTTGAGCGGGTCAAAGACGAGGAGGCCGCCATAGTCCCGCTCATTGATGGCCCCCACGAGCCGGTCGAGGCGGTAGGCGCGCATGGCCTGGAGGTCTGGAAGCTCAAGACCCGCCGCTTCCCATTCGCGAAAGGCGAGCTGGGTGGGCCCTATTTCGATCCTATCATTGTCGTTGGGTGTGTTATCCCCCAAGAGCGCGCCCCGGTTTGGGTCGATCTTGCGATTATCTCGGTAGTGCTGGTTCACGGCCACCTCCCTTGATGGCAAAAGGGTAACGGGCGCGGGTGCGCCGTCTGGGCGGAAAGCGACGTGGGGAAATGTCGGAAATGGTTC
>JBCCYG010000136.1:0-6104 GCA_039190145.1 Pseudomonadota bacterium | reverse complement strand
GGTAACAACCTAAAGAGGCAATTTTGTCGGGTCAGACGGGTAATCGTGACGTAATGGGCACGCGCCGCTTCGGGCGCATGAACTGGATGGGGCTTTACACCCTGTGCGAGCGGGAATGCCGCCGGTTTTTGTCGATCCCGGCTCAGACGGTGCTGGCGCCGCTCGTGACGGCGGGGCTCTTTCTCTTGATCTTTGACGTGGCCTTTGGCGAGGGCCGGGGCGATGTGATGGGATTTTCCTTTGTCACGTTTCTGGCGCCCGGGCTCATGGCGATGTCGGTGATCCAGAATGCGTTTGCCAATACGTCCTCCTCGCTCATTTCGGCCAAGGTGAACGGCAATATCGTCGATACGCTCATGCCGCCGCTCTCGGGCTTTGAGCTGACCGTGGGGTACCTCGTGGGCGGGGTGGGGCGCGGGCTTGTCATCGCGCTGACGCTGCTCACGGCCTGTTGGCTGGCGCTAGGGATCGAAATCGCCCATCCGCTCGCCGCACTCGGGTTTATCATACTGGGCTCTGCCTTCATGGGCGCGCTCGGTCTCTTGGCGGCGATGCAGGCGCAGAAGTTCGATCAGCTTTCCGCCTTGTCGAACTTCGTGGTCACGCCTTTGGCGTTTCTATCAGGCACGTTTTACTCGGTGACGGCTCTGCCCCCGGTGCTCGAAGCGATCACGCGGGTGAATCCGTTTTTCTACGCGATCGACGGGATGCGCTGGTCGGTCCTCGGCGTCTCTGACAGCTCGCCGGCTCTGGCCTTTGGCGTGCTCGGCGTCGCGACGCTGCTGCTATGCGTCCTGGTCTGGTGGGGCTTTCGGATCGGCTACCGGCTTAAGGCTTAGGGCAAAGGCGCGGAGTCCAGGCGAAGCCGCCGCGCCACCGACGGGCCGCCCCCCGGCACGTCGGTGTTGCCCGTAAGTGCTTTGCCCGACCGACGTAGCCATACCGCATCCATAAAGTGCTCCAAACAGAAAGCGCTGCGACGCACCGCGGCCCGCCGGTGGCACTAGCCCCGTGCTCCCTCGCGCCACGCCAGTAGCCCCGCCCCGGTCACGATGATCGCGATCCCGGCCCAGCTCACTGCGTCGGGAACCTGGGCGTAGACAGCAAAGTCATAGGCCGTCGCAAAGATCAGCGTTGTAAAGGAAAACGGCGCCACAAAGCTCGCCTCTGCCCGCCGCATGGCCTGGATAAAGCAGGTCTGCGCCGCCACCATGGCGAGGCCGACGCCGGCTAGATAGGGCAGGGCAGACGCCGCGGGCCACTGCCACACAAAGCTCACCGCCACGCTTGCGATCACAAGCCCGATCGCGTTGTTCACCGTCAACATCTGGAGCGGGCGCTCGAGCCCCGTGAGCTTTTTGATGATTGTGATCTCAAGCCCCATGATCGCGGCTGCTGAGATCGCGAGCACCGCACCCAGCTCGAGCGCGGCGCCCGACACAAAGGGCGGCCGCATCAGCACCATGGCCCCGGTCAGCGCGATGAACGTCGCCGCCCACCGCCAGCGCCCCGGCCGCTCGCCCAGGATCAAGATCGTGAGGATCAGCGCAAAAACCGGGTTGAGAAAGCTAAGCGCCGTGGCGTCCGAAAGCGGGATCATCGCGGCGGCGGCAAACATGAGCGTCGCCCCGGCCCAGCCGCAGGTCGTGCGCGTGATATGGAGGCCCCAGTGAATGCGGGTGAAGCGGGGCCTCAGCAGCGCGAGCGGAAGAAGCAGCCCGAGCAAGGCAAAAAGAAAGCGCGCATGAGAGACCTGCAGCGGGTGCAGCCCCGCCTCCACCTGCGCCGCTTTTGCCGCAAGCGTGGAGAGTGCAATGAGCGCGGCCGAGGCCAGCATGTAGGTTGCCGCGCGGAGCGGGCTCTGGACGGGGAGTGTGCCAGCCTCGGTCATGGATACGTGCTGCGCAGAGACGCCGCAGAGGTCAACGCCTCCATTGTACCCCGCACATTTACAACGCCCCGCTTTCGGCCTAAAGCAGCGCCATGGCATGTAAGCGCACCCTCCGACGTCGATAGACGCTCGACAGCTCCCTCCTGATCCGGGAGGAGCTTTCCGCCTGCCTAAACCCCAAAATCAATTGACATGCGCCGCGCGTCTTTGCACGCAGGGGCTTTCCACAGAAGGGCCAAAGACATGATCCCCTCGATCTTGCCGACCTATAACCGGGCACCTATGAACTTCGTCTCCGGCGAAGGCTCCTGGCTGGTGGAGGCCGATGGGCGACGTTTTCTCGACCTAGGCGCCGGGATCGCGGTGAACTGCCTGGGCCACGCTGCGCCCGAGCTCGTCGACGCCCTGACGGAGCAGGCGGGCAAGCTCTGGCACACGTCAAACCTTTACGGCATCCCGAACCAGCAGCGCCTCGCGGATCTCTTGGTCGAGCACACCTTTGCGGACACGGTGTTCTTCACAAATTCTGGCACCGAGAGCTGCGAGCTCGCCGTCAAAATGGGCCGCAAGTACTTCTTTGAGAAAGGTCAGCCCGAGCGGACCGAGATCATCGCCTTTGAGGGCTCTTTCCACGGTCGTTCTTCCGCCGGTATCGCTGCGGCGGGATCGGAAAAGATGACCCGCGGCTTCGGCCCCCTCTTGCCGGGCTTCGCGCAGGTGCCCTTTGGCGATCTTGAGGCTGTAAAGGCGGCCGTGAGTGAGCACACCGCAGGCATCCTGGTCGAGCCGATCCAGGGCGAGGGCGGCATCAATGCCGCGCCTGATGGTTTCATCACCGCGCTCCGCGACATCTGCGATGCCGAGGGCATTCTGCTTATGCTTGATGAGGTCCAGTGCGGCATGGCTCGGACGGGTCGCCTCTTTGCCCATGAATGGGTGGGCGTGACGCCAGACATCATGATGGTGGCCAAGGGCATCGGCGGGGGCTTCCCGCTCGGTGCAGTGCTGGCCACTGAGGAGGCCGCCTCCGGCATGGGAGCAGGGACCCATGGGTCGACCTATGGCGGCAATCCCCTCGCATGCGCAGTGGGCATCCGGGTCATGGAGATCGTCACCGAGCCCGACTTTCTCGCCGATGTCTCTCGCAAGGCGGGGCGCTTCCGGCAGGGGCTCGAGGGGCTCGTGGCAAATCACCCAGAGGTGTTTGAAGCTGTCAAAGGCGAGGGCCTCATGATGGGTCTCAAATGCCGGATCCTGGTGGCCGAAGTGGGCGCCGCCTGCATGATGGAGGCGCTCCTCACTGTTGGGGCCGCTGATAACACGATGCGGCTTCTGCCCGCGCTCAATATCCCCGACGCAGATATTGACGAGGCGCTGGCGCGGCTCGACCGGGCCGCTGGGAGCCTGACGCCATGACGCGCTACAGCTTTGAACCTATGACGCGCGCGGACCTGCCGATGTTTAAGGCGTGGCTCGCAGAGCCCCATATCGGCGGCTGGTGGGGCGAGCCTGGGACCGAGGCGCGCCTCGTTGAAGAAGACATGGGTGAGGAAAAGGTCGACATGCGCCTCGCGCTCTGCGACGGCACGCCGTTTGCCTATATCCAAGACTACAACGCCCACGCCTTCGGCGCGCCGCACTACGCCGACCAACCCAAGCACGCGCGCGCCATCGACACCTTCCTGGGCGACCCGGCCTTCGTGGGAAAAGGCCACGGGGCGGGATACATCGCCGCGCTTTTAGCCGAGCTCCGACATACCTACCCCACTATCCTGACGGACCCAGACCCGAAAAACGACCGCGCCATCGCCGCCTATGGCCGCGCGGGCTTCCGACCACTCGACATCCGCCCCTGCGAAGACGGCGACCTAGTCCAGGTCTTGGTCCACCCGTAACCTTCATCTTTCCAAAATAACTCTCCGGGGGTCTGGGGGTGGAAAACCCCCAGCCCGGACCCGCAAAAAGCGACGCGACATGAACCATTTCCTCGACATCCACAAAACCGAGCCCGGCGCGCTGCGCTCCATGCTGACCCATGCCCAGTCCATGAAAGACGCCCGCGCAGGCCTTCCCAAGGGCACCAAGGATGCGGAGACCCCGCTCGCGGGCCACATGGTCGCCCTCATCTTCGAAAAACCGTCGACCCGGACGCGCGTGAGCTTTGATGTTGGCGTGCGCCAGATGGGGGGCGAGACGATGGTGCTCTCCGGCAATGACATGCAACTCGGCCATGGCGAAACCATCGCCGACACGGCCCGCGTGCTTTCGCGCTATGTCGATCTCATCATGATCCGCACCTTCGAGGAGACGACACTCCTCGAGCTTGCTGAGCACGCCACGGTCCCGGTCATTAACGGGCTCACCAACCGCACCCATCCCTGCCAGATCATGGCCGACGTGATGACCTTCGAAGAGCATCGCGGGCCTATCCAAGGCAAAAAGGTCGTTTGGACGGGGGACGGCAATAATGTCTGCGCTTCCTTCCTCCACGCCGCGGGGCAGTTCGGCTTTGACATGGTGGTGAGCGGCCCCGAGACGCTCGACCCCGAGCCGGAATTTGTCGAGCTCGCGCGCTCAAAAGGGGCGCAGATCGAGCTCATCCGCGATGCAGAGCGCGCCGTTGAGGGCGCCGACCTCGTCGTCGCTGATACCTGGGTCTCCATGCATGACAGCCAGACCACGAAAGAGCGCCGGCACAACCAGCTGCGCCCTTATCAGGTCAATGAGCACTTGATGAGCCACGCCAAAGACGACGCGCTTTTCATGCATTGCCTGCCCGCCCACCGGGAAGAGGAGGCGACAAGCGCCGTGATGGACGGGCCCCATTCGGTAATCTTTGACGAGGCCGAGAACCGGCTCCATGCGCAAAAGGCCATCATGCGTTGGTGCCTAGGCGTCTAGCAGGCGGTTAACGGCCAGGCTCGGCGCAAGCCGCCACCACCAGGCGGGCCGTTTCAGCATGGAGTGCCGCCCGGTTCATGCCCGGCAGGTCTTCAAAGAGGAAGGCCATCTCGCCCTCGGCGGGACCGACCGCTTGCCCGAGGAAGCTGTAATGGCCGACATTTTGCCCGAGGCTCACATGGGAGAACCGCGCATTGGCCTCCTTCAGCCACTGAGCGCCCGCATGGGTCGGGGCCTCCTGATCGGCCTCGCCGGTGAGGATCAAAACCGGGGCCGTAATCGCTGCGAGTGTTGCGCGGTCAAAGGCCCGCACCGGAGGCGGGGGCGCGATGGTGACAGCGGCCGTCACGCGGTTATCCGTGAAATCCGTTCCCTGCCGTTCCCAGCTCTTGCGAAACGGGGCGGAGTTCTCTGCAAGGCCCGCGGCTTTCTCTGCCAGGCCCGGAAATTCCGGCGGGCCTGAGGCGAATTGTGGATACTCCTTTTCGTGGTCGGAGGCCCAAGCCGCAAAGCGCGCCATGGTCCCACGTGCGCCCAAGAGGCTAAGCGCTGTATGGCAACCGAGCGAGAAACCGAGCGCCCGCACGTTTTGAAAGTCTAAACGGCCTGCAAAGGGCCCGGACGCCTCAAGCGTGTCGAGCAAAAACGAAAGATCCGCCGCGCGCTCCCACCAGCACAGGAACCCCTCTGCCCGATAGGGCTCGCTGCCTGTATTGCCGTGGTGATGCGCGCCAAGGACGATGAAGCCTTCGGCAGCGAGATGCCGGGCAAGCCATCCGAGGCTCTCGGGAGAGCCACCGGTGCCGTGCGATAGGAGCACGACAGGATAGCGCTCGATGTCAGGCGCGAGCCGCGCACCGGGGAAGATCGCTCCCACTTGAAAAGGGCCCAAATTGTGGAGCGTTGGGGCGCTCGCATCTGGGTCGCTCGGGTACCACGCGGACCATCGCACCGGGCGCGGGGCGTCCCCCGCCCAGGCCTGTCGGCTGGCATCAACTGCCAGGTCCGTCCGGTATCCTACGTTGCCCAAAGACATCTCCATGACCGCATTCTCCCCGGGGCCGCGGACAAAGCCAGACTAAATGCCATGGCGCTCACGCGTCTTGCGTGTTTAACGTCGCGCACGTGTAAAGGAGAGGCGACGATGGCGACAGCATCCATGGGGCTTGTAGGCGTAGGCACGATGGGCTCCGCGCTCGCGCTTAACATGGCCGAAAACGGACATGACGTGGCGCTTTACAATCTCGACGCCTCCACCATCGATGCGCTGATCTCGGAAGCGGGCGACCTCGCCCCGAAGCTCACGAAATGT
>JBCCYG010000135.1:0-6123 GCA_039190145.1 Pseudomonadota bacterium | reverse complement strand
GGGACGATCTCGTGGTCGGCATCGATGGCCTGGTAGACATTGGCGAGCGTCTGCGCCTCGACCCCTTGAGTGCTATCCACGACCAGAAGAGACCCTTCGACGGCGCGCATGGACCGCGATACCTCATAGGCGAAATCCACGTGGCCGGGCGTGTCGATAAGGTTGAGGACGTAATCCTCGCCATCCTGCGCCTTGTAATCGATCCGCACCGTGTTGGCCTTGATCGTGATCCCCCGCTCCCGCTCGATATCCATGGAGTCGAGCAGCTGCTCTTTCATATCGCGGTCCGACACGGTGTTGGTGGACTGGATCAGCCGGTCAGCAAGCGTGCTTTTCCCGTGGTCGATATGGGCGACGATGGAGAAATTGCGGATGTTTTTCAAAGGCGTCATGGGGTGGATATGCGGCACTGATGGGGAGCGGTCAAGCGCGGCCGCCCCGTGACAAATGTGTATTCTAGTGTATATTTGAATGCGTATAGGAGACCACAAGATGACCCGCCTGCTCACCACCGAGATCGCCACGATGACCGAAATGCGCGAGCCACAAAAGGTGCTCGACCGCGCCAAGGGGCGGCCCGTGGCGGTGATGAAGAACTCGAAACTGGTGGGGTATTTTGTGCCGGCAGAGGCTGTCCCGCCACAAGGAAGCATGCGGGAGTTGTCCATGGACGACGTCATGGACGCCATCAATCGCCGCAGGGCCGTCAACCAGCCGGTGCTCGACTACCTGAAAGACAAGTAATGGACGCGTTCCTGACGCCGGACCTCGTCCGCGCGATTCATGACGAGGTGCTCAACCCAGGTGAGTTGCCCGGTGAAGCGCTGAATAAATCCCTGGAAGGTGCACTGGCCCGCGTGGACAATCGTCTGGCCTATGGGCTGCTCGGTGACGTCTTCGATCTGGCCGCGGCCTACACCGTGGCGATCGCGACGGGGCATGTCTTCAATGATGGCAACAAACGGACCGCGCATCAGACCATGGACGTCGCACTGACGGTCCATGGGATCGAGATCGACTGGGACACCGAGGAGGTGGGCCAGAAGATCATCGCCACGGCGCAGGGGATTGTTGATGAGGTGGAACTGGCGGAGTGGTTGAGGGGGAAGGCGGGTGGCCCGTAGGGTGCGCATGGCGCACCGAGTGTGACAGGGTGCGGGCCGGGAAGACGGTGTGAGACATGCCAAAGATTACCAATAAAGACGAAGCGCGTGCGTATTTCGAGACGCCAGAGCCAGAGGCGCGCTCGATCCTTGCTTGTCGCGCTACCTTGCGCGTGGTGGCAAACCTAGCCCTCCATGAAGAGGAGTTGTTTGACGGCTCCGTACTGACAGCCTTTCATGCTACGCTCTTATCCATGACTTGGGGCTTTGGGCGTTATCAAGACGCAGAGTGGCTTCAAAGTTCCGTTGACGCCCTTTCGGCGACCGTCAGTACAGAATTCGATGACGCACTATTATCTTTGCCTATCCTGCCGCCACGTACTGCACTAGATCTCTCGGCTAATCCTCTCACCAGGACCTATGTGTCGGCAGTCGCTGCTGCTAAGGAGGACACACTCAGCGCAGTGCTATTTTCAGCTGACGCTTCCGATCAGTTTCATGCCTTCGCGGCATTTTCCGCGGACTCGGAACATACCTCCGAAGCTCCGGCAAAATGGAACCATTTTCAAAACAAACCGGTCTGGCCCAGCTTCGAGGGTGTCGAGCACATTGAAGCCACCCATGACGCCTTTCTGAAGCGCCTAGCTCTCTCCTCGGACTGGAACTGGTGGCGTCAGTGGTACGAACAGATGTGGCATGGCACCTTCACCGACTGGAATTTCGCGCTGGAGGTGGCCAAGATCGATTGGGACGCACCGGAAGGAGAGAGCGTCTGGGACGAAGGTCCGGCAGCGGTAGCAGCGCGGATTGAGGAGTTACAGCGTAACCGAAATGGAGAGCCGCATTTCGATGAAACTCTGGTCAAGGATCGGGTCAACGAGCTTCTGAAGAATTCGAATGCGGCAGCCTCGATGGCGGAGAGTGCGGCTGCTCTCATTCTCAAAGGGATCGCAGATTACAAGCGGAAGGCTCCAGCTAATGGGCTTCCTGATGGCCTTGAGCTTCTGGAAGAGCTACCCGCCCATTTTTCTCAGATTGCAGAGGCGCTGCGAAAAGACGGGCCGCAAGCCACGAGAGAGGAAGAGCTTGAAGCCGAGATCAAGCGCCTCAACTCCAAGCTTGGAAAGCTGGAGGCCGAGGCGGCAAGGCAAAGGGCGCTTGGCGCGGTGTTTCGAGAGGAGTGGGTGCGCGGCATGGCGAAGACGCTTTCGGACAAGTGGTTCGTCGGAGGGATGTGTTTTGGTACGGCGTATTTCTTTGGCGTGGATGTGAGTGATTTCACCCTTGAGAACTTGCGCGGGTACATCTCTGAACTGATGGAAGCAGAACCAGCGGATCAGAGGCCCGAGAGCCCGCCGAAGCCGGTGGATACATAGGGAAGCGCCGGGCTGAAGCCCGGCCTACGGTGGTGGCTGTCCTTGCGCCCCGGCGCGGGGTCAAGGCGCAGCCGCCGCGCCATCCATTGCCCGGCAGGGGGGTGCTGAGCACCCTCCCGAGAGGAGCGGGCCGCCCCCCGGCACGTCGATGTTTGGCCACCTGCACGTCAATGTGAGTGCGGAGCCATGTGGCGGCCATAAAGTGCGCTGAACGGGTATCGGATCGACGTACCCCGGCCCGACGATCGCGCTGAGTTTTGGCGCTAGGTAAGGTGCGCGGTGCGCACCCTACGATTCAGGGGCGGGCGGCGACACTTTCTACGCTGCCCGCGGGCGCGATCATGGCGGCGCATTCTTGGCGGTCCATGAAGCTGAACCCCTCCATGCAGGCATTGACCACAAAGGCGTAGCTTGTGGCGGTGTCGCAGGGCGCTTGGGGGGCCTCGGAAAAGCCCTCAACGGTGGCGCCTGGCTCGAGGTCCATGAACGACGTCCCGCGGCTCCGCGCGGTCTCCACACCGTTTTCATAGATGATGAAATACCCGTTGATCTCGCGCAGGGTCACGTCGCCGGTATTCGTGATCGTGCCCTTGGTGACGCAGTAATACTCGCGGAAGCCGGAATGCTCGGCATCGACGGTAAAGGAGGGCGCGGCGGCGAGGGGCGCGGCGGCGAAGGCGAGGAGGGCGGTAAATCTGAGCATAATAGTCAGGTGCATCGCCGGCGCGCCGGGTCAAGGCGTGATTGTGATCAAGCGCTCATTGTCAGGTCACCGCGGCTCTGGCATTATGAACAAAACGCGCCAAAGAGCGCAGAGCAGTGATGTTAGAGACATGCGGATAGTTATCCTCCTTCTTATGGTGGTCGCCCTGGCCGCCTGTGGCGGGCGCTCCAACCGGGCCCCTGCCGGACTTCAATTTTCCCAAGGCCCGATCAGCGCGGCTTGCGAGAGCTCGGGCCGCGAAAGCGCCAACCGCGCGCTTTGCGGTTGCATCCAGAGCGTGGCGAACCGGGAGCTCAACGGCTCAGATCAGCGGCGCGGGGCGAGCTTCTTTGGCGATCCTGCGCGGGCACATGAAGTGCGGCTCGATGACAGCCCTGCGGCCGACGCGTTTTGGCGCCGTTGGACGGATTTTGCCGAAACCGCCGAGGGTGTCTGTCGGGCGGCGCTTTAGAGCGCGGCTTTTAGACCCGCGACACAGCTCTCGATGAGGTCGAGTGCCCCGTGGAAATCGCGGGTGTAGTAAGGATCGGGCACGAAGGCCCCCTCGCCGTATTCGGTCAGCAGTTTGAGCGGCGTTGTATTGCCCGCGGGCCGCAGAGCCTCGGCCTCACGCGCATTATCAGCATCCATGACCAGGATGAGGTCAAAGCGCTCAAAATCCGTCGCTGTGAGCTGGCGCGCGCGCAGGTCTGCCATGTCGAGACCCCGCGCTTTCGCGGCGTCCTGCATCGGGCCATAGGGCGGTTTGCCCACATGCCAGCCCGCTGTCCCCGCGCTGTCGCAGTCGATCCCTGCAGCCCGCGCCACGGCCTCCGCACTGGGCGAGCGGCAGATATTCCCAAGACAGACAAAGAGCACGCGCATGGGTGCGAGGGTTGCACGGGCGCGCGGCAGGCTCAATGGTGCCCCTATGCTAGTGGTGCTGACAGGGGCGGGCATCTCTGCCGAAAGCGGGCTCGCGACGTTTCGCGATGCGGGCGGGCTCTGGGAAGGGCACCGGCCCGAGGCGGTCGCCACGCCCGAGGCCTTCGCGAGGGACCGCGCCATGGTGCATAGGTTCTACAATGCGAGGCGCAAAGCGGCGGCAGAGGCAGAGCCCAATGCCGCCCATTACGCGCTCGCCACACTGCAAGAGAGGCTGGGCGCGCAGATGCTGCTCGTGACGCAGAATGTCGACGGGCTCCATGACCGCGCAGGCCACCGCCGCCACATCGCGATGCATGGCAAGCTCTCGCGCGCCTGCTGCGGGGCTTGCCAGGCGCGCTGGGAATGCGCGCTCGAGATGGCGTCAGAGGACCCCTGCCCGGCCTGCGGCGCGCCGGAAACGCGGCCCGATATCGTGTGGTTCGGCGAAATGCCCTTTGAGATGGACCGCATCTATGAGGCGCTTTCGCAAGCGACACATTTTGCGGCGCTCGGCACCTCAGGTCAGGTCTACCCGGCGGCGGGCTTTGCCGAGGTGGCCGCAGAGTACGGCGCGCGCTGCTGGGAGTTGACCCTCCAGCCCTCCGGCAACCCCCATTTCGAAGAGGTTATCCCCGGCCCCGCCACAGAAACCGTGCCGCGCTGGTGTGAGGAGATAGCAGACAAGCTATAGACTGGACCTGGGCAGAGGCGTGCTTGGCAGACGGGACAGCAAATGGCGGGATTGAGGCCGCAAAGCGGTCGACGCGGAGTAATCACCTAATTCACTTTGAGATCGTCCGTTCAGGTTGGGTCACGGTTGCTTCGATGAGAGCAAACGCGTTTGTGCCGCGCCGGTGATCACGGCCTTTACTATCAATCGCGCACTGCTCTCTAGGCGTCTCACGGAAAATGCCAAAGAGTATCTCGCTGCCGTTTTGACTTTGAGCCGTTGATGACTATGGATGCACTCGTCTTACGTACAATGAACGAACTGCCTGACTAACGGGTAAGGACAAGCACTTGCTGACAGGTCAATCAGACCTCGCGGGCAAGTCAGTTTCGTAGCCCGAGAGGGCTTCGACCGTTTAGAAATGGCCGCTGTTCTGGGTTTAATGGCCCGACCATTCCAGACGCGGCTAAATGGGCGTGAGCCAAAAGACGAGGCGCCTCAGACCGAACTCCCGTTATTGGTATGCACCTTGCCGAGAATTTTCATGATATCGACGCGATTTCGGACTGACCCAACCGGGTGAGCGAACGGCCCCGGCCTGATACCACGGCATCTTTATTGGTAGCTTTCGTCGCTGTGGGTCGCAGGCTATTGGTTGTGTCATGAAGAGATTTGAAAGTGATGTTGTCGTCGTCGGTGCTGGTCTCGCGGGAGCTGCTGCTGCTCTAACGTTGGCAAAGCGGGGGGTCAGTGTCACGCTTTTGGAGCGCGATGCCGTTGCGTTGAACCGCGCCAGCCTCCGGAACGAGGGAAAGATTCATCTTGGCCTCATTTATGCTGCTGAAGCGGGGGCGGCGACGGCGCGACAGCAATTGGTGGGCGCTTTGAACTTCGAGCCGGTGCTCCGTGATCTGGTCGGGCCGTCCATTGGCGACGTGTCGGTCGGCCGACCCTTTGCCTATTTGGTGCCAACGGATTCTCTCATGAGCCCTGACGCGTTGGAAGAGCACTTCGAGATGCTTTCCGACCTAGCCGCCAAGACCATGGCCGAGGACCGGAACGCCAATTATCTTGGCCGTCGCCCCGGCCGGCTTGCGCGCCGGATGAGCACCGACGAAATGGCCGAGCATTTCAACCCAGACTTTTTTCTCGGCGGTTTCATGACCGAGGAATTGGCAATCAACACCAACGAATTGGCGATTGTCGTCCGGAAGGCGATTGCGGACGCGCCGCGGCTAACGTTCAAGCCGGAGATGACAGTTCGCCAGATCAACCGGACGCCAGAGCGCATCTTGCTCGAAGGCGACGGAGCCGAGGGGCCGTGGTCGATCCGCGCCAGTCAGG
>JBCCYG010000134.1:0-6158 GCA_039190145.1 Pseudomonadota bacterium | reverse complement strand
CGCGAAGTTTGTGCCGACGATCTTTGCAGCACGTCAGTTCGTGAACCACGCCCATGTGAAGGTGAACGGCAAGCGCGTGAACATCCCGTCCTACCGCGTGAAGGAAGGCG
The DNA here is from genome assembly GCA_039190145.1 of Pseudomonadota bacterium. Taxonomy (GTDB): domain Bacteria; phylum Pseudomonadota; class Alphaproteobacteria; order Rhodobacterales; family Rhodobacteraceae; genus Shimia_B. The sequence goes on along the minus strand of JBCCYG010000134.1, from coordinate 6,048 downwards.
ACGTGATCGAAGTGCGCGACAAGTCCAAGCAGATGGCGGCGGTGCTCGAAGCCACGCAGCTGCCGGAGCGTGACGTGCCGGATTACATGGAAGTTGACCATTCGAAGATGACCGCGACGTTCACGCGGACGCCGGGTCTTTCCGATGTGCCTTACCCGGTGATGATGGAACCGAACCTCGTCATCGAATTCTACGCGCAGAACTAAGCTCTCCGCGCACCGAGTTAGGAAAGGGCGGCCCTGGAGGCCGCCCTTTTTCATTTACTCCGGGTACACCGCGTTGAGCGCGAATCGCATGAAGAAGTTCTGCGGATCAACGCCAACCACATCGCGGATTGCCGCCGTCAGCGAGGCGCGGTCGTTGGAGTTCGCGAGGGCCTCTTCCCAACGCGCAAGGAAGCCGCGTGTGTAGTCGATGGCGGTCCCTTCATAGGCGATTTCGCCGTCATGGCCGGCGATCACGGTGCTAGCGCCGATGGCATCGAGCCGGTCTAGCGAGCCCTGCCAGGCTGCGATGGTTTCGGGCGTGATCGTCTCGGCGACCCAGACCGGCGTGCCGGAATAGACAACGTCAGAGGCTACCAGCGCATCGAATTGCGGGAGGTGGACCGGCGTGACGAGGGCGGTGTCGCCGACCATGGGGTCGAGCACCTCGAAGCTCTCGCCCTCGAGCGTCAGGGGCCCCTGGAGCGGGTCCGGCGCGATCCATTCATCGGTGGCGGCGTAACCTGCGAGCTCCTGGCGCAGAGCGAAGATGTCTTTGCCAATCTGGCTCAGAAGTTCGGCCACGGCGGGATGTGCGACGACGCGGGCTTCGGGGAAACGGGCGCGGAGGACGACTAGGCCCATCATGTGATCGGGGTGGATGTGGGTGACAAAGATCGTCTCTAGCCGTTTGCCCGTGGCCGCGATTTGATCTGCGAGGAGCATGGCGTCTGCTTTGGTGAATTGCGCGTCGATGACGGCTAGGCTTTCGTCGCCCACGATCATCGTGGAGGCCACGTATTCCGCGATTGGGGAGCCGTTGAAGACTTCGAAGGAAGCGGGCGCGGCGCGGCCCAGAGACGGGACGAGGGCGGCGGCGGCACCGGCCTGGAGCACGGCGCGTCTGTTGAGGAGAAGCATAGGATTTCCTTTCCATTCCAGCAATGGATGGATAGGTATCCATTAGAGACCTTCATTGGCGATAAGGCACTTTTTTGTAACCTTAGGGTTTGGCCGTCACGAAAGCGTGAGGGTCGCGCCGCGCCTCACGAGGCTGAAGAGAGGAAGAAGATGCACCCGCTGCGCCCGGAGACCTGCCCGATCCGCGATATCCTCGACCCTGTGGGGGATAAATGGAGCATCCTTGTCATCTGTGCGCTTGGAGAGGCCGATCAGCGCTTTAGCGGGTTGCAGAGGGTGATCCCGGACATCTCGAAGAAGATGCTCACGCAGACCCTGCGCAATCTGGAGCGCGACGGGTTCATCGCGCGAATGGAAGAGTGCGGCTTTCCGCGTGTGGTGACCTATTCGATGACGCCCCTCGGCAAATCGCTCGAGGCGCCCATGCGGGCCATGGCGCAGTGGGGGCTTTCCCATATGGGCGAGGTATTTGCCAACCGCGCGGCCTATGACAGCGGCGGAAGCGACGCGGCCTAGCATCGGCGCGCGGGCCGCGCTATGGGACGCGGGCGAGTTGGAGGAGAGGCCGGTGAGCGCACCGACACCACAGCCGGGGATCATGGAGATCGCGCTTTATCAGGGCGGGGCGTCCGCCATTGCGGGGCGCGCTGAGGTGTTGAAGCTTTCCTCAAATGAAAACCCGTTTGGGCCACCACCTGCCGCCCAGGAGGCCTTGGCCCGCGCGGCGGCCTCGATGCATCTCTACCCCTCGACGGATCATGGGCCGCTGCGCGCGGCAATCGCAGAGGTGCACGGGCTCGACCCGGAGCTTGTGATCTGCGGCGTGGGGTCCGACGAGGTGCTGCAGTTTATCTGTCAGTGCTATGCGGGCGTGGGTGACGAGGTGATCCATACCGAGCACGGCTTTTCGATGTACCCGATCCTGGCACGGGCGGCGGGTGCGACGCCGGTCGAGGTCCCCGAGCGGGACCGCGTGGTGGACGTTGATGCGATCCTTGCCGCGGTGACGGAGAAGACGCGGGTCGTCTTTGTCACCAATCCGGGGAACCCGACGGGCACGATGCTCCCGGATGCTGAGATTCTTCGGCTGGCCGACGGATTACCCGCGGATGTGATGCTCGTTATTGATGGGGCCTATGCCGAATATGCGCGCGCCTATGGGGCGGGTTATGACGGCTTTGCTTCGCTTGCGGCGTCGCGACCCAACGTGGTCGCCACGCGCACCTTTTCTAAGCTATACGGGCTTGGCGGGCTTCGCGTGGGCTGGGGCTATGGCTCGCGCGAGGTGATCGAAGTGCTCACCCGAGTGCGGCAGCCATTCAACCTGTCCGGCCCCGCTTTGGCGGCGGCGGAGGCTGCTGTACGGGACAGGGCATTCGCGGAAAGATGCGTGGCCGAGAATGCGCGGCTCAGGGACTGGATCACAGGCGAGCTCCGCGCGCTGGGCCTTGGATGTGATGAGAGCGAGGCGAATTTCGTCCTCGCGCGGTTCCGGTCGGAAGAGGAGGCGTCCGCTTGCGAGGCGGCGCTTAAGGCTGACGGCATTCTGGTACGTAAAGTTGGTGGCTATGGCTTCCCCGAGGGCCTGCGCATCACGGTGGGCGACGAGGCGGGCTCGGCCCGCGTGGTTGCCTCTGTGAAAGCGTTCATGGGGGTCGATGCATGATCTATGAGCGCGTGGCGCTGGTGGGTCTTGGCCTCATCGCGTCGTCTATGTTTTGGCGCATGAAGCAGGACGGGCTGGCCGGCCACGTGGCGGGCTATGCGCGATCCTCCGAAACGCGGGAGACCGCGCGGGAGATCGGGCTGTGCGACTCGGTGCATGACACGCTTGCAGAGGCCGTGGAGGGCGCGGACCTTGTTGTTTTGGCCGTACCGGTGGGCGCCATGGAGGCGGTGGCCCAGCTCATGGGGCCGCATCTGAAGCCTGGGGCAACGGTCACCGATGTGGGTTCGGTCAAGCGGGCCGTGATCAGCGCGGTGGGGCCGCATCTGCCGGAAGGCGTACACTTCGTCCCGTCGCACCCGCTCGCGGGGACAGAGCATAGCGGGCCGCGGTCCGGCTTTGCGGAGCTCTTCGACGGGAAATGGTGGCTGCTTACCCCCGGGGAGGCAGACCCTGAGGCCGTGGCGCGACTTCGGTCGCTCTATGAGGCGTTGGGTTCCGAGGTCGACGTTATGGACCCAGACCACCACGACCTCGTGCTCGCGGTGACGTCCCACGCGCCGCACCTCATCGCTTACACGATGGTGGGCGTCGCGGACGACCTTAAGCGGGTGACGGATTCCGAGGTGATTAACTACTCCGCTGCCGGTTTTCGGGATTTCACGCGCATCGCGGCGTCGGATCCAACGATGTGGCGAGATGTCTTTCTGACCAACAAGGATGCGACGCTCGAGATCCTCGGGCGGTTCACCGAAGAGCTTTTTGCGCTCCAGCGAGCGATCCGGACCGGCGATGGTCCGCTACTTCACGACTACTTCACTCGGACGCGTGCAATCCGGCGCGGCATCATCCAAGCAGGACAAGATACTGATGCGCCTGATTTTGGTAGGAGCAGGAAGTGATGCGGCTTGCAGTTATTCTCTTAATAGCGACAGCGGTAACGGCGGCTTGTTCGCCGTTTTCGTCCCTTAGGCCGAAGGAGCGCCCAAACGGCGCGGCCTTTGCGTCTGTTTGCGGGAACCCGGCCCTGCTCGGGGAGCGGGTCGATCCGATCACCAGTAGCGTGTCGGGCTGCGGCGTGGCAGACCCGATCCGGCTCCGCGAAGCCGCGGGGCTGCAGCTTTCCGTGGGCGCGATCATGGATTGTCCGACGGCGAACGCGCTCAACACCTGGATCGAAGATGGCGTGAAGCCCGCCGTGGGTCGGCGCGGGGGCGGGCCCGAGAGCCTGCGTGTGGTGGCGCATTATGTATGCCGGACGCGGAACCATCGGCCGGGGGCGCGCATTTCCGAGCACGGGAAGGGGCGCGCCATCGACATTGCCGGGATCGGGCTGGCCGACGGCTCCGAGATCACTGTGCTTACGGGTTGGGGCAATGGCCGCGATGGGCGGGCGTTGAGACGGATGTGGCGCGAGGCCTGCGGGCCTTTTGGAACGGTGCTCGGCCCGGAATCGGATCGCTTTCATCGCGACCACTTTCACTTTGATACGGCAAGTTACCGGTCCGGACCGTTCTGTCGGTAAAATTTTGGGGGCGCTGCCCCCGGCTTCGCCTCCCCCGGAGTATTTTCGGAACAAAGAAGGGTTAGCGGAGGCGCAGCTTAGGCGCTGCGCCGAGCGGTATGGGGCCGAGGCTGACAAAACCGCCCGCGAAGGTGAGCGGGACGTCAATTGTGTTGGGCGGGCCCGATAGGCTGGCGAGGAGCTCAAGGCCGCGGGTGATTGTCGGGACCATGCCGTCGGGGATCGTGCCCAGGGCCTGCCCGATGGAAATGATTTCGCGCCAATTGGTGGCCTTGACCGTGATGCGGCCCTCGGGCGTGCCGGTGCCATCGACGTCGAGCTCGCCCACGGCGCGCAAGTTGAGCTGGCCCCAGCTGGCGTCAAATTCGTTGAGCTCGATGCGGGTGGGCTGCGGGCGGGCGCGCTCGATGGCGAACCGGTCCCACGGGGCATCAAAAGAAGCGCGGGCGTCGAGTTTGAGCGTCTCGAATGTGTCGGGGAGGCGGCCCTGGGGATCGAGACCGAGGCGTAGCGCATCGGAGGGGCGCAGGTTTGTCGCCTCAAAGAAGAGGTCGTAGGTGTTGGGCTCTGGCCCGCGAGAGCGTGCGGCAAGGAGGCCTTTTTCCAGGAGGACCTCCCAGCCCTGGGTTGAGCGGGCGCTCACATTGGCTAGCTCGGCGGTGCTTTCCGCAAGGGCGATGCTGGTGCCTGAGACGATCGCAGAGGCGCGCATGTCCTCGCTCGTGATTGTTAGCGTGTTGAAGGGTGACGAGAGTGTCTGCGTGTCTGGAAAGAGCGCGATGACGTGGTTGGGGCGGTAGGCCAGCGAGGCGACGTCGAATTGCGGCATCTGCCAGACGACGCCGGTGCTCGGGTCGGCGAGGGCCACGTCGGTCAGGCGGGTGTCGAAGCGGTACGGGAAGCCCGAAGTCTCAAGGCTCGCGACCTCGGCCTGCCAGCCCTCGGCGCGGCGCTCGTCGAACCAGGCGGTGGCGCCGCGTTCGATGAACGAGGCGGCCACGAACCAATAACCCGACCAAAAGATCGTGGCGATGGCCAGTACCCAGATGATCCAGCGCATTGCTCTGCCTATTTTCCTTTGCTCCCGCGACCTCTATAGCCGCGCCCCATGGGAATGGAAGCGCCTCCTCAGACCTGGGTTTTCGCCTATGGCTCGCTCATGTGGAACCCGGGCTTTGTGCCCGCTGATGCGTGCTTAGCGCGGCTCGAGGGCTATCGCCGGAGCTTTTGCATGTGGTCGATCCACCACCGCGGCACGGTGGAGGAGCCGGGGCTTGTGCTCGCTTTAGACACCGATGAAGGCGCGGTCTGTGACGGGATGGCGTTTCAGCTTCCTGAGGACGGTCATGACGCCGTGCTGGCGGATTTGCGGGAGCGGGAGCTGATTTCATCGGCGTATTATGAGGCTGAGGTGCCTTTGCGCCTGGCGGATGGGCGCGAAGTGGCGGCCTTGGCCTACATCGTGGCGCGGGACCATGTGCAGTATTGCGGCGGCTTGCCCCTGACGCGGCAGGCGGAAGTGATAGCGCGCGCTGTGGGAGGGCGCGGGCCGAACACGGAATATCTCTACAACACGGCGGCGCATCTCCAGAAATTGGGGATCGAGGACCCGGAACTCACCGGGCTCGCAGCGCGCGTGAGGGCGATGGTTAAGACCTAGTCCACCCTGCGATTTATGGTTATGCTTGCTGCAAATGCACAACAACAGGACGCGTCCGGTGGACATACCTGAT